>JANNYA010000261.1:0-12999 GCA_031409855.1 Rhodanobacteraceae bacterium | reverse complement strand
CGCAGTGGCAGGAATGAAACGCTACCTGCTAGACACCAACACCGTCAGCTTTTTGATACGAATGCAGCCAGAAGTGCTAACACACGTCGCCAACGTTCCGATGGCCGCGTTATCCATCTCAGCAATTACCGAGGGCGAATTGAGCTTTGGTTTGGCCAAGCGACCCGAAGCAAAGCGCCTGCATTTATTAGTGCATGAATTTTTGCTGCGCGTCGATGTCGCGCCCTGGGATCGTGGAGTGGCTCAGCGCTACGGAACTTTGCGCGCCGAATGCGAACGCGCCGGGACAATATTAGCGCCGCTCGATCTGTTGATCGCAGCACATGCCCTGGCCATTGGGGCAATGTTAGTCAGCAACGATCATGCATTTCGCAACATCAAAAACTTGCCGTTGGTCGATTGGACGCAAGCGACGCGATAGCCGTATCCGAAGCTGACCGCGTAAACCCTCGATCCTTATTCCCAAAGTGTCAAAAACGCATCACTCATGCTGTAGCCCACTTCCGCGAGTTCGTTCTTGTGCGACTGGGCCACCAACGTCCCCTCTAACCAATAGGCATCAAACATGCTCGTTTCGGACAGAGGCTTTCGCAATTTCGCGTAAATGATTTGATTTGCCGGCGGTGGCGGCACGTGTATGCAGGCTCCGTAATAAGGCACAAACAGAATTTCTACAAGCTCGCCCGCGTCTGTTTCTTCCAAGGGCACAAAGTAGCCTGCAATTTTGATGCGCTGCTGGTCAAAAGTGCGCACCGCCGCAAATCCAGGGGCTTGACGACTTTTCATGTCCTGCCCGAACGCACTCTCGGCGCCGTCATGCGCTACTGATAAATCTTCTTGCTCAAGGCGTTTGCGATCTTCGCTGCTCATTAATTCCAGCCAATCAAGCTCACGCGCATCACTTGCGCCTGGTTTTGCTGGCGCTGGCGTGTAGCTGATGATCGGCTGATTTAATGGGAGGATCAGCTCGTCTGAGCGCAAGGTGCCTGGATCAGGCACCGGCTTGGTCTGCTCTGACAATTGTGAACTCGCAGCCGAGGGTGTTTTTGTGCAGCCGTTAAAGCCGCACAGAAACAGCAAGCCAATCAAGTGTAAATACCGCACTGCTTGCAACTACCAATACAAACGCACACCAAAGCTGATATTGCGTCCGGGCAACGGTGCAAATTCTTTCAAAAATGACGTGTGCGCGAACGCAAGCTGATCCGTGGCATTACGAACGCGAAAATAAACTTCCGCCAGCAGCGATTCGTCCGCATTGGCAAAACTACGCGTCGCATCAAAATCGACGCGCGTGTAGCCATCGGTCGGTGTTTCAAAAGCGGCGACATCGTCTTGCTTGGCGTAGCGCATCACGCTCAAATTCGCGTGCCAAGCGCCCCGATCCCAGTTCAAATTAGCGCCAAAGCGTTGCGGAGCGATGCGCGGCAGATTGCCGCCAGAATCTAGGCTGGCATTAACGGCATCCATTTGCAGCGTGCCTTGCAGCTGACCAAAATCGGCGCTTTGGTGCAGTGTCATCGTTGCTTGCGCCTCGAAACCATTGAAACGCGCATCGCCTTGCGTCCACACACGCACGGGTAGGCCGTCAATTTCCTCCTCTGAGGAACGTTGATAAATGAAATTGTCAAAGCGATTGCTGTAAGCACTCAGGGAAGCGTGCGCGTTTTCGCCGTGATAGTGCAGACCCAGCTCGAAATTATTCGCACTTTCTTTGCGTAAGGTTGGATCGCCAATTTCGTACGACTGCGTGGCAATGTGCGCGCCGTCGCTAAACAACTCTTCCGCTACCGGCGCGCGCTGCGCGCGGTCAAAATTGCCGCTTATTTCCCAATAATTATCGGCGTCCCGATCACTGAAAGCGTAAGCGCCCGAGGCCGAAAAGCCGACTAAATTATCCTGGCGTTTGGCCTTGCCTGCTGAATCAATGGTTGCCCGATCAAAGCGCAGGCCAAGATCGGTGTGCCACGCGCCACTTTCAATGTGTTCAACCGCAAACAGCCCTACCCCTTTGCTTTTTGTAAATGGCACAAACGCTTCTTCACCAATGGCTTTGAAATCGGTGCTGTCGAAAGTGACGCCAAATGCGCCCTTGCCTTCAGCAATTAGCGGCGCGTGCACAGCTTCAAGGCGCAGCAAATTGCTTTGCACATCAAATAAAGTACCGGTTTCACCGCCTTCAAGCTCGACATGTTGATAGTCATTATTGCCAAAGCGCAGCTCGATTTGCTCAATGGCTTCGGTCACGTCAAACACCGCAGCACTTACATCAATGCGATTTTGCACCAGATCGATTCTGACGCCAGCGAGTTCGTCCGCTTTTGCTTGCACACGATTTGGCGCGGCGGCTGGCTCTTCTTCTTCAGCCTCGGGAATGCCATATAGCGCGGTGTAGCGGCTGAGTGCAACGCCAAAACGTGCCTTATCACCCAAATAGCTGGCGCTAATTGCACCGTTGCGGCTTTCTAGCGACGTACCTTCCAACGGTTCATCTTGGTTTGGCACCTCGTAATTATCTTGATTGCGATACACGCCATCGGCGTGCAGCATCCAGGTGCCAGACGCCACTTCAGTACCCAAATCCAGCCGCACCGCACCCAATTTTTGATTCGCGCCGGTGTCCCCGCCTAACTCCGCACGGCCGCTGGCCCCGATACTGGCCTGTTCCGGCAAACGGCCATCGGCGATATTGACCACGCCGCCAATCGCGCCCGGGCCATATAACAAGGTCGCCGGGCCTTTCAGAACTTCGATTTGATCGGCCAAAAACGGTTCAATCGATACCGCGTGATCGGGGCTAAAAGTGGACGCGTCCATACTGGCGATACCGCTGCTCAACACCTGCACGCGCGAGCCTTCCAGCCCGCGAATAATGGGGCGACTGACACCCGCGCCAAAAAATGACGCTTGCACGCCCGGCAGATGCTCCACCGCACCGCCCGCTTGTGCGCCGGCAAGATCGCTCAAACGCTTGCCACTGACCACCGCGACCGGCTGGGCGGTTTGATCCGCGCGCTCGCCCAAGGGCGAGGCGGTAACGATAATCGCATCTAACTCTTTCGCGGCATTTTTCGCGCTGCGATCGGCTGCTTCAGCAAACGCCGTTTGGCAAACGCTGGCGATGGCAAGCGCCAACGCGCATTTTCTAAAGTTTCGTGAAGCGCGCGACGTATTGAATTGCATGTTCGATTCCAAGATCAAAATGCAACACTATAACGTTATTAAATTTGAAGCAAGTGCGGATTATCCTATGGGTGCCATTTAAACAGACGGATCGTCATCCCCGAATGTTTTAGTCGGGGATCCATCCTGCACTTGCGCAAAGTACAGCCAATTGCAATGGTGCAACGCCAGAACAAGCGCCCTGGATTCCCGCCAAAAGCACGCGGGAATGCGAACTCAGAGCGCCGCCGCCGCATTAAATTCGAATCAGCGAAAATTTCCGAGTTTCCCCGTCAGTTTGAATGGCACCCTTATCCTATTGATAGGCTGACGCGCCTGCGTAGCTAACTACCCCGATACGTCGAATAGCTATAAGGCGAAATCAGCAGTGGTACGTGATAGTGCGACTGCGCCGCGTCTATACCAAAACGCAGCACCACCACGTCGAGAAAAGCCGGTTCTTGCAGGGCGACACCGCGCGCGCGGTAGTAAGCGGCAGCGTGAAACTGCAGCTGATAGACGCCACTGACATAATCATCACCCTGCAAAAGCGGCGCATCACAGCGGCCGTCGCTGTTGGTCAGCGTGCGGTGAATCAACGTCAATTGAGCGCCGTCTAGTCGGTAGAGTTCAATTTTGATGGCGCTGCCTGGGCAACCATTCGCGGTATCTAGTATGTGTGTGGTTAGTCGGCCCATTTCTTGTCGCCCATCGCAGTGTTCGCCATTCTGACGGCGAGTGTTAAACCATACAAGTCAGGCATGCATCGGCAAACCTGAGCTAGGCAACTGCACGAAAGCAGTCGACAATTCATTAAACCAAATAACAAAAATGTTACAAACTCACACGACCGCAACACCAGCGCCTTTGTTTCCCTGCTTGAGAATCTTTACCCATGCCATCCACTTTTTATTCCAGCGCTCCGCGCCTATTCACCGTTTTACTGTTAACGGTCGGCCTATTACTCAGCACCGGTAGCCATGCGCAATTTCTTTCCGCGCCGCAAGTTCTGCGCGAAAGTGCGTTTGATTACAAAACCTTAACCCCGGCAACTTCAACGCCCACATTCTTGACGCAGGCCAATGCTGAAGGCGCGTTACGTTTTTCGTTTGTCGGCGATAACGCTTTTGGTGACCCTTTAAATCCAACCACGGTCGCTATTTACGTCCGCGCGTTAGCGCAACCCACGACCTATCTTTATCAAACCGTTCCCCTGACCAATACGGCGTCGGCCTTTATTAGCCAGCTGAATGCTCAGGCCGCCCTTGGCTATCGCTATTTTGGTGATCAAATCTACGGTGGCGTGGCCGCTTCGGTACTGGTGAAAGAAAACAACAGTTCGACCTACCATTACAAAAGCCTGACGCCAGCAACGAACGCCACCGCCTTCATCGCCCTGGTTAATAACGAAGGTGCGCTCGGCTATCAGTATCAGGGCGACCTTGCTTTTGATGGCGGTGGGGGCAATTTCGCTTTCGTATCGCTGTTTTCGCTTAACACAGCCGCACCAACCACCTACACATACGAATCAGCACCTACATCAGAAAACGCAGCAGCGCTGGCTCTGCAAACGAACGCACAAGGCGCGCGCAGGTTCCTCTACCGCGGCGGCATTGCATTTACTAAAGTCGGGTTTGTAACGCTTTCGCTGTATGAGAAAGACAATACGCGCGGCGACACATATCGCTACGAACAGCTGCCGCGCAGTCTTACTTCCGCCGATTTTCTTGGCCAAGTCAACGCCCAGGGTGCACGCCGTTTCCGCTATTTTGGCGACGTGGGATTTGATAATTCCACCACAGCGTCCTTGTATGCCAGCGTGGCACCGATATTTGTCAATGGCTTTGATAATTAGCGCACCAACGCGCCGCTGCCCAGCAATCGCTGTGCACACCCGCCGCGAATAGGGTATTTTGTTTGGATGGAATCAGCCCACAGAAAGACCAAGTCAGCATATTTGCGATTGAATTGGGAAGAAGTTTCGAAACGATATTGCGGCGCTAAACCGCCAAACCCGCGCAAACATCGCTGTATGCCCGTTGCGCCAGCGCTTTGCGATCCAACGCGGCGTCAGCAGTTATCGCGTCTACAAACCGCACTTCGATCTCTGCGCCTTTGCTACGCAAAAAACCCCAAGCATGCGCGCCCGCATGCATATCACCATAAAATGCATAACCATCGCGATCAGATTGACTGCTTACCGCCCGGCCATCAACGGCTAACACACGAATAATCACCGGCTGCACCGCGATGGCGCTAATTTCAGCATCGCCTGCGAATAAAATACCGAAAATACTGGATTTAAAAGGCAAAACACCGCTGCCGTCGCTGGTGGTTCCCTCTGGAAACAAGATCAGCGAGCGCCCGTTACGCAATTGCGCCGCGATGCTGTCCGTGACGGCCTTCCCCGCGCGCGGGTCGCGACTGATAAACACCGTTTGCTGCAAACGCGCCATAAAGCCAGTAATAGGCCAGCGCGCCATATCTTCTTTAGCAACGAATGAGCCTTTTAGCACGCTGCCCAGCACCGGAATATCAAAATGCGAAACGTGATTACTCACATACACCATGCGGCTAGCACAAAGCGGTGTACCTTTAATCTGCACCCGCACACCAATCAGCGCGCAAACCCCGCGATGCCAGAGTTTGGTAATGGTGTATGGGTCGATGCTGCCTAGCACACGCCACAAAACCAGCAGCTGCGGCGGCACCAGCATTGCGCTCCAGGCAAACAAGCCCAACAACTTCAAGGCTGCCCGCGCATGGGTCCAGCCGGAAAAAAATCCAAGCTTTGGCATTCTTACTCCTTTAGTTAAAAGGCCGAGGGTGTCGAATTTGTGGGCGGCGACGCTGCGCGCTTATAAGGCCATCAACGTTACCGAACTGGCTAAGACTATTTAGATTCAAAGCCATCACTGAGTTTTCGGCGCTGACCAAAACTAGGGCTGGATGGGCACCCTAGCCGGGCATAGTTTCGGTCCAACACCTGCGGATCGGGTGCCTGAATGCTGCAGTGCCAGTGGACTGAAAAATCGTCAGCGAGTTCGCCTGTTATCCAAACTTTCGATCCTTGGGGTAAAGCCGCTTCGTTTAACAATAGGCTGAGACGGCCCATTCGGTCTAGTTGTACATCTTTCAGTTCACCCGCCCTGGGCAGTCGATGATGTTGCGCGGCAAAATCAGCAACCATTTGTTGCGAAGGTTCAAGCGATTCAATTTTTCGGTACAAGCGCATCTTCACCGACAATGTCTCTTCGTCGAGGAAAAAACCATGCGACCAAACACTGGCGTACAAAAGCGCATAGGAAAGCACATGCGCTAGCAACACTGACCGCGCCAAGCCGCGTTCAACCAAGGTTTTGTCGCGCCAACGCCAGACTTTGTATTCGATGCGTATCGTCAGATAAAACATGGGAACCAGGATAATTGACGCCGCGATTCTGGTCGGCTCAAAGCCGCTGGAGCCGGTAGAAACGAACAAAGCAAGATCGATTCCTATGCCAAAGACTACACCGAGCAGAGTTGAAATCACATTGGCGAGCGTAGAGATGCCGAATGCACGCCGCCAAGTTAACGCGAGCCGATATCGCATATAGATCGCTTCAATAATGACAACGATCGGCAAAGTGATGACGATTAGGGGCACCACAATCAAAAACAGACCAATTCCAGCATTGGCTTGACAGCTTGTAGGGAAAAACAACAGTAGCGACAAACGCCATAGAGTTCGCTTGAAATTGACACCCGATAAATACAAAGCCGGGTTCATACCACCTGTAGTCCGCCGCAGCGCCAGCAACTTTGCTGCGGCGCGCACATGCGTCCAGATTGATAGCAAGCCTGACTGTGGCATGGCTACTCCGCGTCAATTAAAGCTTGAGCGTATAGGATTTGTGGGCTGCGATCATTGGCACTGAAAATTGAAGAGCAGCCACGCCTGGCACTTATTTTGGTACGCCAGTGCTTGAGATTGCTCGGCGCCGTGCGCAGTAATTCGCTAAAATCGCGCTCTGAACTTAAATCGCCATAGAAATGCAAACACTGTCCCGCTTCGATGCACTAATTAATGAGTTTGACCGCGCCCTGAAAACGCTTGCGGCGCCGCGTGCTTTGCAGGCCCGCACTATGCCTAAAGCGCCGAATGACGCACTTAAATTGAGCGAGGCCGAACGCCAACATTCCGCCGGTTTGATGCGTGTCAACCATGCGGGTGAAGTCGCCGCGCAAGCTTTGTATTTCGGCCATGCCGCCGCCGCGCGTGGCGTAGCCACAAAATCGATGATGCTGCACGCCGCGCGCGAAGAAGGCGATCATTTAGCCTGGTGTGCGAATCGCCTGCAGTCGCTGGGCGCTAGGCCAAGTTTGTTAGGCCCCATTTGGTATGTGGGTGCCTATGCCATGGGCTATGCGGCGGCAAAAGTGAGTGATACGACAGCGCTCGGTTTTGTTGCTGAAACGGAGCGACAAGTGGAAGCGCATTTACACACCCATGAAAGCGCCCTGCCCGCTGCGGATACGGAGTCTTTGGCAGTCATCAAAGTCATGCGCGGTGATGAAGCGGCGCATGGTTTGGCCGCGCTGAATGCCGGCGGAACTCGATTACCGTGGCCAATTCCCACGCTGATGGCAAAAACTGCTGACGTCATGCGTTTTCTAGCTTATCGACTTTGACCCGTCTGGCTGAATCCTCTGGCTGACCCGTCTGGCTGAATCATCAAGCCTATACACGAAGCCTATTCCGCCGCTTTTGCTAGACCGAACTGTGCCAGCTGCCTACACTTCGCGCACTTAATTCGGGGCGCACCTATGTTGAATCCAAGCGAAGCAGACATTTTTTGCCCAAAAAATCAACTTCCTGCAATCTTAGTGTTGGCGGATGGCAGCGTATTTAACGGGCGCAGCATTGGTAGCGAGGGGATGACGGTCGGCGAGGTGGTTTTCAACACCGCTATGACTGGCTATCAAGAAATGCTGACGGACCCAAGCTATTGCCGCCAGTTGATTACCTTGACTTATCCACATATAGGGAATGTCGGGGTCAATCCGAATGACGCCGAAAGTGCGCAAATTTACGCAGCTGGATTAATCGTGCGGGATTTGCCGCGTCTTGCCAGCAATTGGCGCATGACGCAGTCTTTAGACTCTTATCTGATTGAGCGAGGGATTTGCGCGATTGCGGATATCGATACGCGCAAACTAACACGCCACTTGCGGGCGACCGGCGCGCAAAGTGGCTGTATTTTGGCCGGTGCCGATGCGAAAAGCGCCGATGCAGCGGCACGAGCACTGGCAGCAGCACGTGAATTTGGCGGGCTTTCGGGGCTGGATCTGGCGAAAGTCGTCAGCTGCACCCAGAGTTATCAACACACTGAAGGTGTTTTTGATCTGGCGACGTCACTACCCAGCAATACCACCGCCACCCGCAATGTCGTCGCTTTCGATTTTGGCGTCAAAACAAATATCTTACGCCTGCTCGCGCAACATGGCTGCAAAGTGACCGTCGTACCCGCGCAAACGAGCGCCGCTGAGGTATTGGCACTCAAGCCTGACGGTGTATTTTTGAGTAACGGCCCGGGTGACCCGGCGCCTTGCGATTACGCAATCAGCGCGATCCAAACGCTGCTTTCAGCAAAGATTCCAATTTTCGGCATCTGCTTAGGGCATCAGCTGCTTGCGCTTGCCGCCGGCGCGAAAACCGTAAAAATGAAGTTTGGCCATCATGGTGCGAATCATCCGGTGCAGGATTTGGCTACCGGCCGCGTTATGATTTCTAGCCAAAACCACGGCTTTGCGGTCGATGAAGCGAGCCTGCCTAGCCATATTCGCGTCACGCACAGATCACTGTTTGACGGCTCGAACCAAGGTATTGCATTGACCAACGCACCGGCGTTTAGCTTTCAAGGCCACCCTGAAGCCAGCCCCGGCCCACGTGATGTGGAAGGCTTGTTCGCACAATTTGTCGGCATGATGCAGGCGCATTAAGACCCGCGTCTGACTCATTGCCGCTACTTAGCAGCCACCCCGCATTTTTTGCGCCAGTGTTCGAAGCGTGCGTTCGAAGCGCGTGCTATTCCGACGGCAGCGCCAGCAGCTGACCAGCAGATATCTGCGTTACAACACCACCGACGGCGACTGCACCCGCTTCAGACACGCGCATTTGTAGCCTGCCATCGCGCCCCATCGCGCGGCCTTGGCGTGCACGAAAGTTTCTAGGCAAGCTGCCAAAAGCTTGATTCATATGTAAAAACGCGGCGATGGCGGCATTGCCACTGCCGGTGACGGGATCTTCGATAATACCGTCTAGCGGCACAAAACAACGGACCTCAAGATATTCACCATCGGCATCAACGCCGCGCGCAAATGCGGCCAGGCCAATATTGTTGTGCGTCAAATTCCATGCGGCCAGGGCGGCAAAGTCTGGTTGTGCAGCCAGTAAGGCTGCTGGCGAACTGAACTCAGCGACCGCCCAGCGCGGCCCGAGCGCGATGACGGCTGGGGCAGCTCCACTCAGCGGCAGCTGACAAATCTGCTCCAATTCCTGCGCTGCGCTCGCATCAATCTGCGTCAGTGTCGCACTGGGTGCTTGCACAAACCAAATCCGGTTGTCACGCCAAACGCCGAGTGCGCCGGCAGCGCAATGCTGGATGTAATGCGTTGCATCAGCACTTAATGCACCGGCGGCAAATAACGCAGCGGCGCTACCCAGACTCGGATGCCCAGCAAACGGCAGTTCTTGTTTCGGCGTAAAAATTCGCACGCTATAACTCAAACCGTCCGCCGCAGGCTGCACAAAGGTAGTCTCGGACAAGTTTAACCAGTTGGCGATACGCTGCATGTGCTCAGTACTGATGACCGCCGAGCCATCAAGCACAAGCACTGCCAGCGGATTACCGAAAAACGGCTGCGCCGAAAAAACATCCACATGAAAAAGTTTCATCATAATTTGGCGTTTAAATATGCAAATTGAGGCTAAAAAGCGTCCAATTGAGGAACCCTGCAAAGCTTACCCAAGCGAGGTAGGGCAACATCAACCAGCCCGCGATTTTATCACGCCGATAAAAAAGCGCGATTACTGCGACAATCGCTAAATTCAACAAAATGATGTCGATCAAGGCCCAATCCAAGCGGTGCAGGCCAAAGAAGAAATACGACCAGAGCGCATTCGGGATTAGGTGTAAAAACCAAACGACAATCGCGACTTTACTATGGCCCGCGCGCCACACCCGCCAAGCAGCGAGCGCATTGGCAAAATACAATAGCGTCCAAACCGGCCCAAACACCCACGAAGGCGGATTCCATTCCGGCTTCGCTAAACTGACGTACCACGGCCCTGGGGCAAACATCGCACCAAAGGCCGCTGTTAAAAATGCAGCAGCAAGAAATATCGCAAACGCACCCGCGCTACGCTTGTTCAACCGCATAGGTAGACTCTAAAAAGCACTGTCGTTGCGCTATTTCGCACGTGCAGAAAGTGCCGATTGAATATCAGCCAAGAGCCCAGCATCATTCGGTTTGACGCCACTGGCGTAGGCTTTCAGAATAGTGCCGTCGGCGCCGATTAGGTATTTGTGGAAGTTCCATCCCGGCACTGAGCCGGTCGCTTTGCTCAAGCCTTGATAGAAAGGGCTGGCACTCGCGCCTTTCACGCTGGTCTTTTCATACATTGGGAATTTTACGCCATAGGTGAGCGTGCAAAACTCTTGAATCTGTTCTTCCGTGCCGGGTTCCTGACCACCAAATTCGTTGCTTGGAAAGCCAATAACGGAAAAACCTTTGTCTTTTAAGCTTGAGTGCAGTGCTTCCAAACCTTCGTATTGCGTGGTGTAGCCACATTTGGATGCGGTATTGACGACGAGCAATACTTCGTTCGCATGCTTTTCGCACAATTTCACGGCTGTTTTACCCGCAAGCGGGCGAAAACTGAAATCAAGCGTTGTTGCGCACTTGGCCGAGGCAGCATTGGTCATAAAAACTCCTAGCAACACAGTAAAAATCAAAGAACGCATTAAAGGCTCCTACAGAAGAGAGGTGAGTTTGAACTTCCTTGCGTGTGGCTGCTGTCAAAATCAGCCACGTAGAAATTAATTAGTGGCCGAATTTAGTCCGTAACCAGAACTAGTCCTCATCCGGCAAAGCCGCTCGAATTGCCTGGGCTTCGTCCCAATTACTAATCAAAAGCTCGACCAGCTTGGGCTCAAATTTGACCCCGCTTTGGGCACGTATGAAATTTTGAATATCTTCGTCGGACCAAGGGTTTTTATAGCAACGCCTACTGCCAAGCGCATCGAACACATCGGCCAGTGCAGTAATACGCCCCGCAATCGAAATGGCTTCGCCGCTCAAGCGCAGCGGATAGCCAGAACCGTCCCAATTTTCGTGATGTTCCGCTGCGATTTTGCTGGCCAACTGCATCAGCGGACGGCGCGATCCGGCCAGCATGTGTGCGCCCAAATCGGCGTGCGTGCGCATAACAGCGGTTTCTTCGATCGTGTGCGGCCCAGGCTTGTTCAAGATATCGTCTGGAATACCGATTTTGCCAATATCGTGCAGCGGCGCTGCAAATTTCAGTTGTGCACATTCACTTTCGCCGAGGCCATAACAACGCCCGAGCAACTCTGCAATCACGCCGACACGACGCACATGGTTCGCGGTTTCTTTGCTGCGCGTTTCCGCTGCACCGGCCAACATGTAGACCATTTCCAACTGAGAATCGAACAGTTCCTGGGTTAGATGCAAATTTTCAAACGCGATTGAGACATTGGTGCAAAAAAGCTCGACCAAACGGTATTCGAGATCGGTCAATTGCCAATTCTCGCCGACGTAAAGCAAACTTTCCGACTTTTCGCTGTCGGTAAAGAACAAAACGTAATGATCGCGCTTAAATAAGCTCTGCCGGCTCACGTAGGATGCCCGCAACGACTCCGCGATATGCGGTGGCAAATTTACATCGGCAAATTTGTCGATATATTTTTCATATTCGCCGTTTGCGGCGGCCACGATAAAGTGCTCAGGTTCTGAACCGTCGCTGTTACGAACTTTGCAATACAGCGCGCCTTTGCGCATCCCCAGTAAGCTGGTAATTTGATTCAATACGGCGGAGGCAAATTCGTGATTCTTTTGATGGCTGAAAATATGCGCCGAGGCATGAATTACACGCTCCAGCCCACGCTTTTGCTGCTCGATAATCATCACATCGCGATAGGCGCGCAGCGTGGCATATAGCGTGGTGTAGAGCTTTTGCGCAGTCAGCTCAGTTTTGTCTTTGTAGTCATTGATATCGTAGTTCGCAATAACATCTTGTTCGGGCGCCTGACCCGGTTGCCCAGTACGCAGCACGATCCGAATAAAATTATTTTCTAGTTCAGATCGGATGTATTTCACCAGATCAAGCCCCGCCGTCTCGTGCTCCATGACGACGTCAAGCAAAACCAGCGCCAGATCGGGCGTATCGCGCAACAAAACCCTTGCCTCTGCACCAGAGTAGGCATGGAAAAACTTCAGCGGTCTTTGTTCAAAGCGAAAATTGCCCAGCACTAGCTTGGTTACGTCATGCACACCTGGCTCGTCATCCACAATTAGGATGTTCCACGGCTCACCAGCGATTTGGGTTTCTTCGGCAAAGCTAAAAAGCGTGTCGGTCACTATGGCCTCGCGTCAATGAGTTCAATTTTGGGTTGTCGACTAAAAACATGATTTCAAATCAATTCGTACCACTTCATTTAGCCGCGCAAGCGCAAGCTCAATTAGACCCGCATCGTAATTCAAAATTCGCTTAATCGCCTCTTGAAAATCACTTTTTGGTTTGAGCTCGGCAAAGCCGCGTTGAACGAAGCTTCG
>JANNYA010000260.1:0-12057 GCA_031409855.1 Rhodanobacteraceae bacterium | reverse complement strand
CTCTCCATGAACTAAAACTGTAAGTTATTGATTTAATTAAAGGTGGTTTTCAAATTCTAGGCCAGTTCCGGTCGTTGGTGAAGTTCCAATCCTAGTTCTTTTGCCAAGCGCTGGGCGGTTTTTAGCTTCTGTGACTCAATTTTTTGTTGATAGTGCTCAATTCCTTGTTCTGCATACTCAAGTCCTTTCACCATCGTACGCCACATCAACGTCGCGAGTTTTCGGGCAACCGCAATGATCGCCACAGGCTTAGAGCGTCTTGCGGCTAGCCGCCGATAGTAAGCGCCTAAAGCAATGTATTTGCTCCGCGCCAAACTCCGAGCCATGACACACAGTAATCGACCGACTTTATTGCGTCGTTGTTTGACCTTACCATTACGTTTTCCGCTTTGCTTACTGCCAGGGGCAAGCCCTGCCCACGACGCAAAGTGATGTTCGGTAGGCCATCTTGTTAAATCTGTGCCGGTTTCAGCGATCAACTGCAGTACGCTGTACTCGGTAAACGTTGGTAGCTGAGTCAAATCTTGATGACCACACATGACGCGCATCATGCCGCGCAACTGATCAATCTCCGGCGCATTGCGACCCGGTGAGCTGAACCGTTTGGGGCCAGGATCGTCTTCGTCCGGCGAAGGCAGCAGTTTGGCGATCTCTTGATCACATTGGGCAATTTGGCGCTGGTAGTGCTCCCAACTTTCAAACGCCTGCCGCAGTGCGAATAGATGCTCTGGCGTCCACGTCCCGCGCAGAGACTCGCGTATCAAATCGGCTTTGTTCTTTCGGATTTGACCGTGACACAGCCTAAGCAACGACTCAGGATTACGCTCACCGCCTAAAATTGCGCTCACCACGGCCAAGCCACTGACTCCTGTGAGATCGCTAATCACCGAGTGCAGTTTGATATTGTTCCATCGCTTTTTGCATGTGCTGCACGTGCGCGCCTGCACTCGTAATGTGATCGCAGCGCAAGCGAACGTAATCTTGTAACCGTCGGATATCCGCTGTCGGCACAAATCCCGAACGCAGTAAACCATGCGCATGTAGCGTCGCGCCCCATTGACTGTCCTGCATGTCGCTCTTGCGCCCAGGAGCGCGGCGAATCTGACGACCATCCACCATCCGCACGTCAATGCTACTGGCTTCCAACAGGGCATATAGTGGCATCCAGTACACCCCAGTCGCTTCCATCGCAACGCTGCTCACGCCTTCTGATTTCAGCCAGTCTCGTAAGCGCTCCAGATCACTCGTAAACGTCATGAACACCTTCACTTCACCGCCGCCAATCGACACATGCATGCGCTCGCTGCCAACGTCAACAAACGTGGCCTTCCAATCCAAGATCTCTAACTTTGACATTTCAATCTCCTAGAAAAATGTCCAAGCCCGATCACGAAAAAACAAAAAACCCTCTCCAACGGGAAACTTTACTCTTCGAGCAAAGCTCGCCAATCTCTACATCTGTCGTGACCAGAACCAACCTCGCAAACGGGCACTTTCGCACCAAACTGCAAACGGCTACGCTGCTCGAACACCGCAATTCTGCGCCAACGTTCATGGTCTCTCAACAGCCGCTTTAGGGCTGAAAACTCGCTATGACGAGCACAGTTTCACCTGACTATGGTTCAGCCCAATCGCTGCCGCACCACTTCAAACAGCATAACCCCAGCAGCGACCGAAACATTCAAACTTTCTACGCCCGGCACCATCGGAATTTTGACTAGGCCATCGCAGCGATCCCGGGTTAAGCGGCGTAATCCATCGCCTTCGTTGCCCAGTACCAGCGCCACCGGGCCTTTTAGATCGGTTTGATAGATTAGATTATTGGTCTCACCCGCAGCGCCGTAACACCACACGCCCGCTTCTTTCAAAAACTCCAGCGCGCGCGCTAAATTGGTGACTTGCACAATCGGCACTAATGCCGCTGTGCCCGCACTTGCTCGGTGCGCAACAGCGGTCAAGCCCGCTGATTTGTCCTTCGGAAATACCACGGCGGTAGCCCCCACAGCGGCGGCGGAACGTATGCACGCGCCCAGATTGTGCGGGTCTTGAATGTTATCGAGCACCAAAAACAGCGCGCTGACGCCAGCGCGTTGGGCTAAGCCGGTCAGCGCTGATTCGCTCAGTAATTCCGCCATCTTGTATTTCAGCGCCACACCCTGATGGCGATCACTGTCGCATTTTTTCGCGATTTCGCTGGCGCTTACTTTTTGCGCGCGTATGCCCGCTTTTGCCGCCAGTGCTACCAGTTCATCTAAACGCGTATTGCGGCTGCCCGCGTCAATCAATAATTCCAACACACGGCCAGCGTCGGTCGTTAATTGGCCTTCGACGGCATTAATGCCATACATCCAGTCTTGGCTCATGACAGTAGGCTCAGGGCTGCACTCACCGCCTGCGATCCCGTTTCGAGCTACCTGCACGATCAGCAAAACCGCCTTTAACGCCTTTTTCGGTGCGGTGCGGGCTTTTACCCATACTCAACTCTTTTGCCGGTACTGGGCTCAATTCACTGATCAGCTTGAAGTCGATTTTTCGCTCAATCGCATCGACACGCAGCACCTTAATTCGCACCTGATCGGTCAAGCGTATGCCCGCGCGTGAGCGTTCGCCCCACAGGCGCATGCGGCTCTGGTCATAGTGGTAGTAATCGTTCGGCATTTGCGTGACGTGCACCATGCCGCTGATGCGGTTGTCGTTGAGTTCTACGAAAGCACCAAAGCTGGTCACGCCGGTGACGATACCGTCGAAATCTTCGCCAATATGGCGTTCCAAATACGCGCATTTCAGCCGCTCGTTGACGTCGCGGCTGGCTTCATCCGCACGCCGTTCCCGCATCGAGCAGGTTTTGCCCAACTCGATCATTTTCTCGGGGCTATACGTGTATTTCTCAGGCGTGCCTTCGCTCAAGGCATAGTAAATCGCGCGATGCACGAGCAAATCTGGGTAGCGGCGAATCGGCGAGGTGAAGTGTGCATACGCTGATAGCGCTAAGCCGAAATGGCCGTCGCTGAGCGCTGAGTACACCGCCAAACTTTGCGTGCGCAGCAAAACCGCTTCAATCAGCGCGCGATCTGGGCGAGTGCGTGCTTTGCGCAGCGCTGCTGTCACTAGCGCGGGCGTTAGATCATCGTAACTCGGCATGCTGACGCCAAGTTCAGCAAGAAATTTGCGCGCGTCGTCGTAGCGCATTTCTGGCGGGCTGGCGTGGCTGCGATACAGCGCCGGGATTTTCGCTTTGGAAATGAATTTCGCCGCTGCGACATTCGCCGCGATCATGCATTCCTCGATCAGCTTGTGAGCATCGTTGCGTTCATAGCGCCCAACCATGTGCACTAAGCCAGCTTCATCGAAATTGAATTTAACTTCAACGCCCTCAAATTCAATCGCGCCGCGCGCATGGCGCGCCGCATCAAGCACTTGATACAGCGCGTACAGGTGTTGCAGCTGCGGCAAAACCTTGGCAACGCGCTCACGCGCCAAAGAACTCTCCTGATTTTCCTGTGCCTCAGCGGATTTCGGCCGCAAGGCGTGCCAGGCGAGCGTGTAGGTCAAGCGCTGATGTGATTTCATCACTGCTGGATAAAACTTACTGCGTTTGGTGACGCCCGCGCTGTCGATCAACATTTCGCAGACTAAGCACAAGCGATCCACTTCCGGTTTTAACGAGCACACGCCGTTGCTAAGCTTTTCCGGCAACATCGGAATCACGCGCGCTGGGAAATAAACGCTGGTCGAGCGGTTTAGCGCTTCAATATCAAGCGCGCTGCCAATTTTGACATAGCTTGCGACATCGGCAATCGCCACGATCAGCTTGAAGCCACCGGATTTTGTCGGCTCGCAATACACCGCATCGTCAAAATCGCGCGCATCTTCGCCGTCAATTGTTACCAACGGCAAATGCCGAATATCGACGCGATCCGTCATTTGCCACGGCTCAACCGTATCCGAAATCGCGCTGGTTTCGACACCAACGGCTTGCGGGAACTCTTTCGGCAGATCAAAGCTTTCAATCGCCAAATCAATTGCGTGCTGCGGCCCTAAATCACTGCCAAATACTTTAACAATGCGCCCAATCGGTGGGCGGTGCGCACTCGGTTGCTCGGTGATTTCTGCCACCACAACATCGCCAGGCTTCGCGCCACCCGTTGCACCGCGTGGAATTTGGATATCTTGGTGAATACGGCGGTCATCCGGTGCCACCACGCCAAATAGCGCTTCTTCTAAATAGCGCCCGACAATTTTCGGCGAGCGCCGCTCCAACACGTTGACAATCATGCCTTCCGCGCGGCCACGACGATCTTCGCCGGTCACTGAAATCAAAGCACGGTCACCGTGTAGCACCTGTTTCATTTGTGCGGGCGCTAAAAACACATCTTCGCCCGCGCCGTCATCCCGGCGTAAAAAGCCAAAGCCATCCGCGTTGGCGATAATCGTTCCGGGAATTAGATCAGCTTTTTCCGCGACCGCTAGGCCGCCACGGCGATTGAGCAGTAATTGCCCGTCGCGCAACATTGCATTGACGCGTTTATCGAGTGCGTCACGGTCTGATTCGCTGAAAAGTTTGAAGTGATCCGCGATGGCTTCAATGGTTAACACTTGGGCCGAGCTGGATAGATACGCCAAAATTGATTCACGACTGGCGATCGGCTGCGCATATTTAGCCGCTTCGCGCGCGGCATAAGGGTCGGTTTGCGCAGGCTTGGCCACATTGGACTTGGCAAAGCTCGCCTTGGCTGGCTTGGTTTTTTCGAATTGCGCCGACACGGCCTTCGCTGCTGGAAAGGGTGCAAATCTCGGCTTGGTATTGCTCGCGCGCTCAGGCCCGGCGTAAGGAGTCTTGCTTGCGCCGCGCCGATTTGGCTCGGGCGCGGGCTCTTTGCTCAGTCGTGGGTCGTCTTCGCGGTGCACGTGTTTAGTTTTTTTCGGCGCGGCATTAGCGGCGGCTTTGTACTTTTCTTGGGTTTTTCTAGGCATGGCCTAAGGGTAACGCGTCTTTCTGCAAATTTGTGCTTCACCATCGTTGCGCAGTAGGTATGCGATTCAACCCCAGTCTATACTTCGCTACGCATTCAATCGGGTGCTACAACTATACGGAGCAAACAATGTCGGTCGCAAAAATTATCGAAATCAGCGCAGGATCCACTAAGAGCTTCGAAGACGCCGCTCAAAATGGCATTGCACGCGCGGGTGAAACGATCAAGGGCATCACCGGTGGCTGGGTCGCCGAACAAAAAGTAGTCGTTGAAAAAAATAAAATCGTGGAATACCGCGTCACCATGAAAATTACCTTCATTCTTGAAGAATCCAAGCCAAAAAGTAAAAAGTAAAAAGTAACGAGGCAAACCTAACGCCGCGACTGTCTGTGGCGTTTTATTTTGCGTGCAAGGCTGTGCCCAATTTGATTCCGCGTTGAGAATTAGGCGCGATTTATTCGCCTCTACAATCGGCGCAGCTTGTAGCTGCACCGATTCATGCAGTCGTTATTTCCTAAACGGCGACCAAGGTACACCCGCGCGCTAATTGGATGCAGCTGAATTAAACTGATCGATAAAACACAAATAATAGTTTGTGCGTGCTAATTTTGAGTTCAATGAATTATAATTGTGCTTAAATTTTAAATCTGGAGTGTTTGTAATGACTAAGTGGATTGCCGTGTGCTTCGCCTTAGCAATTAGCCTGTCTGCCGTCGCGAAAGCGCCAGCGCCCACGGTTTTTAACACCTACGCCTTCGCAGAAATCGTCATTGAGTCCAATGGCAAGGTCAGCGACATCAAGTTTGTCGGGCCCAAACTCGGTGCCACACTCGAGCAAGTATTGATCGCAAAGATTCGTGCCCCTAATTTGCTTCAGGTTGGGCTTTTGAACGACAAACCAGCGCGGACGCATTCCATGTTGCTGATGAAATTGCGCGCCGAAAGTGATCTGAAAAATAAGCAAACGCTATTTTCATTGCACGATGTTTCGGTGTCGACGATGCCCGTACCGAATCGCCGAAACCACCCGATTTACCCTGAAAACTTGATGCGCTGGGGGCATGAGGCGAAAGTCATTGTCCAAGTCAGCTATGACGCAAACGGCGCTGTTACCGATGCGCATGTCGATACAGCTCAGCCTAAAGTGCACGCAGATTTCGCACGATCCGCACTGCGCTACGCGCGCAGTATGAAATTTTTTGTTGAAAAAGTAGGCGGCGTTGCGCAGGGCGGCAGCGTCGTTATACCCGTGTTCTATAAAATGGTTGGTGAAAACGAATCCCCGCCGTTCTACACATTCAAGCTGCCCTCTGGTGAACGCTTGAATATGTATCCGGGCGAACCCGCCCCAGAAGTGACGTCGACAAAAATGCAGGCATCGCTATCCAAGCCCTTCGTACCGCAGGCTTTGACGGATGGTTGATTACGTGTTCTCGTGCCGCTCGCGCGCGACTTGTAAGCCGGTAAAAGACGATTGCAACTTTCAATGCCTACGCTAGTTTTTTAGCGGCAGGTAGTTTCGCAGTGTCGTCTTCCCGCAAGACTTTAGTAAGTGAATCGCAACGGGAATTGAATTGAATCATTCCCGTTTGTCATCGTCTTTAAAACCAGGGGGCCGCTATGTGGCTAGTGCTTAAAATCGCTTTGGCGATAATTCTTGCTGTTGTTGTGTTGCTAGTCATCGCGTTTTTTTGGTTTAAACGCACAATTCTTGCCTCGGTTGCGCACGCGGGCGCAATCAATGCATTGGCACCGCCACTGCCGCCCGCCCGTCTGCGACTGCGGGCCACTTCGAGCGCAATTGAAAACACCGACATCCAGGCATTTTGGCTTGAAGCTGTGCAAATGGGCTGCGTTGCGGTTACCAATTTGCATTTTAATTCGGGTGAATTTCGACTGGGTAAATTAGGTCGTTTTGTACTGCTTGTTGGCGAATTGGGCGCAGCGACTCCTTGGATTGTTTGTGCGTTAAGCACGAACAAAAAGCTTTACGCATGCAGCACGATCGATCCGCTCAGTGTGGCGCGCGAAAGCTTTGTATGGCACGGACTCGCACCCGATGCTTCGCTTTCGCAAGCCTACGATGCGCTTAAAGCCGAAATTGGCGATCTGCCCCTTTTAGATTTAGGTCAAGCGCAGTGCGTGCAATTGATTGAGCGCGCCTATGCCGCATTTGCCGATGATCTTTTGATCAGCAAACTGCCGCTGCTAGATCCCAATAACGGCATTGCCGCATTGGCTAAATTGCATCCAAATGTCGCGGAGGACAAATTGCGGCTTGCCCATGCGTCTGTATGCGAAGATATCAACACAAACCTGCACGAGTCTTTGCTTGATCAATTTAAGCGGCTGCAGACGCTTGATATTGTGGCTTGGGAACGGATCGAAGCTACGCTTGAAATCGTGCATGCGGGCGTGCGAGCACAAGACTTGCTTGAGCGCGCGGACAGCAACTTTAGGCGATTGCTGCAGCAGCACTTGGATCAAGACCTGCCGATCATGGCTGCCTATCAGCTTGCCAATGCGGCGCTGCCCGAGGCAGAGCGCAAAATCATGCATGCACAACTGACGCGTCCGGTGCGTGCGCAGGTGTATCTAAATGACATGCTTGCTTACCCGCAAGAAAATGCAGCGACAAGCGCTACGCCCAAAGGCGCTAGTGAGTTTCCTTATCAAGCTGAAAAATCGGGAAAGCCAATGTTTGGTACCGTACTTGCCACCAGCGGCGTCAATGCCACTCGTCAGTTGCGTGCTCAGGGCTTCGAGGAGGTCAAAATTTTAGCCGAAGCATTCGATTTGCAGCTGCCTATTCAAGATGCTGCACTGTATGCCAAGGCGGTACGAAATTCACTAGAACGCTCACCCGCGCGAAACTTGCTCGGCCTGGTCTTGAACGCCGCAGTGTTTTGGGGCCCGGCATTCGCTTGGGCACTGTGGAATCTTTGGCAAGGCCCAGAATTCACCACAATGGACTATCTGAGCTTTGGCGTATTCGTAGTCGTTGTTTACACTTGTCTAAAAATGGTCGTACCTGTGCATTTGTATGAGCGTTACTATCACTTTAAAAATTCTGGAAATTGGCAGCAATCGCAGCGATTTTTGCAGCATCGGTGGTTCATGCGCGGAATCGCCGAGCCGATGAAAGTGTTAGAGCAGGCGAAATTATTAGCGCACAAGGGGGAATTAAGCGCAGCGCTTGCGCTTTGGTGCGAACAACGTGCGCATGTTGATGAGTCCGCCTATTTGTCTGGGCTGGCGTTGATCCATTGCGCTGGCGGTGATAACGACGCGTTCGTAAGTGTCAGTGAGCGCTTGTTACCACTCAGCGCGAACCCGAGCATGGTGGAGCTAGATCTTGCAGTTATGCTGTTGCGTGAGGGCGGTCAAATCGAGCGCGCGGAGACGCTGTTACTGAAACATTCAAGCACCGAGCTTTCAGCCTTAGCGCAAGGCTATTACCATTTTGCACGCGGTCTTTTGCAGGCGGCGAAGGGTGAACACAAATTTGCATTGCGCCAGTTTCACTATGCATGTGAGGGTTTTCCTGTGCAAAGTGCCGTGACCCAGGGTGCAGTTTCAATGTTTCGGGCGTATCAGGCTTTGAGCTTGAAAAAGCTGGGTCAAGCGGAGGAGGCGCGTGCAATCTGGGCAGCGGTGTCGCATCAAATCAAACCTCACGCAACTTTTGCCAAGCTAGTGGGTGAGCTTGACGCACCGTAGGTGTCATTTCAAGCCTAAGGGTTAGCCGCCACTGCTTATTTGGATACAGGATCTCTCTGCGACCATATCACTGAGATGATCTTCCAACCCTCGTCGGCGCGGACCAGGTGCCACATCTCACGCCCCCAATGCTCTTCTTTCTTATCGAGCAAGAAAGAGTAGTCAAAATTCACGGAAGCAATCTCGCCGTCCGTGTCTATGACTATGTCCCGAAATACTTCCTCACTCGGTTCTGAACCAGCCTTGTTGGTCCCATCGATCATGGTCAAGTAGTTGTTCTCTGGCCACCTAACCACACGGCGCACTTCGGGTACGAGTTTCTTGAGCCGAGCAACCCGCTCGTCATCGTCTACGAGCTGCCAAGTCACATGTGCAGGGTTATCAGAGAAAAACAGGTTGACGAAAGTTTTCTTGTCTCTGTTGATGATTGATGTACGGAACTCTTCAACAACTTCACGAATTTCCGCCACGTCTTTGGGGTCGTTATGCGCAGCTAGTGCGGGTTGCAGGCTGACAGACAGCGAGATGAGAACTACGAAAGCAAGCTTGTGTATAGGTGACATGTGAACTCTCCGAGGGGCTAGCGCGCTAATAGTACCAGCGCCTCTCGTTTGAGCGCGCCTTCGGGCAGCTCGGACATCAGCGCTCTCAGCTCAACTGCGGTGAATGCAAAGTAGCTCAAATAGCCAATATCAGATCCGACCAGCGCTTTGGCGGCATCAAAACGCTGAGCGCGTGGCAAGTTTGGGTTGGTGCGCGCGGCGCGTGCAACGTCATCATTCGCATCATCGACTAACTGCGTAAGACT
Source organism: Rhodanobacteraceae bacterium (assembly GCA_031409855.1). Classification (GTDB taxonomy): domain Bacteria; phylum Pseudomonadota; class Gammaproteobacteria; order Xanthomonadales; family SZUA-5; genus JANNYA01. Next base: position 2,556 of record JANNYA010000260.1, on the reverse strand, counting down.
TTCGGCTGGCGTGGTGAAATTTATTGCCGCTACTTCGCGCAATTCCGGGCTTTTGGCTTTCGCTAAAGCGGCTAAAAATGCCGCGCCGGTCTTCGAGTTTTGCGCTTTTAGCTCGGTATGCAGTTCGGCGTTATCTTCATACCAGCGTGGCAATGCCGTGCGCAGTTGCTCAGGCGTGGCATGCGGCTGACGCAGCAAAATCAATGACCAGTCTTCGCTGCCGCGCGCAACTTTATCTACGCTGGCTAGATTTGCGGGTGATAGCTTGCGTCCAAACAATGCGTGGTGGATGCCGCCAGAGTCATCTTGCAGCTCGTCACGCGTGATCGCAAGCGCTACAGCGGCGTCAACCAGCGACTGATCCATCGAATCTTGCGCGAGCAGCTCAGCCAGGGTGTCAACCGGGTGGCTGGCATAATCGTCGTCGGCTTTCTTACCCGAGGCTTTGGCCTGTTGAAAAATCAAACGTTGCAAGTTCAGCGGTAAGCGCGGATTTTTAGCCAAGTCTTCGGGAATGGCTTGCGAATTTGCCATCGCTAAATCCGCAATTTTTTGCATGACAGCAACGCTGCGGGTGTTTTCAGCCACGTGCCCGATATCCATTCGCTCGACTTTAATCAGAGCATCAAATAGCGCAAGCTGCTGCGGCTCTGGCAACACCAAATAGGCGTCTTTGACATCGGCAAGCTTTGCTGTTTTCAGCAGAATTTCCGCAATCGCTAGGCGCTCCTCCATGCTCATCAGGCTAGGCTGGGCCCCAATCACCTGCTTTTGCAAGCTTTCAGCGAAATAGATCACGCCATCGCCGCTCAAATTGGGAACTAGCGCTTTGGATTGGGCAAACGTCAGCGAAACATGCGCGATCACATCGCGCACAAATGGGTCAGCATCGACGACCCGCGCAGCAATGGTTTCAGCGCTGAGCAAATAGCGCTGCTCGCGTACGGCGTGAAAACGCACGCCAGAGTCGGGGTCATTCGCCAGCTGATTGGCAAGCTTGGCGTCGAGCTCTGGCCCGCCCGCTAGCACGCCGCGAACGCCTGCATTTTTCGAGGCAGCAAATCGTGCAATTACTGCCGCACTCGGCTTGCCATCGGCAATCAAGCGCTCGGCAACGGCTTGTGTCAGTGCTGAATCATTGAGCTTGCCAAGTGTCGCTTGCGGTGCGTTGATCGCCAGCCACTCGTTGACGATCGGGTCATTTAACGCCAACAGCGACGCGTGTAGCGCCGTGTGAAGTTCAGGATTTGAAGCCACTAACTGGGCCAGCAGCGGATCGCGCGGCAGCAGCGTTAGCAAGGTTTTGACCGGAGTATCTGGCGCCAAGGCAAGCTCGCTATCGGCAATCAATGTGGCTGGCGCCATTTGGGCACGAAACAGCGGTTCAGCGCTGTCAATCAGCTTTTCCGCCATGTCATCGTCGAATTCCAAGTAGTCATAACTCAGCGCATCGCCGGCTTCGCGCTCAAGCTCGTTGGGGTTGGTAAAAAACTTCGGCAGCAGGCTGCGCAAGGCCATTCCGCGCTGCTTAGCTTTGGCATTGTCGCTAATTTCAGCCTTGGTAGTGCCTAGCGTATAGCCGCCACTTTTGTCACTCACCACCAGCACACGCGCGTTAACTTTGCCTTCTACTTCAAAAGTAAAGTCGTTATAGACCGTCAGAACCAGGCCTTTCGCGTTTAAGTCTTTGCCGACATACAGCGCGCCCCAGCTGTACAAATTATCGACCTGTATATTGCCTGCCACCATCAACACGCCAATGCTGTCTTTGTGGTCGTGATAGTTGCCGCTGATGGATAAATTGCCGGTAACAACGACGATATCGCCATTTGCCAAATTTCCATCAACGCGCAAATCACCGTCATGCACTAACACGCGAGTGCCGGCATTCTCAAAGTTGTAAGCGATTTGCGCATGACCGAAACGCTGTCTAAACCCCGCTCGCTCGGCTTTGTCAGCAACCCGCACGCCGGGTAAGTCGGCTAGGTTGATCCACTTCGCAGCGCTGCCCGCAGGTGAGCATATCAATGTAAAAGTGATAGCCAGCGCCGACAACACCGCTTTGTAGTTTAGAGATTGCATCGTGATCCAGTCGTTTTGCCGCATGCGCGAGTTTAAACATTTTGGCGCAAGCGTTATTTTCTAAACGGCGACCAAGCAGGTTCGCGCACATCGCCTTCGGCAATCGTCAAGCGTTGCGTGGTTTTGCCATCGACGCTGCTGGCGACCAAATAGCCGCGGCCGCCTTCACGCGCGGCGTAAAGAATCATGCTGCCGTTGGGCGCAAAGCTTGGGCATTCATCCAGGCGACCATAGGACACGGTGCTCACTTGACCAGGCTCGCCACGTTCACGATCAATCATGGCGATGTGATAGACGTTACTTTGCCCTTGCGCAACCGCAATTTTTTTGCCGTCTGCACTGACCGAAGCACGCGCGTTTTCGCTGCCTTCAAAAGTGATGCGCTGCACATTGGAGCCATCGGCGTTCATGCGATATACCTGTGGCCTTCCACCACGATCGGAAGTAAACAATATCTGGCCGCCTCCCGGCATC
>JANNYA010000259.1:0-2926 GCA_031409855.1 Rhodanobacteraceae bacterium | reverse complement strand
GGGCGTCAGCTCGTCCCGAACAATGCTTTCCGCTAAATCAAAACCGGTGTAGACGATGGTTCGGATCACGCTGCCATTCTTTCTGACTTCGGTGTTATTGCCGTTAAGGTCATAGCAGTAGCTTTTGCCATTCACCAAGCTGGCCGCGTGCGGCCCCGCTTGATTGGCGCAACCGGCTTCAAAGGTTTTGTATTGGTAGCTGCCGATATTGGCAATGCCGGTGCCGGTTTTACTGGTGATATTGCCGAGTTGATCGTACCCGAGCGTCAGGGTGTCGAGGTTTGTAACAAAGCCGTTGCTGCGCACTTGCTTGACCGTGGTCAGCCGATCTAGCTTGTCATAGATGAAAGTTTCCTTCCAATCCGCGCCATTGGTGGTATCGGCGCTTAAGGAGCCGTTTTTATCCCAGCGGAAATCCCATTTTTGCAAGCTGCCATTAATGCCGGTGGTGATCGCGGCCAAGCGCCCAGTGTTTTCTTCAAAGGTGCGATTGCTGACTAAATTATTCGAGTCGTGATAGCGCTCGCGCCGCACTTGCATGCGGTGCGATAGCACTTTAATCCGAATAAGGCTCCGCAAGCAGAACTCCAGCTTTCTTGAGCAATCGATCCCAGTCGCGTTGAATATTGTTGGGGTGCAGAGATACATCAACGGGTTTAGAATTTACGTAAATTTCGACGCCTTCGCACTCGAAACAAACGACAAAATCAATAGCCGCTTCTGTCGTTATGACCCTTAAGCCATGACGCGGATCAAAGCACAGCGCCTTCTCTTCAGGGTCTGGGTTTTTCAACCAAGAAGTCACCTGTCCAATTAGGCGGGAGCGCCGTGAGATTTCAACTTGCCCCAGCACCGGCCAACCGTAATAGCACAAACCCACGCATACGCCATCGGGATCACGTGCGCCTGCTTCTCCTGGCTCTAGCGAATACATCACAACTTTCGTTGCGGAAGCAAGCGCGCTGGCGATATCAGCACGATTGGACAATGGTGCCGCCAAAATGGCGGTGCTCGCTGACATCAAACTACATGTGAACAGAAGATATTCATATAGTTTGAAAGCAAATCGGCGTTTAGTGAGTTTCATTTTTAATATCCTCCAAGCCAAGAATCTGGCACAAACCATTTTTGCACCCCTGGTGATTGCGGGCGATAATTACCTTGCTTTGTGATGAGTCCAAGTCTAGTTGGCCCAGACACTGGCACGCCTAATATATTCGCTAGCCGACGGGCTAGAGGATTTAGCCCTCTGCCAGCGTTGCATACATGAAGATTTACATGCCTTGGCCTGTCTGTAAAATTCTTGTCGGCTGTAACGAGTTCAGCCAAGCGTGGCGCGCCAATAGTGCGTCCATTGAACCACATCCTCGTATTGCCACTGCCATGACCAATGACGTCGTAAGTCTCGGACTCATTAAAATGCTTGAATTGCGATTGGTACGCTCCCTCACCACGCCTGAGTCCACTCAAATCATATGAGTCCTCAAAATTTGACGCGCTGAATCCATCTGCGCCAGCCGCCATCGGCTTACCGAGTTCTGAATCGCCCTCTTCATCAGTGCTACTTGGGTCGATAAACTCACCAAACAGTTGTTGAAACGCCCCAGTCTTCGCCCCATTAGCAAACGAACCACCCGATAACTTGCTCGCCGTTCCCCCAATCGCCGCACTTGTCGCTGTGCGCGCCAAAATCGAACCAAAGTCCGTGCCTTCCCCAAACTGTCCAACCGCCGGACTCAAAGCCTCCGTAAACCCCGCCGCGACAAAACCATGCCCAAATTTGCCACCCTGCAACACACTTAAAGTGCCGCCAGCCCCGGCATGTGCAGCAATTTTCGCAAGAGTCTGCCCGCTCGTAAGTCCCGACTTCATCAAGTTCAGCGCCTTGCTTCCGTTTTTGATGGCTTCGGCATTGATACCGGCGACGTTTTGAAAGTACGAACCAATACCAAAGAATGCAGCCGCGCTGGCCGCACCCCAAAGCGCGCCTTTTAGGGTGCCGGTGGCAATCGCGCCGCTGAGAAAGCCGCCTGCGACCACGGTTAGAAAGGCATAGCCCAACATTTTTTCTGTCAACCAATATTGACCGAAATAAGCCGCCACCACCGCCACCACAAGCGCGAGCCCTTGCCGCAAACTAAAATTTCCCGTCGGATCGGTCGCACTCAACGGGTTATTCAAAACATACGAATAGCGATTCAAACCCTGCGTTGCCTCCGGCTCAACAAAATCATCCGCCTGAATAAACCGCCCCAATTCCGGGTCGTAGAGCCGTGCCCCCATGTGGATTAGCCCGACACCATCCAGCTGTTCGTGGCCGGTATAGCCTTGAGTTGTTGTGGACGTGTTAAACAGTGAAATTTGTAGCGGATTCAAAACGTTCCAGCTGCCAACAACTGTTGTGGCAGCAGTACGACGCTGTCCGTGTGCATTAAACGATTGCCTTGATTTCAGCACGCCGGTTTCGCTCGCAATCGTGTCAATCGAACCCAAACTGTCGCGCAGCAAATATTCGAACTTCGGTGTGTTGTTGCCGATCATGGTAATCACCAAATAATTGCCAATGTAGCGCTTAATTTTGTCAGTGATACCTTCCCGAATAAACTCGACATTGCCGACGTAATAGGTGGTTTTGCTGGCCGTGCCGGTGGTGACAGGCTGTTCGCCATCTTCAAAGCGACTGCAAAACATGCCGTCTGGTGATGCGCAATTCGAACCACTGCCGCCGGTGCCACCATCGACGCGCTTAAACATGCCGCGATCTGTGCCGTACTTAAAGCTCACCTGCGCTTGGATACGGCCTTCGGGCGTCAGCTCGTCCCGAACAATGCTTTCCGCTAAATCAAAACCGGTGTAGACGATGGTTCGGATCACGCTGCCATTCTTTCTGACTTCGGTGTTATTGCCGTTAAGGTCATAGCAGTAG
>JANNYA010000258.1:0-14378 GCA_031409855.1 Rhodanobacteraceae bacterium | reverse complement strand
ATCACCCCGGCTTGAATCAGTTCTTGGGTAAAAGTGCCGTAGTCAGCGTACATTTTTTGCAGCTGCTCAGGCGTTTGGTTTTGATCGTCGTTTTCGTTGCTGTAAATCAAAAGCATGTATTGCATCGCGTACTCCTTAAGTAGGTGGGTATTGCGTAACTACGACGTACAAGCGTGCACGATCTCGACAGTTTGCGAAAATATATTTTTAGCCACCCGCATCCCGCAATAACCAAGCCACGTGCGCGCGTATGCCCATGCGCCATTCTTGTTGGCTAACGCTATACATTACGGTGTCGCGAATGCTGCCATCGCGGCCAACGACATTGCCACGAATCACGCCATCTTTTTTCGCACCCAGGCGTTCAATCGCTTTTTGTGAGGCGAAATTGACGTTGCTGGTGCGCCAGCCAACGGTCAGGCAATCCAGTGTGTCAAACGCGTGCGTCATCAGTAGCCATTTACAGGCGGTATTGACGTGCGTGCGCTGTACCCGTTTGGCATACCAGGTCCAGCCAATATCGACGCGGCGCGCATTCGGCAAAATATCGTGATAGCTGGTGCAGCCGATGACTTTGCCGGTGTCCGCCTCAATCACGGCAAAGTGAAAGCGATCACCACTGGCGCGGCCGCTCAGCGCATTTTCGATATAGCTTTGTGTGTTTTGCGGCTCGGGCACGCTGGTAAAGCGCAACTGCCAAAGTTTGCCATCGGCGGCGGCTTCCATGACCCCAGAAAGGTGTGCTAAGCCCAAGGGTTCTAGCATCACGCCCTGGCATTGCAGCGCACAGGGCTGAATAAATTCATCAGCGCTTGCTTTCTTAGACATTGAATTACGGTGCGGCTATCGTGGCAAAAATTTGCTCGACCGCGGCTTTATCCCGCTCGAAATAGAACTCCGCTGGCGCGTCAAAATAAAGATAGCTCAAGGTGCCGCCTTGCGTTTCCGCCAACACCATGGCCTTATATTTCAGCCCGCCGCGATTGCCCAAGGACAAGCCGGAGCCACTCTCAAAACTCAGCTCAAAGCGAAAGCCGGCGCGGTTGCCTAGCTTGGCGGGGCGTAAACCACTGGCGCTGACATTCACCGCGTCGTAGCGTTTTAGCGCATCGACGAGCAGCTCTTGCACCTCAAGCTCACTCATATCGGCGCGAAATAGCAGGCCCTCACCGCGCCGCTCAACCCGGCCTTTGGCCGCTAAAAACACATGCTCACCGGCTTTGATGTCGGCAAAAATGCGCAAATCATTGAGCATGGCGCCGTCAATCGTCCACAGCCGCATGCGCGAATCGCCAAACTGGTTCCAACGCAAGCTACTGTTTAGGCTCAAGTCTTTGATCTGCACCGCGACGCCGGGCTCAACGATGGGCGTCACGCTGCAGCTCGCCAGCGACAAGGTCAACGCGGCGGCAAATAAATATTTAATAGGCTTATTTCGCATTGAGATAACTCCGAATCATGGCGGCATCGTCCGCTTTTGGCGCACGTTTTAAATATTCGCGAAACGCGTCAAGCGCCGCCGCGTTGTTGCCTAGGCGTTTAAGGGTGGTACCCAAATCGCGGAAAGTACTGGGACTTACACCCGGTTCACGCAACGCGGCTTGATAGGCGCTTGCGGCGCGCGCTAAATCACCGGGCTGGGCGCGTTTACGATAAAGCTCGCCCTGGAAGTTTTTTACCGTGCCCAAATCCCATGGAATCGCTGCCAGCCGTGCCAGCATCACTTCGCTTTGCGCGTAGTTGCGCCGCGCCAGCTCATCACCAAGCCATGCGCTGCGGTAAGGTGCAATCAAGGTACGAAAACGTTCGGCACCGGAGTCACCAAGGGCCGCCGGTGCGATATCTTGTGCCAACTTTTTGAGCCGGTCACGCCGCTCGGTCGTCGCTGGGTGTGAGGCAAACACACCGCTGAGCAAGCCTTTCGGGTTGACCTTTTCCTCTTCATACGCCGCGCTCCACAACAGCCCAGGCGCGACTAAATCCAGCTTTGCCGCTTGTAAGGCCTGAAAGCCAAGCGCATCCGCCTCGCGCTCTTGGTCGCGCGAAAAGGACGCCAAATTGGCATAGGCCCCCAGGGCCGCAACGACGCCAACGCCCGTGCCGGCTGTCAAAGTGCCGATGCCGGTCATCAAATTGCTGACGTTTTTCATATGCCGCCAGTTTTCTAAGGAATGCCGGCCGCGATAGTGGCCAATCTCATGCGCCATCACAAACGCAAGCTGGGCCTCGTTTTCCGCGCGGGCCAAGGTACCGGTGAAAATCACCATCATGCCGTTCGGGGCCATGAACGCGTTCAAATACGGCTGGCGAATCAGATAGATGCGAATATCGCCGCACAAATCGGCGGCCAATTTACAGCTCAAGGCATTCAAATAGTTTTGCAGCGCCATATCCGTGATGCGCTCAGGTGCGGCGGCAACGGTTTTCTCGGCGCGATCCATGGCAAACCAAAGCCCAGCTTCATCCAAGTCTTTGTTTTGACTTCTATGTCCGGGCTGCACGTCGGCGACTTGGGTGCTGGCGCAGCCAGACAAATACAGGCAGAGCAATAACGCAAGCATGCGCATTACAATGGCATCCCAGCCAACATTGAGCGCACCACTTTCTTCGCATCTTCCGGATTGCGCAAATCCCCGGTTTCAGACGCCATAAAGTTGGCCCAAATGATCTTGCCGGTTGCCAAATCCAACAGCAGCGTATAGCCAAAGCGCTGACCAGTCGACACACCAACGCTAACGCCGGTGGCGGCCGACGCCAAAATTCCTAGCACTGCCATTGCTTTACGGCCACCGCTGGCGTAACTATCACGCACCAAAGTCACCATCGCATAATCCGCGCCATAGGCCGCTTTCATTAACTTTACGTTCGGGCCAACCGTCCAGTCGAAGCCTGCTTTTTTGGTTGGCAGGGTGTAGTACGGCGACAGCTGGTAGCGCACGATTGAAAACCCGACCGTTTGCGTCAATAGCTCAAGCTGCTTTAACTGCGCTTTGTCCGCCGCCGCTAACGACCGATTACGCGGTACAAGTTTGGTCGATCGGCCTTGCAAATCTTGCTCAATGGCGCTGTTGATATTCGCCTCAGCCGATTTTGTCCAGTCTACACGCGGCTCCTCAACGCCGCCCGCTAATAGTTCCGACAGCTCGACATCAGCCTCAAGTATCACCACGGTTTTGCCCGCGCCAATTTTTGCATCGGCCTTCATATTGTCGGCGCGCCGATTATTCGTGCTGGTACAGGCGCTTAAAGCCAATAGAACCAGAAGCGCTAAGCCAGCGCGCGTCCAAATAAGCAGTTTCATTTTTTGCAATCCAAGGCCTGGGTCTGGGCTGAATCATAGCGTCGCAGGCTTGCCGTTGGCTACGCGTGCGCTTTGACATCAGCAATGAAGATTGCTAGCTTAGATTTCGTCTTACTTTGCGCTTACTTTTTCAGGCCATAATGGAAACCACGACACTTTCAAGTAAAGGGCAAGTCATCATTCCGATGGCTCTGCGTCGCTCTAATCAGTGGCAGGCTGGTCTAGAGTTAATAGTTATTGATACTGGTGCTGGTTTATTGCTTAAGCCCAGAGCGGCATTTGAAACGACTCAACTTAGCGATGTTGCTGGCATGCTTAAGGCCAAAGTAGAGTCAAAAACAGACCTAGAAATTGCCGCTGCGTTAAAGCAAAACGCGCGGAGCCATTGGCGTTTGGCATCATCAGGTGCGTTGGCCGCAAGGTTTTTAAAACGGCGGTTGCCCTGGTAGCTGGAAGCGTAGCTGAGAGTCCGCCTGCGCCCGAGCACCTGGTATTCATTTCCGAGAACTTCATGGAAGATTTCTTCTGGTGCCTTTGGTGCCTGGTCATCACCCACCAGCCCGGACTGGAGTACCCCGTGGTTTACTGGGCCCCGAATTGCACTGTTAGCGACACACGCCAGAGTCATGCGAGCTTCTGCGATCTTGTCTCGGCTGTCAGCGCGCACCATGAGCGTGCCCTTCAAAAATGTAGCCAAACTAGTTGATTAAGCCAACAACGCGGCGTTCGGCGATTTTGGCTTACACTGCCGCTTCTGCGCCGCATTGCGGCTTATTAAATCGTTAGGTACCGCATCATGCCCTCTGGCGAGTTCAGTATCTATACAGCAATAGACATCGTCCGTCGAAGGCCGGGCATGTACATCGGTGATCCTTCGCCGGAGAAGCTCTTGGTTTTCCTTTGGGGTTACATGCTGGCAATGAGCCACGCAGGCCTTGAGGATAAATCCGAGCCTTCGTTCCAGGGTTTTCACAACTGGGTCGCTAAGCGCTTCGGCTTCTACGAATCGACAGCCGGCTGGGCCAATATGATATTGGCAATCACTCTGGGTCTTGATCCCCGCACGATTCGATGGGAAGGCTACGACGCAACGGCTACAGGAGATCAGCTCATCGAAGCGACCGAGCGTTGCTTCACATTACTGGACGAGTACGGCGGCCATGCAAGCAGCGGTGCCAAACTAAAAATTCCTGCCAACAACGCGGCGTTCGGCGATTTTGGCTTACACTGTCGCTTCTGCGCTGCATTGCGGCTTATTAAATCGTTGGAAGCCGAGTGAAATTTGCAACGTTACTTATGATCTTTTCAGCCAATGTTTTTGCTTGCAGTCTCGTTGTGCCCAAGCCATTTATTGCGCGTCACGGCGCCCTACTTGCTGGGACGCCGACCAACCCCCCCGTCATAAAGTCAGCAAAACTTATTGGAAGTTTGTCAGCTGATCCTGAAGATAGCTGCACTGGCGTTGGGTTTGTGCACATTACCGTTTCCTCGACGGCGACTATCAAGGGTACTCGACGTAAAACCGGCTTTGTCATAAGGGCTAAGTCTGGTGTTAACGATAAGAATTTTTTTCCTGTCGATCCAATGCAGCCGTTATCGATTACAAATGGAGAGGCCGTTGTCTTTTGGGGTTGGTACTTTGTTACACCAAACTCAGATGGACATTTGAAGTGGAATCTGGAGGTTATCGAGGTGGCGGCAAACGGCGGGCAAAGTCGGCCTGCGGCAGTCTGCGTCTCAACAAACGAATCGTGCGAGCCGCTTGCGCCCAACGGGTCAGAAAAATAGCATTTTGAATGCTCGCGTCAAAACTTGTATTCCAACTAAAAATTAAATCCGACAACGCGGCATTCGGCAGTATCGCGCTACTTACCAACTCGCCCCAGCTTGCCTAAACTCAGGCGCTAATTGTTCTAGGCAACCATCATGTCAATCACTATCACCAAACCCCGCACGCCGCCCGGCACGATGGAGCTACTGCCGCTCGATCAAATCGCGTTTCAATCAATGCTCGACACGATTCGGCGCAACTACGAGCGTTTTGGCTTTTTGCCGGTAGAAACACCGGTATTTGAGCTTGCGGATGTGTTGTTAACTAAATCAGGCGGCGAAACCGAGCGTCAGGTGTATTTTGTGCAGTCCACCGGTGCGCTGGAGAAGGACGCTGACGCCAAACTCGCTCTGCGTTTTGATTTAACCGTGCCACTCGCCCGCTACGTCGCCGAGCATGAGCACGATTTAAGTTTCCCCTTTCGCCGCTATCAAATTCAGCGCGTTTATCGCGGTGAACGCGCCCAGCGCGGGCGTTTTCGCGAGTTCTATCAGGCCGATGTCGATGTGATCGGCAAAGACACTCTGTCCGTGCGCTTTGACGCCGAGATCGTCGCCGTGATTGTCGGCGTGTTTAAGGAGCTGAAAGTAGGCCCCTTTACCGTGCAGTTTAATAACCGCAGGCTGCTGCGCGGCTTTTTTGCCCGGCTTGGCATTGCCGATGGCGAACAGCAGGGCTTGGTGCTGCGCGAAGTCGATAAATTAGACAAACGCGGTGCCGATAAAGTGCGTGAAACACTGGCGGGCGACGGTTTTGCCTTGGCAGCGGATATCATTACAGAGATTTTGGCGTTTACCAGTCAGCGTTCAACAAACCACGCACAGGCAAGTGCGATGTTGGACACGCTTGCCAGTGGTGCGGAAAATGACGAATTAAGCGCGGGCATCGCCGAACTGCGCGAAGTGTTGGGTGCGGTGAAGGCCATGGGCGTCAGCGAAACCCACTACGCGCTCAATTTCTCGATCGCACGCGGTTTGGACTACTACACCGGCACCGTCTATGAAACCACGCTCAACAATCACCCGGAAATTGGCAGCGTATGCTCCGGCGGGCGTTATGAAAACCTCGCCAGTCATTACAGCAAAAGCAAGCTGCCCGGCGTTGGTATTTCGATTGGCGTGACGCGGCTATTCTGGCAATTGCGCGAAGCCGGCCTGATTGGTGTGGCGGATTCCACCGTGCAGGTGCTGATTACACAAATGGACGAAGCGTTGATGCCACTGTATTTGGAACTTGCCAGCACTTTGCGCAGCGCCGGCATTAATACCGAGCTGCATTTGGAGTCAGCAAAACTCGGCAAGCAGCTGAAGTACGCCAGTAAATCCGGCATCCACTTTGCCGTAATTGCCGGTTCCGACGAGCTAGCTAAAAACGTCGTCATGGTGAAAGACTTGCGCAAAGAAGAGCAGTTCGAAGTGCCACGCAGTGATTTGGTAAAGACCTTGCGCGTGGAAATTGAGGCGGCGCAGGCGCTTAAAGGCTTGGCGGTAAGGGTTTAAGAAGTCCCAAACCGCCGTTTTTACTTTCACATAACTGCCCCAAATGACTTACCAAGCCGCGTGCGCTTGCCTACACTTAGCGCCCCTGCTCATAGGCCCCCGGCTTATCCGTAGCAGTTTACGAGGGCACTAAAATCATGTTGAAATTTATTACGCTGGCGTACGCGAATAACTCCAAGGCAGTGCGGTCTTGAAACCCGCAGCGCCCAAAGCAGCTGGCAAGACTGCTGCCAAAAGCTCGAACGCGGCCAAAGGCCCAAGCGTAGCCAAAAGCCCGGCCAAACGAACCGTGAGCGCCGCGCAAAAGTCTGCTGAGCCCAAGGCCGCTGGCGATAAACCTGCCGCTGCCACACCCAAACCGCGCAAACAGCGCCCGCTGATTCTGGACGGCGCACGCCTTACCCGCCGGGCGGTGTTGGATGTCGCGTATCGCGGCCGCCCGGTCGAATTGGCACCGAACGCGTTGCGCCGGGTCACCAAAGCGGCAAAGTTTCTGGAAGCTGAACTGAAGCGCGGCGTACCTTTGTATGGGGTTACCACCGGCTTCGGCTCGAACGCGGATCGTTTGCTAGCGGCGGATCGCCTGCGCAGTGAGCAAAATGCCGAGTTAAGCGACGCGGAAAACGCGAGTGTTGCGCCCGGCGAACCATCACGACTGAGCCTGATCGAAGAATTGCAACATAATCTAATCGTTAGCCACGCGGTTTGTGTCGGCACGCCGCTGCCGGTGGAAGTGGCGCGTGCGATGCTGGTGATTCGCCTTAACACGCTGTTGGGCGGGCATTCCGGCATCCGCACGCGCGTGCTCAAGCTGATGCTGGCGCTGCTGAATTTCGGCATTACGCCGGTCGTACCGGAACTGGGCTCAGTCGGTGCCAGCGGTGATTTAGCGCCGCTATCGCATTTGGCGCTACCGCTTTTGGGCCTAGGCGAAGTGATCTTCAAAGGCGAGCGTCTGCCAGCCAGCACGGTGTTGGATAAATTTGATCTATCGCCGGTGCGCTTGAGCTGCAAAGAAGGCTTGGCCTTGAATAACGGCACCACGCAAATGTTGGCGATGGCGGTGCTGACGCTAGATCGTTTTGAAGCCGCGCTCAAGCAGGCGGATATCAACGCTGCGCTGACGCTGGAGGCGTTTTGTGGCCGCTCGGATGCCTTTGATGCACGCGCACATGCGCTACGCCCGCATCCAGGCCAAGTTGCGACTGCGGCAAATATACGCGCGCTGACCGCGGGTTCGGGCTTTGTCGATATTGCCTATCACCGGGTGCCGCGATTTAGCCCGTGGGGGCCGAAATCTTGGGCGGAGGGGCAAGCGCGCCAGCGCACCTTTGATATCCGCTGGGACTATGTTTTGCAAAGCGAACGCGAAGGCCGCGAAGGCTTTTTTGCTACTAACCTACCGTTTCGCGGCGGCAAGAAGTTTCAACCGCAAGACGCCTACAGCCTGCGCTGCGTACCGCAGGTGCATGGCGCGGTGAAAGACAGCTTTTTGCATGTCTGTCGGGTGATGGATATTGAGCTCAACGCGGTAACTGATAACCCGCTGATCTTTCCCGGCGCGCCAGATTCGGATGTGGTGCGCGTGCTGTCTGCGGGGAATTTCCACGGCATGCCGCTGGCGTTGGCGTTGGCGCAGCTCAAGTGCGCGATGCCGGTTTTGGCCTCAATTAGCGAGCGGCGGCTCAATAAATTGGTGGACCCGGCGACTAATGACGGCCTGCCGCCATTTCTAATTGGCAATGAAGATGGCACCGATTCGGGCCTGATGATCGTGCAATATACCGCCGCCAGTATTGTTAATGACCTAGCATCGCGCGCGAATCCGGCTTGTGTGTATTCGGTGCCCACCAGTGCGAACGCTGAAGATCATGTATCGATGGGCACCAACGATGCGCGCCATGCCTTGGCGATGGTGGAACAGCTGGAATCGGTATTGGCGTTGGAGTTAATGACGGCGTTGCAGGCCTTGGAATATCGCATGCAAATCTTAGATGCGGCGGCAAGTTTGGCGACCAATATTGGCGTGCAGGGGCTGCGCAGCAAAATCCGCAATGTATCCCCAGTAAAGCCCGCTGATACCGAATTGTTGGCTGCGGACGTGAAACGCCTGCAGGCCGACTTGCGTAAGCTAAGCGCCGTCAAACCCAGTCCAGTCGCCCTGCGCGCCTTGAGCGTGGTGCGCGAAGCGGGCTTGAGCTTCATGGCGCGGGATCGTTTGCTCAGCCCGGACATTGAACTGGCGCAAAAACTGATTAGGAAGCGTACCGTGCTGCATGCGGTTGAAGCGATATTGCCGGAATCGTTGAGCTTGGATTAAAAGTCCAAGCAATTCCTAGTCTGGGAAATGTCGAGCTAGCTTAAACTGCGATTGCCAGCTCCCGCGCCACCAGTTCTTGATACGCCGCCAACGTCAAGAAATTCGGGAATTCGGTGCCGAAGATCAATGTCGTCAACATCGATTGCGCTAAGTCTAAATCTGCCGCTGGAATTTTCAGCACATTGTTGGCGTCAACCGCAGCGCGCTCAGCGATAAGTAGGGTTTCAATCAAGCTGCGATCGATACTGCGGCCATCGTCCAGTTTCGCCTGATGTTTGTGCCAGTGCCAAAGCTGGGCGCGGCTGATTTCGGCGGTGGCGGCGTCTTCCATTAGATTGTGGATCGGCACGCAGCCGGAGCCGCCAAACCATGCGGCCAAATACTGCAGGCCGACATTGATGTTATTGCGCAAACCCGTTTCAGTAATGCTGCCCGCCGGTGCTGCCAGCAAATCGATGCTGCTGACTTTGACCTCGCTGCGCAATTTGCTGAGCTGATTTGGTCCAGGCATATGCTGATCAAAAATCGCTTGCGCAATCGGCACTAACGCCGGGTGCGCGACCCAGGTGCCATCATGGCCGTCACTGGCTTCGCGTTCTTTGTCGGCGCGCACTTTATTCAGTGCGATAGTGTTCGCTGCCTCGTTATTTTTAATCGGAATTTGCGCCGCCATGCCGCCCATCGCAAATGCGCCGCGCCGGTGGCAGGTTTGAATCAGCAATTGCGAATAGGCGCGTAAAAAACCGCCCGCCATCGTGACCTGTGCGCGCTCCGGCAAGACCCGGCTGGCATCGTTTTGAAAGGCGCGAATGTAGCTAAAAATATAGTCCCAGCGGCCGCAATTTAAGCCGACGATGTGATCTTTCAGCTCAAACAAAATTTCGTCCATCTCAAAGGCGGCCAAGATGGTTTCAATCAAGACGGTGCATTTGCTTGAACCATGGGCTAGGCCCAAATACGCTTCAGAAAAATCCATCACCTGATTCCACAGCCGCGCTTCTAAGTGTGATTCCAGTTTCGGCAAATAAAAATACGCGCCGGTGCCACGCGCCAGCGCTTCTTTGGCGTTGTGAAACAGGAAAAGACCAAAATCAAACAGCGCGCCGCTGACGGCTTTGCCTTGATAGCTAATATGCGCTTCGTCCAAATGCCAGCCGCGCGGGCGCACCATCAGGGTGGCGATGCTTGGATTGAGCTGATAGCTTTTGCCTTCCGGGCTTTGATAGCTGATCGTGCGGCGCACTGCCGCGATCATATTGAGCTGACCTTCGATGACATTGCGCCAACTCGGCGCGTTCGAGTCTTCAAAGTCCGCCATGAATACTTTCGCGCCGGAATTCAGCGCGTTAATCACCATTTTACGATCCACCGGGCCGGTAATTTCGACGCGGCGGT
Organism: Rhodanobacteraceae bacterium; assembly: GCA_031409855.1. Taxonomy (GTDB): domain Bacteria; phylum Pseudomonadota; class Gammaproteobacteria; order Xanthomonadales; family SZUA-5; genus JANNYA01. The sequence goes on along the minus strand of JANNYA010000258.1, from coordinate 4,032 downwards.
CGGCTAAATCAGCGGGAATAGGCGCTACTTTCCAATCCCCGGCACGAATCCCTGCCGTTTCCACCAAGAAATCGGGTAACTCACCGGCGTTTAGACGTTGTTGACGCGCTTGTCTCCGCGCCAACAACACCCCGCGTTCGGCCTCAAATTTGGTAATCAATGCACTCAGAAAATCCAACGCTGCGGGTGTCAAAATCGTGGTGGTGCCGTCAATATCCGGGGCATTGATGTTTAAGTTACCGTGGTTTAGCTGCATGGCGACGTTTATTGGCAGTGGCGAAGCGCGCAGCGTAGCGGCAAAATTATTGAGTGCACAAGCCTAGTGCTTTAGTGCGTATGTTTTTTTCCTTGGACTAGGCGGCGATCAGAATTTCCGCACCGGTGCTGGGTACTTGGCAATCTGTGCATCCATGGTCAGCAACAGCATGGATTCACTGAGCGCTTGCGCGATTAACATGCGGTCAAACGGATCTTTGTGGATATCCGCCAAGTGGCTGAGCTGAAAAACGTGCTCACTTTTAACGTCAAGCTCTTGATAACCAGCTTTCAACAAGGCCGTGCGCAGCGCGCGCGCATCGACGCGAAAATCGGCGCGCTGCAATTGCGCTTTCAGGGTAATTTCCCACAGATTGACGACGCTGAAGTAAACCGCATTATCCATCGACGCAATCATGGCGTGCGCGGCCGCAGGTATCCGCTCTGGGGTATTGACCACCCAAAGCAATACGTGAGTATCCAGCAAGAGCTTCATGTGCCGCTAAAAAGTGCTGCTATCTCGTGCGCACCCATGGCGTCAAAATCGTCAGGCACCAGCATTTGACCCGCCATAAAGCCAAGTGGACGTGCCCCCGTGGGTACCGTATCGACCAAAGACGTCACCTTGACCATCGGTTTTCCGGCTTTTGCAATGATAAAAGCCTCACCTGCCGCAGCCATATCGATCAGGCGCGACAAATGCGTTTTCGCCTCGTGGATATTAATCGTTTGCATATTGAACCTATGGACTAAGTTAACTTAGTTTATTGTAAAAACATAGGATCAAGCAACCGCATCGAGGATGCGCTTCGGACCCTGCCGCATTCGACGGTATCGGGCTACCATTCGTTTTCGGGCCGCATGCTGGCTGATTTCAATGTTGAGCCATTACAACCATGAAACCTACCTTAGACATTGCTTTGCTAGCTGATATCGCATCTTTGATCAAGTTAACTCGCGCACTTGCAATGCTTGACGCCATTGTTTGCCCAGAGTGGGAGTCACGCTACTACTCGTTCGATTCTGCATGGGCAAAAAACGAATTAATGGCATCCATGCGCAATGGCTTTGGCGACCATTGGTTCATTCTTTTTTGTTCAGCGGGTGCGGCACTTCATGGGCTTGCCCACGAATCCGAAATATTTGAAGTTGGTAAACCCGCCAACGGCATCTTCAACAGTTTGCCGTTTGTGTTTCATGCCAATTTTCTAAACGAGCCAGCGTTTGATACCAAAAACAGCACATTCTGCTTTTGGCGCGGCATTACAGACCCCGCGTGGTCGCGGGGCCAGGTAAGCCTTCCCAGCATCCATGATGCAGATGGTTCTATTGACCTTTTGTCCATATTAAAAGGCGATCCCGCGCAATATGTCGAGTTCGCCTCTGATTACTATGAGTGTGACATTTCATTAAAAGACGTTGCTGCCATTTATAGTCACACGCCACTGACAAACACTTTAATCAAGCGCCTAAATCCTGACATTTCAATTGCGGATCTTGCTGCTGACATTGAGGAAATTGGCTACCAGTAATGCTAAAAGGCGCCATGGAAGCATCAGCAAAATTTGAAATTGCGAGTGTCTTCGCACTTCGCAGTCGGAATTACGTCGTTATCGTGGACCGAGTCAGTGCTGGGAATATAGTGCCGGGAATGAATGTGCTGGTTATGCTGGATGGTGGCCTGTTTTGGAGCCTGCCAATTAAGTCCGTCGAATTTGCTGATGCACCCGGAAAGTTGTCTCAGGTTGGTCTAGTAATTCCGGGTCAGGGTGCCGAGGAATTCGAGCTGCTATGCGAATTGTGCCCAATGGGTACTGAGGTTGAAGTAAAAAACCCAGCGAGCGGTGCCTAATTTAGTTGGTCGTACACCTCTTGTGCGAATCAAGTTGGTCGTGCATGCCGACTTTTTCGGCGAAATGGCTTTTTGAAGAAGCCAGAACTTTTCTAAATGGCATTTGTCATTGCGCCGGTTTAACTTGCAAAAAATTTCGCGCTGCATAAGCTGCGCGCTCAAATTTTTACCTTTACTTTGACCTTCACACCTTGGAGTTGCAGATCCCATGACTGAGATAAACCCATGATCGAGATTCAAAATTTAACCAAACGCTACGGCGGTTTTCTGGCTGTGGACGATTTAAGTTTCAGCGTTGCCGCCGGCGAAGTGCTGGGTTTTCTAGGCCCCAATGGCGCTGGAAAGTCCACCACCATGAAAATGATCGCCGGTTTTTTATCGCCCACCAGCGGCAGTGTGAAAGTGGCTGGCTTCGATATCGAACAAGCGCCGATGCAGGCGAAGCAGGCGCTGGGCTATTTGCCGGAAGGTGCGCCGGCCTATGGCGAGATGACGCCGAATCGCTTTCTGAATTTCATCGGCGACTTGCGCCAAATGGACGGGCCTAAGAAAAAAGCCCGCATCGGCACGGTAGTGGAGCAATTAGGCCTGCAAAAAGTGTTGGAGCAACCGATTGAAACACTATCCAAAGGCTTTAAGCGCCGTGTCGGCATCGCGCAAGCCATTTTGCACGACCCGAAAGTGCTGATTTTGGACGAGCCTACGGATGGTTTAGATCCGAATCAAAAAGACGAAGTACGCAATTTGATTAGCGGCATGGCGAAAGACAAGCTGATTATTGTGTCTACGCACATTTTGGAAGAAGTACACGCCGTGTGCACGCGCGCGATCATTATCGCGGGCGGCAAGTTGTTGGCGGATGAGACGCCGGAAAAACTGGAGGCGCGCTCGCGCTATCACGGTGCGGTCAGCCTGCGCGCCGACAATATTGAGGTGGTGAAAGCCGCACTCGAAGCCCTTGCTGGTGTGCAAGCAGTGGAAACCGGGCGCGATGGCAGCTTGACGGCAATTGCCAAAAGCGGCGCGTCGATTTTCACTCCTATCACTACTTTGATTCAAAGCCAAAACTTCATCGTGCACGATCTGGCGCTGGAACGTGGGCGTATGGACGAGGTATTTCGCACGATTACCAATTTTACTGGCGTAACGACGGCTAAGTCAGGAGCCCGCTCATGAGCGCGATCAAAACTATTTTCAAGCGCGAATTGTCCAGCTATTTCGCCACGCCCGTCGCCTACGTATTTTTGGTGATTTTCTTGCTGCTTTCCGGCCTGCTGACCTTTTGGATCGGCCGTTGGTTTGAGTCCGGCCAAGCCAGCTTGATGGGCTTTTTCAGCTTCCACCCGTGGCTGTATTTAGTGCTCATGCCCGCGATTGCGATGCGCATGTGGGCGGAAGAGCGCAACTCGGGCACGATCGAGCTTTTGCTAACGCTACCGGTGACCCTGCGCGATGCAGTGATGGCCAAATTCCTCGCCGCCTGGGTGTTTGCCGGTGTCGCCTTAGTGTTGACTTTTCCGATGTGGTTTTTGGTGAATTATTTGGGCGAGCCAGATAACGGCGTAATTCTAGCCAGCTATATTGGTTCCTGGTTAATGGCGGGTGCGTTTTTATCGATCGGCGCGTGTATGAGTGCGGTTACCCGTTCGCAAGTCATCGCCTTTGTTTTGACCGTCGTAGTCGGCCTGTTCTTCCTATTTTTCGGCTTGATTCAAGTGTTTGGTGGCGAGGGTTGGCTGGTTGAAACAGCCGCTGGCTTAGGCTTTATCACGCACTTTAATTCGATCGCCAAGGGCGTGCTGGATTTGCGCGATATCGTATTTTTCTTGGCCGTGATCGGTGCCTTTTTGGCCGCCACCATGGTCGTTATTGAATTGAAAAAGGCAGACTAATTCATGAGTGCAATAAATAAAAAGTCAGCCGGT
>JANNYA010000257.1:0-16810 GCA_031409855.1 Rhodanobacteraceae bacterium | reverse complement strand
CGCGCCCTTGACCCCGCTTCCACTCGGGCCACAGCAAATTCCCAGGCGCGCGCTACACTCTGATCTTTAACGCCAGCAACTCAACAAATCGAACCTTGATTTTTGCTTTGCTCAGGCTCATACCTGGATTGGAAAATACTACCCGCTGTAAATTTCGTGAGCGGTGAGCGTTGAGCGGTGAGCGGTGAGAGGTGAGCGGAAAATGTCATAAATCGCCTGCATTTTGTAAAATTTGGCGAAGGCTACTCAGGCCCAGCCAGAGCATGCAAGTTAAAGAATGGCTAAAATTCAGAAACCAAGCGCGTTTTTGTGCGCAAATAGCACAATAAATAAGCATTTTGCAGAAAAAATTGGTGTTTTATCAATTTTATCCAAGTTGGCACAATGGTTTGCGCAAATAGCGAATGTACTGGTGTTGGAATATCGCGCTGCGAAATGCACCTAAATATTTAGCAAACGATTCAGGTTACTTGACCAAACTCGACTAAATTCGGGTGCCCGCAACGCGCCCGGTTGAAATTCTGGCGGCAAAGCGCGAACGACTACTTTCAAGATCGACGCGCCTGTACTTTCGCAGCGATTGCTTGCCATAAGCGCTGCAAAAAGCCAGCGCGCGGGCATTCTTGAAACACGCGACCATCGTTTAACCACAGTTTTGCGGTGCGCGGCAGCTGCTCAACTGCTGAGGCTAACTCTGCGCCAAATAGCGCGCGATAGTCATCAATTTGAATTGCATTTGCTGCCGCAGGCGAACTCAGCGTTTGCAAAATCGCATCATTGCCATGGTAGTTAAACGCGAGCGGCTTGGATTCAGTACCTACCGCGTGCGCACCCCAAAACCACACGCTGTTCACCACCACCGCGCCCCGCGCCGAACGCGCGCGGTTGACCGGCAAATCCGCCAGCAGCATCTGCGCTTCATTGAGATAGCGTTGCCACACCTTAGGCGTGGGCAGCAGGTTTTTCAGCTCACTGCCCAAGGCTTCATCCGGGAAAATTGATTGCACTTTTGGTGTCGTTGCGTCACACAAAAGACTGAGTTCACCATTGCTGTGCGCAGTTAGTTTTGCATCCGGCGTGGCAAATAAACTGGCAAGCGCAGCGGTGATTTCCGTGCGTTCCGCCGCCGCCAAATCTAGCCGCTCGCCGTGCGCCATCCAGCGCGCGCCGCCCATTTCAACTTGCCAGTAGCACAGCTCGAGCGCGACATAAAAATGCTCGGGCGCGATCTCAAACGGCATCGACTGCCCAGCAAATGCCTGTGCCCGCAAAGATGCCGGTGTTTGCGCCACGCCCAGCACGCCTAGCAAACCGCGCAGGCCTGGAATAGTGGCTTCGTCTGGGCTTGCTGCCGGAAGCGTCACGCCGGGAAGCTCCAGCACCCGATTTGGCAGCAGCGCTAAATGTGCACCCGCGCTCAGGCACCTTGATGCGGCTTCAAATAAACGATTTTTTTGGGTCACGCGTTGGCGTGCCGAGGTAAGGAATAAGTCATGACTGGAGTATCGGTACAAACGCGCATTTGCTCAAACTAAATGCTGATGAGCGCCGTTCTACAGTATGTCCTTCGTCATCCTCGCGCACGCGGGGATCCAGGGTGCAATTACCGAGTTTACTTACTGTGAAGCTTATGAAAACTGGATTCCCGCGTGCGCGGGAATGACGATCTGATGTCCTTCGTCATCCTAGCGGCGCCCATAAACATGAAAATCCGCCGTTTGGTGCACCCACGCCAACCAGTTGGATTGTGAGCGCCGTTCTACAGTATGTCCTTCGTCATCCTCGCGCACGCGGGGATCCAGGGTGCAATTACCGAGTTTACTCACTGTGAAGCTTACGAAAACTGGATTCCCGCGTGCGCGGGAATGACGATCTGATGTCCTTCGTCATCCTAGCGGCGCCCATAAACATAAAAATCCGCCGTTTGGTGCACCCACGCCAACCAGTTGGCTTGACAACGATTGCACGTTAAAGCTAGCGTCAACGCGCCTTATTTTTCACTATTTTTCGACTTTTTAGTCAAACTCATTAACACTCAAAAGGAATCCCGATGCTGCTTACCCCGCAAGTTCTGCAAGTTCCGACACTGCCGCAGCAGTTGAGTGCGGATCAGCTCGAACAACGCCAGTTTCAGCTCAGTTTGGCGCGCACGGCTTATAACTATATGCGCAGCTATCTTGAGCCGGTGCCGATGTCGGCAGATTTGCCTAAGGGCGAAGAATTTAGCCTGGATTTCGAGGCTAAAGTGCTTAGCGTATTCCTGCCGCTCGCGGAGAATTTTCAAAAAGTGGTCGTCGCCCTGCTGCAGCGCGAACTGGACAGTGATTTGCCCACTGCAGCCTTTGCAAGTATCCGCGAAAGCATTGAAAAGCTGAGCAAAGAGTTCAGCCTGCTACATCCAAAGCGTGATTATGAGGACTTGTGCGCCTGCCTAGAAGCTTTAGCGGCACTGCCGAAGGCGATGGAGGGGCTGGTCAATTTGCCCAAAGACATCGAGAAAATGGCCACCGGATTAGCGGCGGTATTCAAAGATTTCATCGTAAACGGGCCGACTGCGTTTTTGAAGTCGACCTTGTATGACATGTTGAGCGAGACGCATGGCCGCAATTATTTACAGGCAGAAACACTGGAGGATTATCAATCGCTGTTTGCGGTATTGCCCCAGCCATTGATGTTGCAGCTTGAACAGCAAGCCTGGATGCCCAAAGGCGAAAAGCCGTGTATGCAGGACTGGTTTTTTGCGCATTTGCAGATTGCTGGCTTCAACACCACGAACTTGCGCGGCGTGGTGTTGGAATCCGTCAGTGGCAGCAAAGCCGTGGTGCTATCCGAGCTGCAGGCAAAACTCCCAATCACTGACAAAATTCTGCAGGCGGTTTTGGCAGATGCCGGCGTCAGCTTGAACGATGCGGTGCGGCGCAATCGTTTGTATGTTTGCGATTTTTCCGCGTTTGCAGGCGCCACCGCAGACGCCCTCATGGGCGAGCAACGCTTTCTGTGCGCCCCAATCGCTTTGTTTTATTGGAACCCTACACCGCCAGCAGGCTATCCGCCCGGCACTGAGGGCGTATTGCAACCGATTGCAATCCAATTGGCGCAGCGTTTTGATGCCGAAACCGCACCGATTTTCACTCCGAATGACGCGGCGGATGCGAACGATGCGAATGGCCTGAAATGGCGTATCGCGAAATACATTTTCAACGCCGTCACCGCGATGCAGCACGAAACCATTGCGCACTTAGGTGATTGTCATTTAACCATCGAGCCGATGGTGGTTGCCGCGCGGCGGCAGTTGGCAGATCAGCATCCGATATTAAAACTATTGATTCCGCATTTTCGCTTCACCATCAATATTAATGACGATGCCCTGCACAGCCTGATCATTCCAGGCGGCGTCGTCGCTACCAACGTCGGGCCATCGATCGAATCAACCCGCGCACTGCTGGCGAATGCGCACAGTGCTTGGCGTTGGGATGAAAATAATCCTGATCAGGTGTTTCAGCTGCGCGGCGTCGAAAAACTGCCGGTATTTCCCTTCCGCGATGACACACGATTACTGTGGAAAGCGACGCGGGAATTCGTCGCTAAGTACCTGCACAGCTACTATCGCGATGATCAAGACGTCATTGATGACAGCGAACTGCAGGGTTTTATCAATGAGCTGGTTTCGCCGGTGTATGCGAACTTTAAAGGCTTGAACGGCCTTAAACAGACCGGCGACCCACACTGGCCGCAGCGCTTGGATAGCCTGGATTATCTAATCGAACTGATCGCGCAAATTATTTATACCGCAGGCCCGCAACACGCCTCCGTCAATTACGCGCAGTACCCGCTGATGTCCTACATGCCCGGCGTCGCCGGCACGATCTATAGCGCGCCACCCACCCGCTCCACGGTTTTGAAATCAGATCAGGACTGCCTAGCGTGGTATCCGCCGTTGGATGTGTCGCTGTATACATTCTCCTTCGAGTTCCTGCTCAGCAGCGTGCAATACGACACCTTCGGGCATTACGAAGCGAACGCACGCACGCCGTATTTTACTGACCCTAAAATCCAGCCCTTAGTCGCTGATTTCCAAGAGCAGCTGGCCTTGATCGAAATTGAAATCCGGCGCCGTAACAAAACCCGCCCGATGCCCTACCCGTTCCAACTGCCATCACAAATTCCGAACAGCATAAGTATTTGAGGGTGCAGCAAGCGCGGTTTAACAGACTGCGCTTTTATCCGTTGGGCTCGCGCAAATTGCGAGCCCAACTTGTTTCTGGGTTTAAGCATCCGCCAAAACAATAATCTGATCGTTCTCGTCAAAAAACACGTCGAGCGATTTTTTCGGATTGACCCGAACGCCAAAGCCGTCTTCTTTGTTGTCGGCTTGCTTCAGGCGGCGGTAGCCAATCGCGGTTTCATTTTTTCGCGCAGCGGCTTCCATCACGGTGTAAAAGCTCATGCCCAAGCCGGTTTTGACGTAATTACGCACGGGCCGAATGCATATTTCTGAGCCCGCCGCGCTAAACAATTGTTTGAACACCGCGTCCAGCTTTTTGTTTTCAGAAAGCTGGGACAGCATCAAACTGACCAGCTTATCGCTTACGATGAAGTCGTCGGCGCGCGCCACTTGTGCCAGGGCGCGATTGCGTATGTCTTGCATCTCGGACACGATGCTTAATTTGACGCCTTTGGCATCCGCGATTTTGCGCAAATGCAGTAGCGTAATCAGCGTGTTGGCATCGGCCTGTTGAATCGGCAGGCTGGGATCACCGAGCACAATCAAATGATCAAAAGTGTCAGGCTTGAGCGCCTCTAGCGTGCTGCGCGTGCTCAGTGTGCCCTTGGCAAAACGCAAGCGCTGCTTGCTTAGAGTTTGTGAAAGCGTTAATAGCTGCGCGCGCACATCATCGGATTCGCAAACCACGACTATTTCTGAACCCTGCACGACGTAGGCTTCCAATTCACGAATGATCGCTTCGCCTTTTTTGTTCCACCCTAAAATTAAAGTGCGCTCAGCTTTGCTTGCCGCCGGCTCGCTCAGTTGAATCAAGCTAGCTTCAACTACCGGGTTTGCATTCGCGGAAACCACGACAGTGTCATCGTCTTCACTGATTGCAATCACTTGATCACCCTCGGCGAACTGCGTTTCCATGGGTGGGTTGATTAGTACTGCACCATTTTTTCGCATCAGGCCAATCAAGGCGGAGTGCTCAAATCGCATCAACGCCTCACGGTAGCTTTTGCCCACGAGTTTTACAGCATCGGCAAAGTAAATTTCCGCGCCATCGAAATCGAGCAGCTCGGTATAGACCACGCTCAAGCCCGACTGACGGCAGGTTTGCGCAGTTACGCGCGCGATTAAGTCATCGCTGGGCACATAAATCGCCTCATCACCACCGACCAAAGTCGCCGCTTCTAAATTTTTCTCATCTTCTATCTCAGCCACGATGTGATAAGGCTCGGTGCGCCGCTGCGGGTGATTCGTCAACGCCAGCACCGTTTTAATCACATAGATGTCCGGCGAATCAATCTCTGGGGCAAGCACAATAATCGAGCGCGCCGCGTTCGGCATTGCCAACATCAAATCATCCAAATCAATTGGATTGCCGCTGCGGCAAATCACGCGCGTGTTTTTGGTATCCGGGAATTTTGCGCGAATCGCATCGTCCATTTCGACTTTATCGCGGTCTGCCAAAATCACAATCGCGGGGTTTTTCTGATTCGCGTTGGCGATCAGTAGCTCACCAATGATCGAAAACACCTTGTTGGAAAAGCCTAAAATGAGCGTGTGATTTTGCTCCAATACGCGTGAACGGCCTTTGCGCATTTCATCCAGCCGCGCTTCCAAGCCGCTGGTAATCGTGCCAATCAAAATACTGACCACGAAAATTCCGAAAATCGTGACCAGCAACATCAAAATACGCAGCGCCCAGCCTTCATCGCCCGCTAGATTTCCCGCGTCCAACGCATGCATTAGGCTGCGCCAACCGCCCTCGATAAAACCAATTTCACCGGTTTCAGGCGTGCCCCGCATGGCAAAAACAGCGATCACAAACGCCGCCAACAGCACCATCACGCTCGATACGATCGCCAACCAAGCGATCATCGCAGCCGGGCCTTTAGAAAGCGTATTTTCAAAACGATAGCGCAAGCGTTCGCGCCAGGTGATTTCAGTAATCATGCGATTTAGACCTCTGTTTTTATTAGATATTTTGGTAACAATTAATCACGTTTTAAGCTTTTGCACATTAATCTTGTTGCTTCTGACTAATCCTCAGTGGCATGTTCGTCATCCTCGCGAATGCGGGGATCCAGGTGGCAACCACCGAGTTTGCTCACTGTGAAGCTTATTAAAACTGGATTCCCGCGTGCGCGGGAATGACGATCTGGTTTAACTAGAATTGACGCTAATCACGTTGATCAAATTAATCCGCCGCCACCCAAATTTGCTTGAAGAATACCCCAAGTGCGCCCTGCTTTAGATCGAGTTCGGCGACGCCAGCCGCATTCGTCAAACTAGGCTGATGCAGCGTCAGTTGTTGATAGCGTATGCCATCAGTATCGTAATAGTAGCGCAGTGTTTGCACGCGCTCGGCTTGGCTGGTGCGAACTTGATATTGCAACGATGGCAAGCGCTTTGCCGAAGAATTTTGCGTCGATTGTTCACAATGAGCGGTATCAAACTCAAATTCAATCGCCCGCGCGTCCGCTTGAGGATAAAAACAGCGCGCCGCATTAATTGCGCAGCCGACACAGTGGCCAGCATCGGTGTATTCCAGCCACGCACCACCTGATTTCGCCTGCGCCACCAGCACCATTGAGCCATCCGCACCGACACCGCCGTCAACTACGGCCCACGCGCGCGGGATCAGCAGCCAGCCATAGCCGCTAATGTGTATCCAGCTGATTGACTTCGCCATTTTGGCAGTGATGCTTTTCGGCACAGCGGGCAGATCTGCCAAGACGCGATCATGCGGACTAAGCTCTAGCCCGGTTCGCGTATCTATCGAGAACGCAGGGATTTGCTGGGCACCTGCTAAGCGCGTGCCGATTGCGGCTACTTTTAGCTCGAGGGCGCGTTCCAAGTTGATAGGCGCGCCAGCGTGCAGTGGCAATGCCGCCAACAATAAAAGCACAGCGGACGAAAGTCTTATTTGTTGCTTGAGAGAAATTGTCATAGCGGCTAGCAAGGTAATCATTCAATGGGGAAATCATCTGGCAATGAATTCGAGCACTTGAACTGACGCTAGTTTAACGAAGGTGAACGCGCAACAGTTAAGCATCGAACTTCAATTTAAAAAGCTTTTGCGGTATTCGCCTGGGCTAAGGCCAAACTGACGACGGAAGTGATGCCGCAGCGTGATCGCACTGCCGAACCCGCTTTCCGCTGCGATTTGGTCAATATTGAGCACTGGCTTTTCCAGCAAAAGCTTGGCGCGCTCCAAACGCGCCCGCACTAACCAATCCAGACACGTTATGCCGTTATTAGCTTTGAATCGTCGCATCAGACTACGCGCACTCATGTTCGCCAACCGGGCCAACTCGGCAATCGTCCAATCGTGCTTTGTATCTTTCAGTACCCGCTGCATCAGTGCAGTTAAGCTATTGCGTTCAGTGGTGACCGGCATTTCCACAAACTGCGCTTGCCCGCCTTCGCGGTGTGCTGGCATCACTAAGCGTCGGGCCACGTGGTTGGACACGCGTGCACCGAAATCACGCCGCACCAAATGCAAGCACAGATCCAATCCTGCTGCGCTACCGGCGGATGTCAATACTTGCCCGGTATCCACGTACAGCACAGATGGGTCAACTTCAATGCTGGGGAATTGTTTCTGGAGCACCGCGGCATATCGCCAGTGCGTGGTGGCGCGTTTGCCATTCAATAGACCAGTCGCCGCCAGCACAAAGGCGCCGGAACAAATGGACAACAGGCGCGCACCGGCGGCGTGTGCGGCACGCAAGGCTTCGATCAATCGATCAGGAACGGGAACGTCGATTCCCTTCCATCCGGGAATGATGATGGTGCCTGCGCCTGGTAACTGGTCCAAGCCGTAGTCAGCGTGAATGCGCATGCTGTACTGCGCGATGACGCTTCGGCGCTCCGATGCGCAGGTCTCAAATTGGTACCAGCTATCGCCCAGCTCCGGGCGGTGCAAGCCAAATACTTCAGCGGCGCATCCATACTCAAACACGCAAAGCCCGGGATAGGTGATGGCTGCCACACGTGGATTGAAACTGCGGTTCGATGGTTTAACGTTTGGCATTATTTGATCGATAATAGGTGTTACCGCCAATAGTAAGTGCTGGAGTTATTGTTCAACAATAGCCACACCCAGGCAAATTTAAAACCACCCTACGGAGAAACAACGATGAAAAATGCAGTCACCCAAATCAACGCTGCACCGTCAGAACTCGCTATCGCGCGATTCGAGTCAGAACTGACGTTTGAAACCGACTGCTGGGATACCCACGAAGCACTGCAATCCGACGCACCGGGCTTCGTGCTCTTGGACGTGCGCAGTCCTGCTATGTTTAATCTCGGTCACGTACCCAGTGCACTGCATCTGCCACACGGGAAAATCATCGCGTCGCGCATGCAGGAATTCGCAAAAGACACTTTGTTCGTTACCTACTGTGCTGGGCCACATTGCAATGGCGCGGTTAAGGCAGCGGCAAAAATTGCTAGGCTTGGGTTTCCCGTGAAAATCATGGCTGGTGGCATCACCGGTTGGATTGACGAAGGCTTTGCGCTGCAAAGCGTGTAGCGATGTCTGCCTCAGTAATCATTCGCCCAGCTAAACCTGATGAGCTGGCGCCGCTGGTTTCCTTGTGCGCTGAGCACGCGGCCTTTGAACAGTCTAGCTTGGACACAGAAGGACTGTCTACGCGCCTACAATGTCTGTTTCAGGTGCCACCCAGCCTTTTATGCCTGGGTGGCAGTATCTGAGTCGGCGCTGATCGGGTACGCCACTGCGACCATTGATTTTTCTACCTGGCGCGGAGCGCATTTTGTACACATGGATTGCTTGTACGTTCAGCAGCTTTGGCGCGGCAGCAGTATCGGCAATCAGCTCATCAATGCAATTAAGGCGTTTGCTATGGCGCATCAACTCTGCGAGATTCAGTGGCAAACGCCACTTTGGAATGAGCGCGCTGCAAAGTTTTATCAACGGCTTGGCGCAGAAGAAAGCATCAAGCGACGTTTTAAGTTGTGCACAGCTTGATGGCGCTGTTTCACAACGAACTCAATGCTGCGCAGTATTCGCTGGTGTAGTTTCACTAGGCTAGGATGCATCACTTTGATCAGCGGCCGAGCGAGTCCGCAGTCCGCGTAGCAAAACTACCGTTGCCTCAGTTACCTAAAAAAATCGGGTGCGTAGGTGGATATTCATCGCCTACGACTAGCTTCAGTTCGGTAAAAATCTGACTCGCACTTGCGCTGTCGCCACTGGCCCGTGCGGCTTGCGCCGCTAACACCAATGCCGCCGCTTTTATTGGCATCAGACTTGAATAGCGCTGCGCGTCTAATTCCAAAAGCGTGTTCAGCACCTCAGGCAGCGTCCCGGTTCGCGTGTATTGCCGGTGCGCCTGCGCCAATGTCATGCGCAGGTTCGGTAGGTCGCGAGCGCGATCGGGTGCTGAAAGTTTGGCGCTTAGGGCATCCAGCGCGGTTTGGGCAGCTGCTAACTCGTCGTCACTGCCACGCATTACCGCGATGTCCGCTAATTCCGCCCAACATTGCCGCGCCGATAGCTGGGGGGCGGCTAAGTCGGCGCTGATCATGGCTTTGCATTGCGCCACCAGTGCTAGTACACGTTCACCCGGCTCGCCTAACTGCTGTGCCAGCTGGGCGCGTAAACAAATCGTCGAAGGATTCAACGCATTTGGGTCACGTTTGCGCTGCAGGGCTAAGCCTAGATCAGAATTATCGCGCGCACTTTCATAGCGGCCCAACGCCCGCTGTGCGCTCGCCAAATTGCCGTAAACGTTCGCCATTTGATTGCTTTGCTCGCGCCCCTGCGCCCGCAACAGTGCGCCCAATTCAATCAGCGTCGCCTCGCCCGCGCGGAAATGCCCGGCTTGAATATGCGCGATGGCTAAGCCGTTCAACATATCCACATACTGGCTGTGACGGACTTCACTCAGCTTCAAATCCTCACTATCCGGCTGCGCTTCGCCTGCACCGTAGCGCACGCGCATCATTTGCGCGGCCCGGGCTATTTGAGTTTCCGCGCGCTCATAATCGCCCAAATAGCGTAACGCCCGGCCGCCAATGCGGGCGCAATCTAGTTGCGCCCACAAGTTGGTTTCATCACCAGGCTGCAAAAGCGCATCCGCTGCATCCAGCAGCGTTCGCGCCTCGGCACTATGGCCGGCCTCGGCGCGTTGCGCCGCCAATGCACAAGCCGCCGCAGCTTCGGCATCACTGGTGCCCTGACCACGCCGTAGCTCATAATTTTCCCTCAGCATGGATTCTCGCTCGGCGTAAAGCTCGAAATTGGAGTAAGCACCCGCGACTTCCCAGATCACCCCCGCCTGCAGTTCTGGGAAATTCACCAGCGTGCTTACCGCGTATCGGTGCGCGCGGCGCGCAAGTTCCGGGCCAGCGGCACCCTGCAGTTCCACGTCCTTGAGCAATGCCGAAATAAAGGCGCGCGCACCCAAGGTTTCATTTTCACGCGCGTTCGCCTGAATTTGTTGGCGTCGCATCGCGGCTGTGCTTTCGCCCGCCCTGCCCGCGTGATAAAGCGCTATGCCACCGGCGCCTAAAATCAACGCGCCAGCGACGGTTCCAGCGCTAACCAACTGCGCATTACGCCGCAGGAACGCGAGGCTGCGTTCCCATTTGCTGGTTCGTCGTGCTGCGATCGGACGCCCGGACAAATACGCGCGCACATCACTCGCCAGCTCGGAAACGCTCGCAAAGCGGTCCACCGGATTTTTTTGGATTGCTTTACTAACAATGCAGTCCAAATCGCCGCTGAGTTCCGAGCGACTCACCAGCGCGTGCATCGATGGCAAAACTGCCGCGCTAGGCAAAACTGGAACGCGCTCTAAAATGCGCTCAATTTGCTCCGCCAGCGGGCCGCCACGGGCCTGCGGGCGTTCTCCGGTCAGCAACCAATACAGCAACAGCCCAAGCGCGTAAACATCCGTGCGAACCGTGATCGCGCCGCCTTGAACTTGCTCGGGTGCTGCATATTCCGGTGTGTGCGGCGATTCGTCCGTCGCTTCATCCAAACCCGGGCCAGTGACTACTTTGGCGATACCAAAATCAAGCAGATGCGCGGTATTTTCGGCATCAATCAGGATGTTTCCTGGCTTAATATCGCGATGTACGACCAACTCGGAGTGCGCATACGCCACCGCATCACACACTTGCAAAAACAGCCGCAAGCGCTCGCGCAGTTTCGGGCGTTTCTGCTCGCACCAGCGGTCTAATTGCTCGCCCTCGACGAATTCCGTCACCAGATACGGCAAACCATCAGGCGTCACGCCGCCGTCAATTAAGCGTGCAATATTCGGATGATCTAGCTGCGCCAACACGCGCCGTTCAAACTTGAAACGCTCCAGCACGTCCGGTCGGTCGCTGCGCAAAAACTTCATCGCGACCACCATTTCAAACATGCCATCGCAGCGCTCGGCGCGCCAGACTTCACCCATGCCGCCCCGGCCTACCAAATTACAAATGCGCCACGGGCCCAACTGCTCGGGCAATGACTGCGCATCAAAAGCTAAGGGCCGCAGTCTTTCGCCAGAAAGCGTGTCGTAAATTGCAGGCCCGGTGGTGTCAAAACTATCCACGCCACCACGCGGCCAGCGCAGGCCCAAAGCCGAGCCATCGGTAATCTCATCGCCAGTACTCGCAGATAAAAGTGGCTCCGCGGTCGTCGGCACCGCGCCTGGATCTGTTAAATCAGGCGCGGCAGCGCTAGCTTGGCTAAGCTTTTTCACGCGCGCGCCTGTTCCGGTTTGCCCGCTGCACATTGATCGCCCAAAGCCGCCAGTACAAACAAGCGAGTAGTGCGCATCCAGGCCAGTGCGATCACGCTGCACTGCGCCAAAAATACGGTGCTAAGCATGGACGCCCAGCCCGCTCCACTCAGGCTCTGTCGCAGCATCAGTAAGATGAGCAACAACGCCAAGCCGAGCGCACAAACTACCAAATAGCCGGTTACACGACGCAAAAGTCGCCCGCGCTGTAGCGCGCGCAAAAAAGCGCTGGGTGGAAAGCGCAACTGCGGATCTAGCAATAATTCGGCGCGCGCAATCTCCACCAGAAAATGCGTCATCAGCGCCACCAGCAGTGCAGTCGACCAACTGACAATTTGCGTATGCGCAAACGAATTTGCATCAACGTATTCCTCGACTCGAAGTTCAGCGCTTACGCCCAGCACTAATGCGCAGCCAAAGCCTAACAAATACAGCAGAAATGCGCACAAATGCAGCCAAAACCAGCGACTGTAGTCCATCAATGCCGCAAGCAACAACGTGCGCCACGGCAGTTTTTTCGACGCGCTAAAAATTATGGCAGCCATCGCGGTTAATAGCGGTGCTAGCAGCAAACTACACACCCAAGCCAGGGTTAAATTCACTTGCACCGTGCTCGAGTTTTGCAAATAGGCGTCCCGCAGCGCGGCGATGGCATCCAAATTCAAGCGCTGCGCCAAGGCTAAGGAATAGGCGGAAAAATCCAGCACTTTGCTTAAAATGGCACCTAACGGTGACGCCACCAACAGCGTCGGCAAAAAGGTCGCTAACAGCCAACACAGCAGGAGTCGAATATCAAATGCGCGCTTAGCCTCGATTTTAATCAACGAAAAAACGCCGCTCATAGGCTTAAAACCATGGCATAAAAGGTTTCCAGCGACGTCGCTAGCTCAAGCCACCAGCGTGTGCTAGC
This sequence comes from Rhodanobacteraceae bacterium, assembly GCA_031409855.1. Taxonomy (GTDB): domain Bacteria; phylum Pseudomonadota; class Gammaproteobacteria; order Xanthomonadales; family SZUA-5; genus JANNYA01. The sequence goes on along the minus strand of JANNYA010000257.1, from coordinate 3,918 downwards.
TTTTGTATCGGGTGCCAAGCTTAGCGAGTTGTCAATAAGGCTTTGATCCAGAAGGTAGCGCTGCTCAGGGTCAAGTTCCGCAGATAGCGCTTTCGTCGCACTGGAAAACTGTAAGCGATGCCAGCGCACACGATCGCCTACGTTCCAGTTTTGGCTTTGCACGCTGCCATCAGCAAAGCGCACCTGCAACGATTGCGGCAGGCCTACACCAAAATGGCGCACGACAACAACGGTTTCAAAGCGCGCAGTTGCGCTTTTACCGGCGTTGGGCTCAGCCAGTGCCACTGAGGTTAAACTTGTAACGCGGTCATCCATCCCGCCATTCGCATAAACGTTTTGCGCGAACAAGCGCGCTACATGTTCCGCGTCACCGCTGACTTCGCTCAATACCGCTTGGAAGTCGGCTGTACTTGGGTGGCGAAACTGCCAACGTTGGTAGTAGGTGCGCATCGCCCTGTTCATCACCGCCCTGCCCCAGCGCACCTCCAAATCACGCAGCATCGTCGCCCCGCGAAAATAGACAGAGCCAAAACTCGCGTCAGAAAAGCGCGCCCAAGAATTCTGCCCGAGGGCGTCAAAAGGGTCACTCAATTGCGCATCCCAGCGCGCCAACTCGAACCGATCAAGCGGCCAATTGAATCCTAAGCGCTGCAACGCATCAGGACTCGGCATTTTGACGCCGGTATCGCGCAACATCCGATCATTCCAATATTGGTTGATGCCCTCATCTAAAAATGGTTCTTCAAACTCGTTGCTAGCGACTACACCTTGAAAGTAGTTGTGGGTAAATTCGTGGATTGCGACAAACTCGATTGCCGCCGCCGCACGCGAACCCGGCTGGGCACTGGCGTGACCTTCCACGGTGAACAAAGTGGGGTATTCCATACCGCCCGCCGCTTCGGCATTCAGCGGCGGCACAATCACACTGACGGTATCGAAGGGATATTCGCCCAGCGTTTCATCGGCATAGCGCATGGCTTTTAGCGTCGCGGCCAGCGCTGGCTGCGCGCTTGCAGCGTAATCGGGCGTGTAAAATACTTTTATCGATACGTCGGCATTGCCCGTGCGGCTAAATTTCCCAAGTAATGGCGGCGCAAATCGCGAATCGGCAGCCCATGCGAAATCAATAACATCCGCCTGCTTAAATCGGTAGCGCCGTTTGCCATCGATCTCGGCTAAGTCAACTTGACTGCCCGTCGCCGCAACGGTGTAGGGCTCAGGCACGGTAAGTCGAACGTCGAAGCTGCCAAAATCGGCATAAAACTCGCTATTTTGATGAAATTCGTGCGCGTTCCAGCGTGTTTCAGTCGCGCCGCGCTCACCGGGCAATTCCAACACCGCGATTTTTGGAAACCACTGCGCCACCATATGAAAGCTTTTGAAGTAACCAGTGCGCGCAATTACACGCGGTAATTGACTGACAAAGCGCATGCTGAGTTCTGCTTCAGCACCCGGCGGCACCGCCCTGGCAAGATCCAGCGCCAGCACCGTTTGATCCGTCACTGGCCCGCCGTCCGGCTGCACAAAGCGAGCCTTCGGCACGGTATTGACGCCTGTCTGCAGGATATTGCTGACTTTGATTGAGCCCCATTCGCCATCTTCTAAAGGCAGTTCAATTAAGGCAGCGTCAATTCCCAGCGGATTCTCGGTCAGCGCATTCAAGTGCGTTTCACGCATATAGGTGCTGTCGGCGTTGGCAAAGGCGTTTAGATACAAGTGCAAATACACCGTAGAAATCGCCATTTCCGAGCGATTGCGCCAACGCAACGTTTGCACACCCACGACCCGATGCGTTGTTGGATCAAGCTCGGCACTAATGTCGTAATGCACAACACGATCAGAAAGCGTGGGCTGAGCATCTGTGCGGATTCCACCCCAAGCGGTGGCCGCACTCGGCGTTGAGACCGCACGCGCGTCAAACCCCTGCAGCGGGATTCGATCCAAGCTTTGCGCCTGCATGCAATCGTTTGCCAGCAACATCAATGCACAAACCCAAATGACGATACGACGCACGCGTACTCCAATGCCAATTTTGCGGCTGAGAGTAACGGTTTTTAGCTAGTGGACACCAATTTTTGCGCCTTGCCGCGATATGCCGCGTAAATGCGCTCGGCTAGATCGCGGTTGATGCCGCTGACCGTCATTAACTCTTCAACCCCGGCTTTCGCGACGCCGCGCAGGCCGCCAAACGCTTTTAAAATAGCGCGTCTACGTGTCGGGCCGATGCCATCAATATCTTCCAATACTGACTTTTCCCGCGTTTTGGCACGGGCTTTGCGGTGCCCGGTGATGGCAAATCGATGCGCCTCATCGCGCACGTGTTGGATCAAATGCCCGCCTAAAGAATCTGGCCCTGGCCAGACTTCGCGCATTTCTGCGCCCAAAAACAGCGTCTCAAAGCCGCTTTTACGTGCGGGGCCTTTGGCAACGCCGACCATCAGCGGCAGCGGCGTAATTTCCAGCGTCTTCAGCACGTCAATCGCTTGTTTGAGTTGGCCCTTGCCGCCATCAATCAGCAACACGTCCGGCAATTTTTCCTCGCCATTGGCGATGCGTTTATAGCGCCGCGTCAGCGCTTGATACATCGCCGCGTAGTCGTCACCGGGTTCAATGCCGCTAATGTTGAAGCGGCGATAGTCGGTTTTCAGCGGGCCGGCTTCGTTAAAAACCACGCACGAGGCAATGGTGGCTTCGCCCATGGTGTGGCTGATATCAAAACATTCAATACGTTTAGGTACATTGGGCAAATCTAATAGCTCACGCAGTGCCTCAAACCGCTTCGCCAGCGTCGCTTTCGCCGCCAATTCGCTGACCAGCGCACTGGCTACGGTGCGCGTTGCCATTGCGACCAACTGCGCGCGCTCGGCGCGTGGGTTGCACACGAGTTTTAGTTTGTGTCCGCAGGCTTGCGTCAATGCGCTACTGATGGCATCGCTATCTTCCAAAACCCGGTCCAACAAAAGCTCATCGGGTGCCGGGTGGTCTAAATAAAACTGCATGAGAAAGCTGGATAACACTTCCTCTTCATTCGCTTCGGTTGGTAATTTTGGAAAAAAACTTTTACTACCCAAATTCAGGCCGTTGCGGAAAAACAGCACCACAATCGCCGCCATGCCTTGATCAATTTTGATCGCCACCGCATCCAAATCACCGCGCTCGCCCGCGATAAAATGGTTCGCAGTCACGCGGCGCAACGCCGCAATTTGATCGCGCAGGCGCGCGGCTTTCTCAAACGCAAGTTCCGCCGCCGCCGCTTCCATCTCGGTGCCGATATCGCTAATGATTTGCTGGCTTTTGCCCGTTAAAAACAGCTCGACGTTTTTTACCTGCGCCGCGTAAACCGCAGGCTCAATTAGGCCCACACACGGCGCGGAACAGCGCTTAATTTGATGCTGTAAACAGGGCCGGGTGCGATGCGCAAATACGCTGTCTTCGCAAGTGCGCAATAAAAAAAGCTTTTGCAGGCTTTCGACCGTTTCTTTCACCGCCCACGCGGATGGAAACGGCCCGTAAAGTTTGCCCGCCACTTCTTTGCTGCCCCGGTAATAAGCAACGCGCGGGAACGCGTCTTGCGTCGTGACGCGCACATACGGGTAGCTTTTATCGTCCTTCAAATCGATGTTAAAACGCGGCTTTAGCGATTTAATCAGCTGCGCTTCCAACAGCAGCGCCTCGGCCTCGGTGCGGGTGACGATCACTTCCATGCTGACGACCGAGGCCACCAGCAAGGCCAAACGCGGCTGCAACTGTGGCCGCGCGAAATAGCTTTCCACACGTTTTTTGAGGTTTTTCGCTTTGCCCACGTAAAGCAATAGCTCATCGCTGCCCAGCATGCGATACACACCGGGATCGTGCACATGGGTGCGCGCGAACGCAAGGCCTTCAAAAGCGGGCTTTTTACTACTCTAGGTTTCGATT
>JANNYA010000256.1:0-43262 GCA_031409855.1 Rhodanobacteraceae bacterium | reverse complement strand
AATTGGTCAGTGCGAAGCTTACGGAAACTAGAATTCAGGCTTTTGACACATCGCCACAATCAGACGCCTTTGCATTCACCCTGGATTCCCGCCTTCGCGGGAATGACGATTTCGTGTTACTGAGGATTGGCGCTAATCAGGTAAGATTTTGAGCTGAGGAAACAGATTGGCATATCTATGCATTAGCCAACACCGCCCTCCCAGCACGGCTTTGGCTTTCTCGTCCTAAAACCTGACTAATCCAGGCGCCAACGCGTGCCAGTTCGGCTAGATCCAGTCCGCAAGAGAAGCCCATTCCTTCCAATAAGTACACCAAATCTTCGGTTGCGACATTGCCAGTGGCACCTTTTGCATAGGGGCAGCCGCCTAGACCAGCAATCGAGCTATCAAACACGCGGATGCCTGCCTCCAAACTTGCTGCGATATTCGCAACTGCTTGCCCGTAGGTGTCGTGAAAGTGCCCGGCAATGGCGCTTATTGGAATTTCCGCAGCGACAGCGCGCATCAAGGCGCTGGCTTTATTGGCGGTGCCCACGCCAATCGTGTCGCCCAAAGAAATTTCATAGCAGCCCATTAAATGCAGCGTGCGCGCGACTTTGACGACGTCATCGATGGCGATTTCGCCCTGATACGGGCAGCCTAATACGCACGACACATAGCCGCGCACGGCGATGCCATCCGCTTTCGCACGCTCAAAGATCGGCTGAAAGCGCTCCAGTGTTTCAGCGATCGAGGCGTTCGTATTTTTCATCGAAAATGCCTCACTCGCCGCCGTGAAAACCGCGACTTCGCGCGCACCAACCGCCAACGCGCGTTCGTAGCCGACTAAATTGGGCACCAACACCGGATAGCGCACGCCCGAGACGGCGCTAAAGCCAGTGTAGACTTCTGCGGCATCACTAAGCTGCGGCACCATTTCGGCGAAACAAAACTGGTGACTTCAACCGCGCTATGGCCGCAGGCAGACAGGCGGTTGATCAGCTCGATCTTGACGCTGGCAGGCAAAATCAACGGCTCATTTTGTAGGCCATCGCGCGGCCCGACTTCGACGATTCTGACCTGGTTTGACATAAGCTTATTCCGCAATTCTTGGGTCGCTAAGCATAGCGGCGAATCCATCGACGAACATGGGCCGCTCGTAAGTTAAACTTGCAACTGAAACTTCGTTTAGGCAAACCTTTATGACCGAAATAGCTCGCCGTGTGTTGACCGGCATCAAACCCACCGGCAGCCCACACTTAGGCAATTATGTCGGTGCGATCAAACCCGCGATTGACGCCAGCCTGCAGGCGGGCGTGCGCTCGTATTATTTTTTGGCGGATTTGCATGCGCTGATTGGCGGCACTGACCCCAGCAAAATTCAGCGCGCGACGCTAGAAATTGCGGCGAGCTGGCTCGCCCTGGGGCTAGACCCGAACCGTGTGGCATTTTATCGCCAATCGGATATTTCTGAGATCAGCGAGCTGAATTGGCTGCTGAGTTGTGTCGCGGCGAAAGGCTTGCTTAACCGCGCGCATGCTTACAAAGCTGCGGTCGATCACAATGAAGCCGCCGGGCACGATGCCGATTTAGGCGTCACCGCTGGGCTGTATACCTATCCGGTGCTGATGTCAGCGGATATTTTGATGTTCAACGCGCACGCGGTGCCGGTTGGGCGCGATCAAGTCCAACACATTGAAATAGCCCGCGATATTGCGCAGCGCTTTAATCATGTTTACGGCGCTGACTACTTCACGCTTCCAGAAGCACTGGTGGATGAGCACGGTGCGGTGCTGCCCGGTTTAGATGGCCGCAAGATGAGTAAAAGCTACGACAACACGATCGGATTATTTCTGCCACCCAATCAAATGCGTGCCGCGATTGCACAGATCGTGACCAACTCCAAACTCCCGGGCGAAGCGAAAGCGAAGGATGAATCCGCGCTATTTGCGATCTATCAAGCGTTTGCGACTGAAGCCGAAACTACCGCACTTGCGGACGCGATGGCGCAAGGGCTGGCTTGGGGGGAGGTGAAATCGCGCTTGGCGGATTTAGTGGAAAGCAAAATCGCACCGGCACGCGAACGCTATCAAGCCTTGCTGGCCAATCCGGCGGAGGTGGAAGCAATTTTAATGGCCGGTGCCGCGAAAGTGCGTCTGGAATCCGCACCGTTTATGGCGCGCCTGCGTGATGCGGTGGGCTTGCGCTCGCTGAATTCATTGGTGCCACAAACGCCTAAGGCAGAGTCTAAAAAAACGGCGAAACTGACGACGTTTAAAGACAGCGAAGGCTTTCGCTTCAAGCTAGTCGCGGCGGATCAAAAAGTCGTTTTGCTGGAAAGCATCGCCTTTGACGATGCGCGTAGTTGCGGGCAAATGATGGCGGCGTTGAAAGCGGGCAGGGGCGTATTTCGTGAGCTAGAGTTTGGCGTCGAATGCGAAATTGACGGTGCAGTTGTTGCCAACGGCGGTGATTCCATCGCGGATGTGCGCTCGGCGCTCAATGAAATTGCCTAGATGCAAATCGTTCTGTTGACCTTGGGGTTTTGGCTGCTGCTGCCGTTTTTTGCGCTGCTGATTTGGCTGCGGTTTATCGCCTACCCTGCGCAGCTGCGTTACAACCTAAATTTAGCCGCCGTCAGCAGCTTCAGCGCGATTACCTGCTGCGCGGTGGCGACGCACTATTCGTGGGTCGGCAGCTCGCATCGAATTTGGCCTTTGGTGCAGGGCGCGATTGTGGCGCTGTTCGTGTTTTTGCTGGTTTTTGGGATGGGTTGGCTATTGGGGCGCAAGTTGCGCTGATGCGGCGGGCGCAAGCTGCGTGTTTACGCCGCTAGTTATTACGCGGCTAGCTCCCGAAGCCAAGCCGCCGCCGGGCGCACCTGGACAGCATCTTGATCGAAGCCGTGGCGCGCGTTTTTTACCAACTGAATCGCTTGTGCGTTTGGGTAGGCAGCGGCCATTTGTTTGAGCGCCAAAGAGGGTTTGGTGTCGCTCAGTTTGACCTCAATAAAGTGTGATGCGTCGCCTTCGCTATTGGTCAATACAAAATCGATTTCTTTGCCCGCGGTGGTGCGCAGATAGTTTAATTCGCCACTGAAGCCGGTGCTATCTTGCAAATAACAGATGTGTTTAAGCAGGTGCACCGCCACCAGGTTTTCAAATTGCGCACCAGACTCCTGGGTTTGAACAGCGCTCGTCGCATCTTGCACATAGGCCCAATCATAAAAATACAGTTTAGCTGCCTTGGCCTGCGCACGGGCAATATTGCGGTGGTAGGGGCGAATCAGAAATACAATATGCAGCGCTTCCAAAATATCAATATAGCTGCGCACCGTGTTCGGTGCCAGACTTAAGTCGCGGGCTAAGGATTCAAAGGAAAGCCGGCTACCCGTACGCTGGCGCAGCATAGCAACGAGCGTGCGCATAGCTTTAAGCTCTTGAATTCGGCTGTATTCCAACACGTCTTCGCGAATCAAGTCGGTAAAGTATTGATTCTGCCAGCGCGCGCGGTGGCTATCACTGGCATCAAATAGCGGCTCTGGAAAGCCACTAAAGCGCAGCAGCGCATTGAGTGCCAAATCTGGATGTTCGTCGGTCTGATCGGTCAATTCGCGTACCGAAAATGGTAGCAGGCGCCAACGAAAATAGCGCCCAGCTAACGATTCGCTGGCTTGACGAAAGGTATCTAGGCGGGCGCTGCCAGTAACCAGAAGCGCTTGGTGGGCAGGCTTGGTATCGAAAACACCCTTGAGGTAGATTTTCCAATTTGGCATCGCGTGGATTTCGTCTAGCACGACATAATCATGTGCCGCCGGCCAATCTTGGCGTTCAATTCTTAACCGATCCGCAGGGGAATCAAAGTTAAGGTAAATCGTGTTGTTAAAGCCTGGCATATGACGCGCAAGTGTGGTTTTTCCAACCTGGCGTGGGCCGGTAACTACGACCATTTTCTTCGCTAGGTCATGTTGGATCAAGTCAGTTAAATAGCGTTTCATTTTGATATTTCAGCGCATAGTTGCGGAAATATCAAGATAAATTCGCAAAGTGCTGCAGAATTATCAAGATAAATCCGCAAAGAACTGCAGAATTATCAATTTGCTTGGTTTAGTAAAACGGTGCTGCATGTACCCAAACCAGGGAGTCTCGGCAGTTTTCGCAGATTCGAATTTAATGGGGCGACGGCGCACAGAGTTCGTCATTCCCGCGTACTTTTGACGGGAATCCAGGGAGCTTGTTCTGGCGTTGCACCATTGCAATTCGCTGTACTTTGCGCAAGTGCAGGCTAGATCCCCGACTAAAACATTCGGGGATGACGATCCATCAGTTTGAATGGCACCTCCCAAACACCTCGTTTTCTTTCACTTAACGTCGTCACGTTAGCATCGGCAAACTAGTTGCTTGCGCTGCAGGAGAGACAAATGAACGCTTTTAGTTGCCGCATGTTGGTTAACTTGATGCTTTTAGCAAGTTTGAATGGCTGTGCGGGCGTCATCATGCACCCACAAGTGCTTATCAAACCTAGTAACGCAGCGGCCGAGTTGCCAGCCGCCACGCCACCTGCGCCGTCAATTGCGGCCAAGCCGGTGCTGGCGCCGGTAAAGCCCAGCGTGGCTGAGGCGATAGTGGTGCCGCCAGAGCCAGAATTTTGGGCTGACGTCGTCGCGGCGCGGCGCTTTACCGATTGCAGTTACGACGCGGCAATCGAAATTTGGGCGCAGCGGCTGACGCAAAGCCCGGCCAATTTCAATGCTAATTTGGCACGAATCCAGCCTTATTTAGACTATGTTTGGCGCCGTACACAGGTGCTGCAAATGCCCAGCGAAGTAGCTTTTCTGCCCCTGGTGGAAAGCGATTACCGTCAAGTTTATGGCTCCTACGGCAGCCCGGGCGGTTGGTGGCAGTTGATGCCGGAAACGGCGCGCGGCTATCGTATGGATGTGTCGCGCGGCAACGATGAGCGCATCGACCCGATCAAATCGACCGATGTCGCGCTCAAACTCATGCAGGAAAATGCCGAGCGCTTCGAGCAAGACTGGCTATTGGCAATTTTTGCCTACAACGCGGGCGGGCAGCGCGTTGAACGGGTCTTGAGTGCGAAAGGCATTAAGCCGGGGCAAGTCGAACATGTGCGCCAACTCGGGCTATCGCTAACGACAGAAAACCATCTACATCGGTTGATCGCCTGGGGCTGTATTTTTGCCAATCCAGCGCGCTACCAAGTCACCCTGCCCGCGCCGCTTTTGCCTTCACAGCGCTTGACTGAAGTTCGGCTAGCACATACCACGCCCGTCGCTGCCATTGTTGCAACCCTGGATGGTTTCGGCCCGGAGTGGAAAAGTCAGCATCCATTGATTGCCAAGACTGGCGAGATTCGCTACGCGCAGTCGGTGCTAGCACCTAAGCAAACGAATGCCGAACTGGCGGCCATGGGCAATCTGCAACGTTTCAAATCCGCCGCGCCGGTGTTGGCCGCAATATCCCAGCCTAAGCCACAAGCTGTGATTGCAAATCGCGCTCGGCAACAAACGCTGGCGAGCAATGCGCGCGTCAACAGCGCGCTCGTCAGCAGCATAGTCGCTGCACCCACAAGCTTTAAAGTGCGCAATGGCGACAATCTTTGGACGATTGCGCGGCGCTTTGATATGCGCGTCAATGAAATTTTAGCTCTCAACCCAAGCGTGTCGCGCGATACCGTGCTAAAACTTGGGCATGTGCTGCGGTTGAAATAGCCAGTGCCACTGCGGTTTTTTCAAGCCTTGCGGGCGGGTGGGCTAAAACCCAGCATTACCGAATATTTGAGTTTGCTGTCGGCGCTTAAGGCAAATTTGTTTGACTTGGCAAACAAAACAACAGAAAAGCTGATCGCACCTGATTTGGAGGAATTTCATCAACTGGCGCGCCTTTGTATGGTCAAAGACGAAGCGCAGTTTGATCGCTTCGATCAAATTTTTGGCGACTACCTTGCCGGTATTGAGCACGTGATTGTAGACCCGCAAGCGCTTCCGACAGATTGGCTGGCGCAATTTGCCGGGCGCGAATTTAGTGCAGCCGAGCGCGCTGAGATTGCCGCACTGGGCAGCTTCGAGGCGCTCATGCAAACCTTGCGCGAGCGCTTGGCCGAACAAAAGGAGCGGCATTCTGGCGGCAACAAATGGATAGGCACCGGCGGTACCTCGCCGTTTGGACATGGCGGCTACAATCCTGAAGGCGTGCGCATCGGCGGGCCGGGTAAGCAGGGCAGGGCAACCAAAGTTTGGGAAGCGCGCCAGTTTCGGGATTTTTCTGATGACGCCGAACTGGGCGTACGTGATACCAAACTAGCCCTGCGTAAGCTGCGTCAATTCGCTCGTGAGGGTGCGGATTTAGAACTTGATTTAGAAGACACCATTAACAGCACCGCAAAAAATGCCGGTTGGCTGGACATCAAACTGCGGCGTGAGCGCCATAACTCGGTGAAAGTGCTGTTGTTATTGGACGTCGGCGGTTCGATGGACGAACATATTTATGGCGTGGAATCCCTGTTTACTGCGGTCAAGTCCGAATTTAAGCATCTGGAACACTATTATTTTCACAACTTCATTTACGAGCGAGTTTGGCGCGAAAACGCGCGACGGCGGCAAACAGAAATTTCAACCCATGAGTTGATGCATCGCTTTGATCGCAGTTGGAAGCTGATTTTTGTCGGTGATGCCGCGATGAGCCCCTATGAAATTTTGGCGCCCGGTGGCTCAGTTGAACATTGGAACGACGAGCCGGGCGAAGTCTGGTTCAAACGCATGCTAGACGCCTTCCCGCGCGCGGTGTGGTTGAACCCAACGCCCGAAGCGCATTGGCATATGACGCCATCGGCGACGCTAACGCGCACGGCAATTAATGAAAGAATGTATCCGCTGACGTTGAAAGGCTTGGATGCGGCAATTAGTACGCTGCAGCGCGGGCGGATTTAGGGGGTTGTGGTGCTCGGGCAATAAAGTCAGATATTGCAAATTGAGTCCAGGACAGCATCAAATTGCATGTTTACCCCGCAACAATTTCAACGATTTAACGCAGACTAGATGCAACAGCGCTGCGCTTGATCGTAGAATCGGCGTCCCGGGGACCACACGAGCGCAGCATGCCAGCCAATTTTGTTCGGCTTTTGAAAGATCTGCCGGTACGCCGTAAACCGAATAAAGATTCTTTTCCAACCCAAGGGAAGTTGGTACGTCAATGGATTGAGGCGCTGCCGCTGGCTAATAGTGGCGTCACTGCGAAGATGCTTTATAACGGGTTGAAAGAGCTGAATACGCTGGAAGTCGACGCGCTCGCCAGACTGGAAACGCTGGAATTATTGCGCCAGCCCATCAATTTCACGCTCGGCGGCATGGATAAGCACGTCATTGGGCAGCCACTGCCCTTGCCGCAGCAAAAGCGCCAAATTGGTCAGGTGATGAAGGATTTTCACCGCGAGCTTTCTTTGGGCTACAAGCTTGCGATTGTGGATATGTGTGGGCCCAAAGGCGCAGTGCCGTTTTTGCGTGGTCGCTATGCCTTGCTGGCCGTGGTGCGCGCGATGGAGCATTTGGGCGCGTTGCTGGGTAAATGTTATTTGACTTATTCCGAAGTGCCGCCCGGCGCGTGGAGCGAATTAAACGCGCTGTTTTCCTACGCGATTAGTCAAAACTTGCATGAGAAGCTGGAAAAAGATCCTCAAGTTGCCGGGGTTTCGATTAGCCCGCAATCGTGCTATTTGCAGGCAGCGTTGATGTTTTTGACCAATCCGTATCGCTTGACGCAGCGTGAAATTATCGATGTGGAAGCGGCCAGCCGTGTCTGGGCGGCGCACGCAGTGTTGCGCTTGGATAACCGCGGCGAGGGCGTATTTTTAATCGACGCCGATATGGATGCGGGGCCGGGCGTACGCGTCGCGGATTCCGCAAAGCGCGTTTGGCGGCTCGATTGCGCGGGTTTGGTGCAAACCATACGCAGCCAGTTCGATTCGGTCGGGCGCGATGGCATGATGACGCCGCGCAGCAAGCTTGGGCAAAGCGTCGTGCTGCAGGTGGATTTAGTCGAGCGCCTGTTGTTGGCCTGGGGCTTTGGCGGCGAGCGCATTCATCAGCGCATGCCGGCTGGCCACATGCTGGAAGTGGCGATCGGGCTGCAAGCCGCACATTATTTAATCGGCGGCAATAAAGATTTCAATATGTTCGTGAATGCGCTCAGTCAAGTCGGCGTGTCCTTGAGTGATCGCGAGCGATCAGCGGCGTGGGCGCAGGCATCGAGTGAATCGGCAAAACCCACTTTATCGCGCGTCGAAGTGCAGGATCAAAGTCTAGGCGGCTATCGCGTGTATTGGCCATCGGCGGCTAATTTACGCTGCAAAGTCGGCGAGTTGATCGTGCTTTCCGCGCCCGTCGAGGAAGGTGATGATGACCCACGAGACTGGTTAGTCGGCGTGTTGCGCTGGTTGCGTGGCGGCAATAACGATAGTTTGGAGGCGGGGATTCAGCTGCTTTCGCGCAAAGCTGAGGCGGTGGGCATTCGCGCCACCACCGAGGGGCGTAATAAAGTGCTGCATCGCGGCTTAAAACTCAGCCCGCTCAAGCATGAAGAAAGCGCCACTTCAACTTTGCTCAGCAACACTTTGCTAGACGCCAGCCACAGCAGCGAAATGCTGCAGCTGCCGGATGAGTTCGCGCTAACGCCAATGCAGTCGGTGAGCCAAATTGGCGAATTGAAGCAGCTCGAAAATACCGGCTCGTACAAATTGTTCCACTACGCACTTGCAGGTGGTGGGCAAACGGTCGAGGCGCTGGACCACCGGCCGGGCGCGGAGTTAGAGGCGATTTGGTCGACGGTTTGACGCTGGGCAGCATTGGTTAAGTAAAGCGGGTCTTAGCAACGCGGGTCACTTAACGCTCGGGTAAAATCAGCTCCGCTCTAGTTGGGACATTTCACGGTGCCCCGGCTACTATCGGCGGCTTCGAGATTTTTGGCGTTATCATGGTAACTAATTCTGCGTTTCCTATAGTTCGCGTCAAACACAGCCATGGCTACACGCAAGCGGGTTGGGATATTGCCCCGGCCGCAGCTTTAGGAACCATCGTATTCGTACACGGCAATCCCAGCTCCAAGTTTTTGTTTCGCCATTTGATTGCGGCGGCGTCACAAAATTACCGCTGTGTCGCGGTGGATCACATTGGCATGGGCGATTCGGACAAGCCGGATGCGGGTGCTTATGACTTCCATTTTGAGCAGCGCGTGGATGATCTTGAAAATTTTCTCGACGCACGCGGTGTAGTCGGCAAAATCACGCTGGTCATGCACGATTGGGGTGGTGTTATCGGCATGCGCTATGCACAGCGCCACCCCGAACGTATCGCGCGCTTGGTCATTAGCAATACCGCCGCATTCCCATTGCTTGCGGGTAAAAAATTGCCGAAAGAAATTGCTTTTGTTCGCAATACTTGGCTGGGCGGGTTTTTATGCAAATACATGAATGCCTTTCAGCGCGGCGCGGTCTGGCGCGGTGTGGTGGGTAAAATGTTGCCGGAAACTGCTAAAGGCTATTTAGCGGCACACCCGAATGCGCACGACTGTGAGGCGATTTTGCGTTTTGTTCGCGATATTCCGCTGAAAGCAACGGAGCGTGGCTACGATAAATTGCTCAGCTTAGAAAAGTTCCTGCCTAGCCTTGCGCATTTGCCGATTCAATTGCAGTGGGGCCTGCAAGATTTTGTCTTTGATAAAGACTACCTTGCTGCGTTTCAACGCATCTATCCAAATGCTGAAACGCATGCCTATGCAGACGCTGGGCATTGGTTGACGGAGGATGCGCATGCGCGCATGGTGCCGATTTTCATGGAATTTTTGCAGCGCACGAATTAACGCCCGGCGCTAACGTAATCGGCGCTTAGAGCCCGAGCAAGGCCAGTTCTAATTCACTGAGTAGCTTGTCGCTAAGTTTTTTCCGTATCTCTAGTGCGCCTAAGTTTTCTTCCAGCTGCTTTCGATTTGATGCGCCTAAAATAACGCTGGATACATGCGGATTGCGTAAGCACCACGCCAATGAAAGTTGCGCCAGTGGAATGCCAGCGGCGTCAGCAATTTTGGTTAACCGCTCAACCTGAGTGAATTTTTGCCCCGGTTGCTCGCCAAGCGCGAATTTTTGCAGCCATTCCAGCCCAGGTAAACTAAATCTGTTGGTTTTTGCAAACGCTTCGCGGGTGCGGTACTTGCCGCTCAAAATACCGGATGCCAGTGGCGACCAAATCGTGATCCCTAAACCCATGTTTTCGTAAAGCGGCAAATATTCGCGCTCGACGCGCTCGCGGTGCAATAAGTTGTATTGCGGCTGCTCTATTTGTGGGCCGATCAAATTGTGTTTATTGGCAAACTCATGCGCCGCCATAATTTCTTTTGTCGACCACTCCGAGGTGCCCCAATAAAGCACTTTGCCCGCCATGATGAGCTGGTGCATGGCCCAACAGATCTCGCTTACCGGCGTTTCCGGATCCGCCCGATGGCAAAAATATAGATCGAGATAGTCAACTTTGAGCCGGGTCAGTGCTTGGTTGCAGGCATCAACGATGTGCTTACGGCTCAAACCCTTTTGCGTCGGCTTCGGGTTTTCTGCGCTGCCAAAGTAAACTTTCGACGATACGCACCAGGAATCACGCGGGTAGCCCAGTTCGGCAAACGCCTGCCCCATCAATTCTTCCGCGACGCCATTCGAGTACGATTCAGCGTTATCGAAAAAATTCACCCCAAAATCATAGGCACAGCTGAGTAAGTCTTTGACTTCATTGATTTTTAGCTGGCTGCCAAAGGTGATCCAGGCGCCGAAGGACAACGCGGAAATTTTTAAGCCAGAGCGGCCGAGCGAGCGATATTCCATGATGTACCTTTATAGTTGAAAAGCTAAATGGTGTAGGCCCATCCGCATCATAGGCGGCATTGATCGAATTTATTCGAACAAAGGCTTGGAATTGTGATTTTTGCCCAAATACAATAGCCGCCACGAGATGTTTAACGCGATGTTCGAGAAATGTGGAACTAAAATTGCGTCTCAACGTCAGTGTAGTTCGCTGGCGCACCGAAGCGTTATGACTAGCTCCACTATTCTTAGCAAAATCCTGATTCTTAGCAAAATCCTGGTAAATGCAGTAAGACCAAAAATTTCAGCTTTTAACTATCTGCCCACAGCAATCTTCTATACTAATGGGCTGTTTGCGCGACGCACCATTCACGCTTCAACGATACAAGGGAAACACACATGTTTAATACACAAATGGCTAACCCTAATAGGACTAATACCCTAAGAGCGGATCATTTTGGTTCGGGTGCCATGTCTACGGCAATGACTTTACCGCGTCAGGCCATGACTGGGCTGCCGACATTCGCTAATTCCGCCATTGGTAGCCTGGATGCCTACATCGGCACGGTCAATGCCTATCCGATGCTCACCGTTGAGCACGAGCAATGGCTGGCTAAGCGTTTGCGCGATGACAACGATTTGGAGTCGGCGCGTGAACTGATCATGGCGCACTTGCGCTTTGTCGTGCACGTGGCGCGCGGCTATGCGGGCTATGGCTTGGGCGTGGGCGATTTGATTCAGGAGGGCAATATTGGCCTGATGAAAGCGGTAAAGCGCTTCGACCCAACGGTGGGCGTGCGCTTGGTTAGTTTTGCCGTGCATTGGATTAAGGCCGAGATTCACGAATTTATCCTGAAAAACTGGCGCATCGTCAAAGTCGCGACCACCAAGTCCCAGCGCAAACTGTTTTTTAACCTGCGCCGCATGAAAAAGCGCTTGGGTTGGATGAATGCGAAAGAAGTTCAGGTGGTTGCAGACGAGTTGGGGGTAGAAGCCGCCACCGTGCGCGAAATGGAAGCGCGTTTGAACGGTATGGATGTCGCCTTTGATGCGCCCGCGAATGACTCTGACGATGCGCGTCCCTCGCCCGTCGCGTTTTTGGTGGATCAAAATAATATCGACCCGTTTGATACCTTTGAAAACGCCCAGCTTGAGTCCTCAAATTTGGACGTGTTGCATGAAGGCTTAGAAAAATTGGACGAGCGCAGCCGCGATATCGTTTCACGCCGTTGGTTGGCGGAACCGAAGGCAACTTTGCATGAACTTGCAGCGGAATATTCCGTATCAGCCGAGCGCATTCGCCAAATCGAAGCCAACGCATTCAAAAAGATGCGCGCGCTATTTGTTGCTTAATCCGCAAGCTTCAAAAAACTAAGCCGCGATGCCGCGTTACGCGTTGGCCGTTGAATATGACGGCACCGACTACGACGGCTGGCAATCGCAGGCCGTTGGCGTAACGCTGCAGCAGAGTTTGCAAAAGGCGCTCAGCGTCGTTGCAAACGCGGCCATAGTCGTGAACTGCGCTGGGCGCACCGACGCAGGCGTACACGCCAGCGGCCAAGTGGTGCATTTTGATTCGCCGGTCGAGCGCAGCGCGCGCGCTTGGATGCTGGGCACCAACTCGAATTTGCCGAACAGCATGGCGGTGCATTGGGCGGGGCAGGTTGCTGATGATTTTCACGCGCGCTACAGCGCTTTGGCGCGCGAATATTGTTACAGCCTACTCAACCGCCAAGCCCGGCCAGGATTGAGTGCGCGGACGCTAGCCTGGGAACGCAAGCCGCTGGATGTCCCTGCCATGCAAGAAGCCGCGAATTCATTGCTCGGTCAACAAGACTTCACTAGTTTTCGCACCGTTGCGTGCCAAGCTAAACGACCCTGGCGCAGGCTGGATCGTTTAGAGATCGAACGCGATGGCAATGTGTTGAACTTCCGCGTTCAAGCCAACGCCTTTTTGCACCACATGGTGCGCAATTTGGTGGGCAGCCTGCTGGTGGTTGGGCGCGGGGAGCAAAAGCCAGCGTGGATTCGTGCCGTGCTGGCCGCGAAAGATCGCGCCCTTGCTGGTGCCACCGCGCCTGCGGGTGGCTTGGTGTTTATCGGCCCGAAATATCCAGGTGCGGCAGGCTTGCCAGAGCCTTTCATTGCAGCGCGTGAATTGGAACTTTGGGATCCTAATAGCGGTTGGCCCGATGAATTCGGCGATGCGATTGAATAGCACCCGAATAAAATTCTGCGGCTTGACCCGAGCCGAAGATGTTTTGTTTGCCGCCGATTTAGGCGTGGCAGCGCTTGGTTTTGTTTGCGTGCCCGCAAGCAAACGTTTTGTCGATATCGAGCTAGCGGCGGCATTGGTGCGAGCCACCCCGCCATTTGTACATTCGGTCGGCTTGTTTCAAAACGCGTCGGCAGAATGTGTGCGTGCGACGCTAGCTCGGGCAAAATTTTCTCTGCTGCAGTTTCATGGCGCTGAAGATCAAGCGTATTGCGCCAGTTTTGGCGTGCCGTTTATTAAAGCAGTACCGATGGCCGATGCACCAGACTTGTCCGAATGCGCTATCGCGTTCGCACAGGCCAGCGCATTGCTGCTAGATTCGCACTCATTGCTGGGCACAGACAAAATTGGCGGCAGCGGGCATCGTTTTGATTGGGCGGACGTTGCCGTCACGGAGCATCAAAATGCGCCCCGCTATTTGATTCTTGCCGGAGGCTTGACGCCGGACAATGTAGCTTCCGGGATGCGCGCAGTGCGGCCCTATGCGGTCGACGTCAGCAGCGGCATTGAATCGAGCCCAGGAATTAAAGACGCGGAAAAAATGCGTCGCTTTGTTGATGCGGTGCGCAGCGCCCCAATTGTTTTGCCTTAGCAAAACAATCAAACATGATTTTGAGATGTGAGAGTTATCAGTGGAAACAATCAAGACAGCAATAAATGAGCCCGCAATGGACTATATGAGCGGCCCCGACGACAGCGGGCATTTTGGCGAATTTGGCGGTTCTTACGTCGCCGAAACCCTCATGTATCCGCTTGAGCAACTGACTGAAGCTTATTTGCGTTTGCGCGATGATCCAGCATTTATCGCGGAACTTGACCGTGATTTAGCCGAATATGTCGGGCGCCCAAGCCCAATTTATCACGCTGATCGCTTGAGTAAGCTCCTAGGTGGCGCGCAAATTTTGCTCAAGCGCGAAGATTTGAACCACACCGGCGCGCACAAAATCAACAACACCGTCGGCCAAGCGCTGGTGGCGAAACACATGGGTAAGAAGCGCATCATCGCCGAAACCGGTGCGGGCCAGCATGGTGTCGCCAGTGCCACTGTGGCCGCGCGCATGGGCGCGGAGTGCGTGGTTTATATGGGTTCAGTCGATATCGAACGCCAACAGCCCAACGTATTTCGCATGAAATTGCTGGGCGCGACGGTGAAACCGGTCGAAAGCGGCAGCAAAACGCTCAAAGATGCGCTCAATGAAGCGCTGCGCGATTGGGTGACCAATGTCGCTGATACGTTTTATATGATTGGCACTGTTGCGGGGCCGCACCCTTATCCGATGATGGTGCGCGATTTCAATGCCGTGGTTGGGCGCGAGGCGCGCGCGCAAATGCTAAAGCAATATGGCCGTTTGCCCGATGAAATCGTCGCCTGTGTCGGCGGCGGCAGCAACGCCATTGGTATTTTTCACCCATTCTTAAACGACGTAGCGGTCACGTTGATCGGCGTCGAAGCCGCTGGACGTGGTTTGGATACCGAAGAACACGCCGCCAGCATCAGCCGTGGCGTGCCCGGCGTTTTGCACGGCAATAAAACCTATCTGTTGACCGATAAACACGGCCAAATCACCGAAACGCACTCAGTCAGCGCCGGGCTAGATTACCCAGGCGTGGGCCCCGAACACGCGTGGTTAAATGATTTGGGGCGCGCGCAATATGTGGGTG
Source organism: Rhodanobacteraceae bacterium (assembly GCA_031409855.1). Classification (GTDB taxonomy): domain Bacteria; phylum Pseudomonadota; class Gammaproteobacteria; order Xanthomonadales; family SZUA-5; genus JANNYA01. The sequence goes on along the minus strand of JANNYA010000256.1, from coordinate 28,486 downwards.
CCACCGACACCGAAGCGCTGGAAGCATTTCATTTACTCGCACGTCAAGAAGGGATTTTGGCGGCTTTGGAAAGCGCGCATGCGTTGGCTTATGCAATTAGGCGGGCAAAAGAATTACCAAATGACGCGCTGATTTTGGTGAATTTGTCTGGACGCGGTGATAAGGATTTGAATACTTTGATGCGGGTTTCAGGGCTTTAGCAACGTCAAAGCAGGATTCGCTTGACGCCAGCCTACAACCCAGCGCAGCATAGTTAAGTATCAGCTGAACAAACGGGGCGGGCAATGTCTAGCAGATTTTGGCTGTTGATTATTTTGGCTCTCGGGTTCTCGGTCGAAGCTAGCGCACTAGCCGCCGCGCCGCCTGTCACAAGCTACACACATTCCAATGTGCCGAAGTCCACACCTTTCGGGCAAGCCGTTGTGAGTCAATTTCAGCCCGAAATTAGCCCGGATCGAATTTTTGCCTCCCGCTTTGAAACCGGCGAAGTGCTGGGCGCAGTGCCGTTCACGCCGCCCGAGCCGGAATCAATCTTGCCGCCGCCCGACCCCACTATTTTCCCTAGTTTCGGGGAACTTGCGGGGCCGCTGTATTCCGGGCCGAACCCAATCCAGCGCGGCATGCAGGGCGATCCAATCCAGGACTATCGCGTCGCCATTGTGCGCGGACGCGTGTTGGATGGCGCTGGCCAGCCACTTGCGGGTGTTTTGGTGCGTGCGCTGAACCAACGGGAAGTTGGCTACACCTACAGCCGCAGCAGTGGCTACTACGATTTAGTGCTGAACGGCGGCGGCGATGTGATTCTGGACTACTCCAAGCCCGGCCTACTCACCAGCCAACGCCGCAAACTGACCGAATGGCGTGATTTCAGCCTGTTCCCCGATGTCGTTTTGATTGCGCCCGATGCACTAGTTACGCCGGTGCAGCTTGGCACCGGCGCACCTGCCCAGCTCGCCTCCGGCAGCAGCCAAAGTGATGTGGATGGCAGCCGCACCAGCCGCGTGTATTTCCCGAGCGGCAGCACCGCGAATTTAATCTATGCCGATGGCCGCACGGTCGCGTTGCCACAGCTGATGTTTCGCGCCACCGAATACACTGTCGGCGCACGCGGGCCAGAGCGCATGCCCGGAACATTACCCGCCAACATCGCCTACACTTTTGCCGTGGAATTAAGCAGCGATGAAGCCCTAAGCACCGGCGCGCAGCGCGTGCAGTTCAACCAGCCACTGTCTTTGTACGTGGATAATTTTCTTTCAGTAAAAACCGGCGAAGCGGTGCCGCTCGGCTATTACGAACAAAGTACCGGCGAATGGATCGGCGCGCCGAATGGCAGGGTTGTCGAAGTGCTGTCGATCACGGGTGGTGTGGCGAATTTAGATGTTGACGGCAATGGCGTAGCCGCAACGCCTGCGGCTTACGCAGCGCTTGGCATTACGCTGGAAGAACGCACCGTGATCGCGCAACGTTATGCGGTGGGTGCGAATTTTACGCGCTCTTTAATTAGCCACTTTACGCCATGGGATTGTAATTGGCCTTTTTATCCTGACCCGGATGACGAGCCACCACCGGATCCGGAAGACCTGCCAAACGAAGATGAGCCCTGCACCGGTAACGGCTGTGAGGAAGATGAGCCTGAAGACGATGAACCTGAAGATCCCTGCGACAGCACGCAGGACGGCGGCAGCGTCATTGACTGCAAAACCGGCGCATTGCGCGAAATGGTGCCCGTTGCTGGCACTGGCACATCGTTGAATTACGCCAGCAATCGGGCACCGGGGTATCGCAACGGTTCAAACGTGGTACGCAGGCGTTTAACCGGCGCGTCTGTTCCTTTGAAGCTAGTAAGTGCCTCAATTAGCGTGGCGCAAACGCTGGAATCGACGACGCAAAGGTATACACGAAATGAGTTGTCAGCCAATCAATTTGTGCGCCGTCGTATCGCATTGGTAGGCTTTTACGGGCGCCCTATCAATGGCCAACTGAGTCTAAAGACCACGGTCTGTTTTGAATACCCATTGATACTTGGTTCGCAGGGTCGCGATTTCATCGAAGGTTGGCAGCGCTATAGCGCGCGCAGGCCCCTACCTGGGCGTACCAGTATTTTTGTTGTACGGAGCGCTGGCGCCACCTATCAAAACTGCCAGACCCGCGATACTGCTGGCACCAGCACGCTGCGCAACCCCAGTCGCGTGTCACCCAGTGCTTATAATCAGACGGGCCAAGGCTTGGGTGGCTTCGCGCTTAATTCACACCATGTGTTGGATGCCAATACTGGCATGCTTTTCATGGGCGCGGGCGAAAAGCAGCGTGTGCTGACTTTGGAAGGCGGCCCGGGTATTGTCGGTGCCACCTCAGACGCGGTACTGGATGAGTTGCCACTAGACTTAGCGACGGACGGTGCCTTTGCCCTGGGCGCAGATGGTTCAGTTTATTTTTTTGAGTACAGCGAAAATCCTGGCGATCAACAAATCAACTTGCGAAAAAAAGGCCCGCTAGGCAGCACTGCAATTGTCTCAAGTTTTATCGTCTGCATACCGGACTCGAAAAACCCAGACCTGTGTAATTCCGGGCAACTTACGCCGCCAGAACAATTCGTCGTGTTAAGCGATACGCGTACTTACTATTTGTCTGCGGGCAAGCTGTTTCGTATCGATTCCAACACGGTCACAGAAATCAGCGCCATCGGCAGCTTAGGCGAAGCCTGCACAACTGCCGAGATCGCCACCCGTGCTGGGCAGGTTTTTCTGGCATGCAATAACGATTTGATTGGCGGCTGGGTGGGCACTTTTTCCAACAGCGAAAATACGGCGCCATCGATAGAACGCATCGCCGGCGGCGGCGTGGGTGCTGCAAACGGTGCCGCCCCCACCGATTATCGCCTCGGCGGCATCATCGGTTTGGATCGCGCGGCAAATGCCGATTTATACGTGGCGCATGCAAACCCAGCGGCGACGCTAACGCGCTTTAATAATTTAGGTGCGCAAAATGTTGAGCTTCCCGCCGGAACTCAAGCACTGATTGGTGTGGCCGCATTGAACGACGGTGTCTATCTAACCGCGCAAGATGACCGCGCCTGGCGGCATGTTTTCAGTTTGGATTTGAGCGGCAATGCGCGTGATTTCATCGGTAATTTTTTGGGCGACATCGGGCAAAGTTCTGTAGCACCTGCTTTTGGCAATAATCAAACCATTGCCCAGCGCGAACGCTGGCCGACTGCCTCGGCGCCGAAAATTGGCCCAGACGGATCAATTTTTCTAAGCCACTACAACAAGGTGCGCCGCTTCGCACCCTCGTCATTATTCACGCCCTACGCCAGCCTGCCGGACGGCTATAACGTGCCGTCCAAAGATGGGCGCATGCTATACCAGTTTGACACACAGGGCCGTCATCTGCGCACGATGAATGCGCTGACCGGCGCGCTCATGCTGCGCTTTGAATACAACACCCAAGGTCAGCTGACCGCGCAAATTGATGGCGATGGCGACGTGCTTGGCATCACGCGCAGCGCAAGCGCGGTCAGATTAACGGCGCCAGACGGGCAAGTGACCGAAATTCTGCTCGGCCCAGGTGGCTTTGCCAGCAGTGTTCACACACTTGCCACCGGGCAGCAGTGGCAGTTGCGCTACAACGCCGCAAATACCGGCTTACTGTCTAGTTTTCAGCGCCCCAACGGGCATCCGCCGTCGACATTTATCTACTTGAATGGCGTGCTCTTTAGGGACCGCAATGCCCGTGGCGGTGGTTTTGATTTCCAACATTTCCGCGCCGCGAATGGCAGCGACTATCGTCAGACGCGTATCCATCGTATTGAGGGCGGCGACCGCTTTATTGAAAAATTTCGCAGCAATCTGTTGGGCTTTACCAGGCAAACCTTGCCCGACGGCAGTAGCTTGACCACAAGCGCTAGCGGTGCCATGGCGCAATTCAGTAGGAGTCCCCAGGGTATGCTGACAATCAGCCAGCAACAGCCCGGTGCCCTGTTCGGCCTAGCAGCCACCTTCAGTGCTAGCGCAAGCAGCCAAACCCCTGCAGGCGTGGGTTTCGCTCGTCTCAATGCGCAAAATGCCACCGTGCCCGTAGGTGCGCAACTGGGCGGCGTGAACTTAGCCATGACCAGCAACATCAATGACCTAGACGGCGGTGCCGGTCGCCTCAAGCTAGCGAATTACAACGCCGCTAACCGTACCTGGAGCTACACCAGCGCCGAATCGCGTACCTCAACAGCGCAAATCGACGCCCAAGGCCGCCCACTATCCAGCCAGTTTGCCGATTTAGCGCCAACAGTGTATGAGTACGACGCCCGTGGCCGTATCGAAAAGCTGACCGTAGGCACAGGCATCGATGCGCGTGTGACCGAATTAAAATACGACGACTTCGGTTTTATTCGCCTGATTACAGACCCGTTGCTGCGCGAATTAGTTTTAACTAATGACGCCATAGGCCGCACCAAAAGCATGCGCTTGCCTGACCTGCGTGAGGTTGAGTTCGACTTTGATGCAAACAACAACATCACCGGCGTCAAGCCACCCACGCGCGATTGGCACCGTTTTCGTTATGACACCACAGATAATCTGGCGGGCTACGATCCGCCTAATCTAGCCGGGATCAGTGCGCCCGCCACCGATTATGGCTACAACCTGCACCCACGCCTGACCAGCATTACCCGGCCTGACGCACGCAACATCACGCTTACGCAAGTTCCCGGTGCCGTCGGGCCTGAGCAAGTCGACACAGTGCTCGGAAATTACCGATTTGGTTATTTAACCGGCCGCGTGCAATCTGTTGAGGCCCCCCCGCAAAACGATGGCACAGCCACTTGTGTAAGCCGACTGTTCTATCAATTTGACGGCACACTGATGACAGACGTCACCGCCAGTGGCTGCCCCGGTGCGGGCCGCGTTGAGTGGCAACACACTGGTTTTTTTGAGCCAAAAACGCTCAAAATAACCGCAGGTAGCACGCCCACACTTACCACCGCCCTGCTGCGCGATCGCGACAGCCTGCTGACCGGCGTGGGCGCGCTCGTTTTAAGCCGCGACCCAATCAATGGCCTGCTCAGCAGCACCACACTCAGCCAAGTTAGCGATAGCTACGGCTACAACAGCTTTGCCGAACCCGAAAACTACAGCGTTAATACCCCGCTGGGCGCTGTATTTTCGCAAGCTTTCTTGCGCGATAAATTGGGCCGCATCACCCAAAAAACTGAGTCGGTTAACAGCGTAACAACCACGTTTGACTATGGCTATGACTTGGCAGGGCGGCTAGAAACTGTCAAAGAAAACAAGGTGTTAGTCGCCACCTACAGCTTTGACGGCAACTCCAATCGCACCTCAAAAATCACGCCCTCAGGAACGGCAGGCGGAACGTTCGACGCGCAAGATCGCATGACCAGCTCTGGCGGCTGCACTTATCTCTACACCGCCAATGGTGAAATGACCCGTAAAACCTGCGGTGCCGCGATCACCCAGTTCGATATCGACGTGATGGGTAATCTGCGCAGCGTCACTTTGCCCAACACCACGCAAATTCGCTATTTAATTGATGGCGCAAATCGCCGTATCGGGAAATTGCGCAATAACGTGCTAGAAAAATCTTGGCTCTGGCAAACGCAACTCCACCCTGCCGCGCAATTGGACGCCGCTGGCAACGCACAGCAATTTTATTTATATGGCGAAAAAGTCAATGTGCCGAGTTATCTGGTCAATCGAGAAAATGGCGCCAATGTCACGTATCGAGTGATTAGCGATCATTTGGGGTCGGTGCGGCTGGTGGTCAATGCGGAAACTGGCGTTGTTGCCCAGCGAATGCGGTATGACGAGTTTGGCGTAGTGCTGGAGGACACGAATCCGGGCTTCCAACCGTTTGGTTATGCCGGTGGGTTTTATGATGCGGATACGGGTTTGGTGCGGTTTGGGGCGAGGGATTATGATGCTGGGACTGGGAGGTGGATTGAGAAGGATCCGATTGGGTTTGACTCTGAACAGGAGAATCTATATGTATATGCAAACTCGGATCCTGTTAATTCGATTGATCCAAGTGGATTGATTTGTTTTAACTTCGACAATTTCGTAAATGACATTAGAGATAATAGGTTTGATCTCCATAAAACCCTCGCAACATTGACTGCGGATTTGGCGGTTGGAACTATGCCAAAAGTGCCAAGCGAAATACGAGGAGTCGGCGTGCCTAAATCAGGGTTAAATAAATACACGAGCCAGTTGAGTCGCTGGGCTGGAAGACTAAATAGACTAACCGGCGGAAACAAATATCGCGGACTCAGGGAGCTTGGGCGAACTAGGGGAGCTCAAGTTTTGGGAACTGCAGCAACTGGGTTAGTTATATTTGAAGGGTTTTATGATTTAACTATCGAAGCAAGAGCGGCATATGACGCTTTTGATTTTGATGAAAACTGCGATTGCAACACGAATTGAGCGCAATTCTGAATTACTTAAGCTATCCGAAAAATTATCCACCCAGGAACAAATTTAAGAGATTTTTTCTGGGCGTGCGATGGCTGGGGCCTGACATCGGTTTTTTCGCTGAAAATTTTGCTATGCAAAGAAGCCGGGATATCAAATGCATGGATGAGTGGAGTGACGCCAAAGAAATTGCAGTAATTGTTTCAAAAATACTATCTAAATATTTTTTGTGGCCAAGCGTTTTTTTTCTACCAGGCGATGAAATGCGTGCGATATTAAATGGATCTAGATTTGACGCATTAGATTGCGAAGAAATGGAAGATGCGCTGATACAAATTTCGCGATCGGTAGGATTTGAAATACCATTCTCGTGGCTTGAATCAGTTAAATTTGGAGATTTCATCACTAAATTAATAGCTGAGATACGCAGACTAGAATTAAGTAAAAATGAAGTTCCTCTGGCTTATTGAGTGACATATAGTGACTGACACCTCAAAAGTCACCCCGGCGGGAACGATAAGCGGCACTTACGACGCGCAAGATCGCATGAGCACTTATGGCGGCTGCACTTATCTCTACACCGCCAACGGCGAAATGACGCGCAAAACCTGCAGCGCCATTACCCAGTTCGATATCGACGTCATGGGCAATCTACGCAGCGTTACGCTGCCGGACAGCACGCAAATTCGCTACTTAATTGATGGTGCGAATCGCCGTATCGGGAAATTGCGCAATAACGTGCTAGAAAAATCCTGGCTCTGGCAAAGCCAACTACGCCCCGCCGCACAATTAGATGCCGCTGGCAACGCACAGCAGTTTTATTTGTATGGCGAAAAACTTAACGTGCCGAGTTATTTGGTCAATCGGGAAAATGGCGTCAATGTCACGTACCGCGTGATTAGCGATCATTTGGGTTCGGTGCGCTTGGTGGTCAATGCGGATACTGGCGTTGTTGCCCAGCGCCTGCGTTACGACGAGTTTGGTGTGGTGTTGGAGGACACGAATCCGGGCTTTCAGCCGTTTGGTTATGCTGGTGGGTTTTATGATGCGGATACGGGTTTGGTGCGGTTTGGTGCGCGGGACTATGATTCGAGAACGGGTAGGTGGATTGCGAAGGATGCAGCCGGGTTTTCTGGCGGATTAAATACTTACGGATATGTTTCCAGCGATCCACTGAATAAAATAGATCTAAATGGGGAGGCTGAAATATGTTCGCGTGCGCTTAATGGCACGGGTGGTATCAAAGTCGGCGATGCGCGACATGATCAAATTTGGTACGGCGATACCGGCAAAAACAGTGGCTTCTTTGGTGACAATATTATCGGGCCAGATTATATAGATCCGAAAGACCCCTCAAAAGGCGAGCGCAGCAAAGATGAATATAGCGATTGTAATTATATCGGCCCAGATGCTATGACGCGCGAAGTAGAGGAGCGAGTGAAAAAAACCATGGATATGGATTGGACGATTATTAATAATTGCCAAGGATATGCGAGTAAAATAGCCAATGATCCGCAACTAGTGAATGAAAGAATTAAGCCAGTTGGTGGTGTTTATACACGGAAAAAACAATGAAAAAATCAATACTATTCGCGGCGTTGGTTTTCCTGTTAGTACCATGGCTTATTTTAATTCGACAAATAACTTTGTCACAGCTAGATTGCAAATTTTGCCGACAGTTCGCATCGTTGCTTGCGCAACCGAATGATTACAACCGGCCCATTGCCATGATTGAGGTCAAAGGCCAAGAAAGCACACTTAATTTAATTCCAAACTACGTGGGTTGGTATAGAATTCAATTCTACAGAACCGAAATAGATGCTACAACCGCGATAGATGTGACCGTGAATGAGATTAAATGTAAGCCAGATATGCAGATAAAAATATTGAACACCGCACCTGATCTTAGGAATATTTATTCAAAGTATGGAAGTGGGACAATGCTTGGGTTTTTATTTGTTAGTCCAGCTGAAATTAGAAGTAAGAGTCTAGTTCATTGCAAGATTATCCTTGACTCAATCATTTCGGGTAATTTAATTGTTTCTAGATTTTCGGAAAATTGACTTATACAAAGCCCAGTGGAGGGATTTATGCCTCGAACACCCATGAGGAAATTAACGCTTCTTGCCACGTTGGCTTTGCTGGTGTTTACGCCCTGGTTATTTTTAATTCGGTACATTGCCTTAACTCAACTAGATTGTAGGCCTTGTCGGAAGTTTTGCTCATTGTTTGCCCAACCGAGTGATTATAATAGAGCAAAGCATAGGACACCCGTTTTGAGCAAAGCATAGGACACCCGTTTTAGCAAAGCATAGGACACCCGTTTTAGCAATCAAAATGCCAGCATCCTTAAAGCCGCTGGCATTCTCTTATTTCCTTATCAAAGCCTCCAAAAATCCAAGTCAAAACAAATAAAAATCGAACACACCCAGCCGCAAGCGCGGCCTAAAAAATGACCCAATGTCGTCCTAAATCTTATTCAAAATTCGTGCAAATCCAATGCCAAACAGCGTACGTTGACTGATTTCTTTGGCCTTGTCGATCAATTCTTCCAATTCCCCGACCACGCGCCAGTAACCCGAGCCAATGCCTTTGACACGCGTCGTCCAGTGATTTTTATCTAAGCCCAATTTGCGCAGCGCGTTCGGCTCGCTGGCTTCAATCTTGCCGCGTTTTCCGGGATGCAGTTCGCGGCCAGTGAAGTCGACCAGTTCGATGTAATCCGCCGCCGAAATATCCGGCAAATTGAAAGATTGCACGCCGACCAGCGGCATTAACGGCTGATTCGCGCGCTCTGGTTTTTTACGAAGCTGCTGATTGCGCACTTTCACGCTGGTGTAGCGCGACGTCGCAATGTTGCTCGCAATTTTGGCGCGCACGGGGTTGAGATCAACGTAAGTCATTGCCGCCAGGATCGATTTTTCGCTGAGCAGCGCTTGGCAGCGAAATCGGCCCTCCCAAAATCTACCGCTCACTTTGTCTTCTGCATTGGCTTTGCGCGCAATGGGTTCGCTCAATGACTTCATTAACCACGATAAATCCGCCAATCGAGTGCGATATTCGGCCACGATTTCCGGGTTTTCAAGAATCGCAGCGATCTTTTGCGCGCAAAGTTCGGCGTTACGTGCCGGATAAAGCCGAATCCAGCGCGCCGCGACTTCATCGGATGTCCAAGCATTTGCCACCGCCGGACTCATGTGCACAACTAAGTGCATGTGGTTGCTCATCACCGCCCAGGCGTGAATGCCGCAGGCGAAAATGTCGCCGAGTTCAATAATGCGTACTTCAACCCAAGACTTCCGATGCTCGAAGCTTTTGCCGAGGTATTTGTCGAAGCCACACAGCCAAGATCGGCGCACACAGCGGTTTATGCAGTGAAAAGTGCCGGCTTGGGTAGGATCGACGAGTTGGCTGCGCGGCTGGGTCATCGGTGCAGTTTGTCAGCGCTAGCATTGCGTGGGCATCAGATTGGGCGTAAATTTGACTCAGATTTATCTGATGGGTGGGTGATGTCTATCAAATGTCAGCAAATGTCTTGTAAAAATTAAAGGCTTTGAAATTATGAACCTATTCAAAATTTGGTGATTCCGCGCTATTTGAGTACTGGAGGCGTTTTCCATCGTGCGAATTGAATCGCTGGCAAAACACATTTTGGTAAGTTCATTCTGCTTGCCATTGAGCAAAGATATTCACGTGCAAATGGCCAAACATGCAGGTAAGCATTTTTTTCAGCAAACTCACCAAGGCCCGCTTCGTCCAGCTCTGCAAGTACTGCATATTCCACTGCAAAGTTACCTTCAACAAATGCTACTGCGTCTGGTTGCTTTGCAGATTCAGGCGAAATGCGCTGTGTTTTGGTCTTTCGGGCTTTTGGCTTTGCAATCCAACGCGCACCTACCTGCAGCTCAATGCGTAAAGCACGTCCAGTGGGATAGGTTGCCATTTGATCAACATCAAATAAAGTGACGCTTTTAAGTTTGTGTCGCCACTGAGTCTCAAGTTGGCCTGATGCATCACCGTGCGTGTCTTGGCGACCTGATAAAAGCCATACATCACGTAATTTGACGTGTTCAATAACGCCTTGAAGCGCGCTAGATTCCATTATGCCGCCTGTAACCAAGATGATTCATGGGGATCGGTAATGCGAGCGCTCGGAACTACTTTTAGATTCGCGCGCTTCGGTTGACTAGCGACTTCAACTGCATGCCACGACTGCGTTCCGTTCTCAGCTCCAAACCGGCAGCCCTGATGAAAACTCAGAGCCGCCACTACATACTGATTTAAACTGACATCTTCAGCTTCGGCGGCAAATTGCATGGCCACGTGTAGCTGGCGAGGCATGCGCAGCATCAACTTACCCGAAGCCGTTTGATATTCAGTGAAAGGCAAAGGACTTTGATGTCCATGTTCGGTATTCAACTCGAACGCCATAGAAATCGCTTCAATAATTTCATCGTATGCTTCTGAATACGTAGCGCCGAAGCCGACCAAACCAAACCATTCGCGAGCGCTTGCGACGAAGGTCATTTCTCCATCCACTTCGCGTTGTTGGACGGTGATGCTGTAATTCTGTGCGTTCATTTTTTGCCTCCTAGTTGCTTTCTTAACTGTTCCTCAAAGCGGTCAAGAACCAGACTTATGTTTTTGATATAGCACGGTTTAATCAATGCATTGCCACCGTGACCGGCGTCAAAGTTGAAATATAGTCCTGGAATATTTGGGTGGATTACCGTCGTGTGGTTGCCACTTTCGCGCTTCTTTGTTTTAAATCCTAGTCGCTCCAAAGCTGAAATCAGCTTTTGTGAACGCCAATTCCTCGGCGATGCCGCAATGCCAGCGAGCAGTTCATCAAGATTCTTCTCGCTCATGATATCGCCAGTAGTGTCAAACGAGTATAAGTTGCGTTTTGCTAAAATCAAGTGCCGCTCGTCGAGCGAATGGCTAAGCGCTTTACTCGGCTAACCCAGCGCCGCTCGAATCGGCGCTAAAAACGCCTGTGCCCGCGCATCGGCATCGCTGGCGTCAACAGCGCCAGCCAGTGTTGCCACGAGCGCGCTGCCAATCACCACCGCATCGGCGTGTTCCGCGATTGCTTTTGCGGTTTCTGCGTCTTTCACGCCAAAGCCCACTGCCACAGGTGCAGGGCTGATCGCTTTGAGTGCTTGGACGGCACTTCCCACGGCCACCGGATCAAGCTGGGTTGCGCCAGTAATTCCGGCAAAGCTAACGTAGTACAAAAAACCTTCGGCGTTTTCAGCCATGCGCGCGCGGCGGTTTGGTGAGCTGGTGGGTGCGACCAAGAATATTTGCTGCAGGCCGCGTGCGTTCAGTTCGTGTTTGAACGTCTGTGATTCTTCGATGGGACAATCGACAATCAGCAAGGCATCGGCACCGGCGGCTTTTGCGGCATCGAAAAACGCGTCGCGTGGAAACTGTAGGATGGGATTGAGATAGCCCATCATCACAATGGGCGTTTGATTGTCAGTAACGCGAAATTCGGTGATACAGCGCAGTGCTTCGGTCAAATCCACACCTTTAGCGATGGCGCGTTCGCTGGCTTTTTCGATCACCGGGCCGTCCGCCATTGGGTCGGAAAATGGCATCCCCAACTCAATTGCGTTCGCGCCCGCGCGCACCAAACTGTGCATGATGCCGACGGTCAATTCTGGGCTGGGATCGCCGCAGGTAATAAACGGAATGAGGGCTTTTTTTGATGCTGATTTGAGCGCGGCGAACGTTATGTCTAGGCGGGTACTGATCATTTTTAGCCCAACGCCGCCATCAATTCCGGCACGGCGACAAATAAATCTGCCACCAAGCCTATGTCTGCCACTTCAAAAATCGGCGCTTCCGAGTCTTTATTGATCGCGACAATGGTGCCCGCGTCTTTAATGCCGGTCAGATGCTGAATCGCGCCGCTAATACCCACCGCAACATAAAGCCCAGGCGCGATAATTTTGCCGGTTTGTCCAACCTGCATATCATTCGGCGCGTAACCGGCATCGACTGCCGCTCGGGAAGCGCCGGCGCCCGCTTTCATCTTGTCGGCCAAGTCATAAATGAGTTTGAAATTCTCGGCACTGGCAAGGGCGCGGCCGCCGCTGATCACTACCGCTGCGCTTTGCAAATCTGGGCGCTCACCGCCGCCTGCTTCTAGGCCAATAAACCGCGTGTGGTTTGGAAGTTCAACATTGACGGTAATCGCCTCAATTGCGGCGCTACTCGCGCCATTGCCAATCGCAGCAAAGGATGCAGTGCGCACGGTGGCAACGACCGGCTGGCCTGCGGGTGCTTTGACGGTCGCAATCGCGTTGCCCGCATAAATCGGGCGCTGAAATGTGTGGCTATCGGTGACGGACATAATGTCGGAAATCTGGCTTACGCCAATTAGTGCGGCAACGCGCGGCATTAAGTCTTTGCCAAAGGTGGTGGATGGCCCGAAAATATGGCTGTAGCCTGCTGCAGCGGCAACGATTTGTGGCGCGTAGTTCGCGGCAATCGCTGCAGCGTTGGCCGGGCTCGATAAACTTAAAACGCGGGTGACACCGCTCAACGCCGCCGCTTGCGCCGCTGCGGCAGTGACGTCGCTGCCTAAAATTAGAATCTCAATCGCAGCCGGTGAAAATTTGGCCGCGCAGGTCACGCATTTCGCGGTGGACGCGTTGAGTTTGCCGTTTGCGTGTTCGGCGATAATCAATACTTTGCTCATTACAGCAGTCCTTTTTGTTTGAGGGCAGCGATTAGCGCAGGCACGTCGCTAACCATGACGCCTTTTTGGCGTTTTACCGGTGGCGCGTAACTCACATAAGTAAGGTGGTCGCCGGATTCGACGCCCAAGCTATCAAAATCGATGATGGCGCGCGGCTTGGCCTTGGCTTTCATAATGTCGGGCAATTTAATGAAGCGCGGCGTGTTCAAGCGTAAATCAACGCTAAGCACAGCAGGCAAATCGACATCGAGTGTTTCTAAACCCGCATCCACTTCGCGAGTGACGCGCACGCTGGTACCAAGGACTTCGACTTTCGAGGCAAACGTTGCCTGTGGCCGCTGCCAAAGCGCCGCGATCATCTGTGCGGTTTGATTCGCATCGTCATCAATGGCTTGCTTGCCTAAGATCACTAAATCCGGCTTTTCTTGTTCGATGAGCTTCAAAAATACGCGGGCGGCGGTCAAAGGCTGGATCGCGCGGTCGGTTTTCACGTGGATCGCGCGGTTGGCGCCCATCGCCAAGCCCGAATCCAGTTGCTGCATGCAGGTTTGCGCGCCAATGCTGACCACGATGACTTCTGTCGCTTTACCTTGCTCACGCAAGCGCAACGCCTCTTCTAAAGCAATTTCATCAAAAGGGTTGATCGAATGTTTGACGCCATCGGTGGCAACTCCGCTGCCGTCCGGTTTGACCTGCACCCGCACGGTGTAGTCCACCACACGTTTAAGTCCGACTAAAATCTTCATAGGATCTGTGCCTTGGGTAAAATTAGGGGTTCTGCTTTGGATGTTTTGCCGGAACAAAACGGGTTCGGTTGCCAAGAGTAGCGAAGCTGAAGGTGAACGCCAAGGCAAAAGGCGCTTTTCAGGCAGATGCTTTCATGCGATGGTTCAGAGCTGTCAAAAACTTCGTCACCTAAGCGCAGGCTGCATGGCTAATCCGAAGAACTTTCGCGCGTCACCCTATCGTCTTCAGCTTGCATTTGCGCTGCCGTTGGCGCTGTCTCCTTTGAGTTTTGCCTTGGCCCAGGCCCTGTGCGTCGCGCCAGACAAACCCTGGGCGTGCGAGCGCGTCGGTGTGGGTGAGCAAGCGCGTTGGGCTTGTGCGGGCCGCTGGCAAAGCGAGCTGGCACCGGTGCAGATGCCAAACGAGCTGGCACCTACTGACATCAGTGCGAAAAAGATTGAATCGCTGGATGGCAATCAGTTTTCCCTGAGTGGCGGTGTTTCCCTGGTGCGCGGGCAACAGTCACTCGCCGCCCCCGGGATTGAGTTGAATAGAACCGCGCAAACCGCGCGCACCGTTGGCCCGGCAAAAATTGAAACTCGGCAATTGATCGCCTACGCCAACGGGATTGATGCGGATCTCGCAAACGATAAAAGTACGCTCAGTGACGTGCGCTATGCCCTGAAAGATGGGCGCGGCAATGGCCGGGCGCGCCGCGCGGTGCAGCAGGGCGAAGCGAGTACGCTAACTGGTGTCAGTTTTACCTCTTGCCCGGGCGATCTGCCCGCGTGGCAAGTGCAGGCGCATGAAATTGAGTTGGATCATGCCGCTGGTGTTGGCTACGCCAAGGATTTTAAGGTTGTCGTGGGTAAAATCCCGGTATTTTATTTACCGGTGGCTAGTTTCCCGTTGACGGATGCGCGTAAAAGCGGGCTGTTAGCGCCGTCGATTAGTGCCAATAGCGATGGTGTTGATTTTTCCCTGCCGTATTACTTTAATTTAGCACCAAATTACGACGCCACGCTGGTTAGTCGCGTTATTCAGCGCCGTGGTTTTATGTTGGGCACCGAGTTGCGCTATATGGGCATTGACACGACCGCTTCCTTAAATGCCGCCTATTTGGCGCATGACCGTTTGCGCAATTTGGCGGGCAGCGATAATCGTTTCAGTATCAATATCAACGTGCAAAGCCAATTTAGCCCAACCTGGCGCTTTGGCAGCTCAATAAACAAAGTTTCTGACGATTTTTATTTTGAAGATTTGGGCGATTCCCTAACCACCAATGCCACCAGCATTATTGGTAGTGAAGTGGGTTTGTATGGACGTAATTCAAACCCATTTGTAGGCTTGTGGAATGCTGGCTTAAGCGTGGATCACTTTGAGATTATTGATCCGGCAAATTTAGCCGCGACCGACCCGTATCGGCGTGCGCCGCGCATTTATTTTAACAGCGAGAACTATGTTGGCCCGTTCAGTTATGGTGTGAAATCTGAATTGGTGCATTTTCGCCGCGAAATTGGTACGGAAGGGCCGAGTTTTGAAGGGTCGCGTTTTGATGTGATGCCTTTCGCGCGCATGGAGTGGCGCAAATCCTTTGGCTACATTCGGCCTGAATTAAGTTTTCGCCACACCCGCTACGATATTTCGCGATATCCAACCAACAGCGCGCTTTTTGGCACCGATGGCCCAACGCGTTCCTTGCCGATCGCCTCGCTCGACGCGGGTCTCTATTTTGATCGTGCGAGCGCGTTATTTTTTCCAAATTTGCGGCAAACCTTGGAGCCGAGACTGTATTACCTGCGCGCACCTTTTCGCAATCAACTTAATTACCCAGTCTTTGACACTACCGAGCTAGATTTCAGCTTTCCCCAGTTGTTTCGCAATAACCGTTTTTCTGGCCCGGACCGCCAAGCAGATGCCAATCAAGTTGCCGCCGCGATTACCACGCGCTGGATTGATGACGTTGCTGGTGTAGAAAAAATTAGGCTGAGCGTCGGGCAAATCCGCTATTTCGACGATAGCAATGTCACTCTCGATGATTCGACTCAGCCCTTCACTTCAAGCGCGGGGGTTTGGGTGGCTGAGGCACAGGCACAATTAAGTGAACGTTGGCGCGTCAGTTGGGCGAATCAGTTTGACCCAGAACTGTCGCGCACGCGCTTGTCCGCCGTGCGCCTGCAGCGCAGCTTTGGTGATGCGGGTCTACTGAATATCGGCTATCGCTATCGTCGAGATCGATTGGAGCAAACCGATATTTCCGGTCTAGTGCCGATTAACGAACGCTGGTCGTTGATTGGGCGCTGGAATTATTCCTTGCCGGAGGAGCGCACGCTGGAAGGTTTGGCCGGCTTTGAATACCGCAGCTGCTGCTGGCGTTTACGCTTGTTGGGGCGGCATTTCCTACGTGCAGGCACGCTGAAAGGTAGAAACTCGATCTTTTTCGAGCTTGAGTTAAACGGTTTGGGCGTTTTGGGTCGCAAAACAGATCGCCTGTTGGACAATGCTATTGTCGGATTTTCCGACCTATTCCCGGATTCATAAATAATGATGTCTTTTAATTCCTTACTGCGTGTCACAAAGCGCTCAATTTTGCTGCCCGCAGCGCTGCTGGTTTTGGTGCCAACATTTTCCTTTGCCGCCGGTGAGCCGGTGGATGGCATCGTTGCACTCGTTGAAGATGATGTGATTTTGAGCAGCGAACTAGGCGGTGCGATGCTCAATATTAAGCGTCAATATGCCGGTAAAGAAGATCAGCTGCCGCCGCAAAATGTCCTGGAAAAACAGCTGCTTGAGCGGTTGATCATTGGCAAACTGCAAGTGATTCGGGCGCAGGAAACCGGCGTGCAGGTCACTGACACCGAAGTTGACCAAGCCGTCACCCGTGTTGCCAGTGGCAATAAAATGAGTTCCGAGCAATTGGCGGCGGCGTTAGAGCAAGACGGCCTGCGCCTCAGTGACTTTCGCACCACCATGCGCGATGAAATTTTGACGCAAAAGCTGCGCCAACGGGTGGCACAGAGCCGTTCTGACGTCAGCGAATCGGAAATCGATATTTTATTGGCGTCTGGGCAGCTGAAACAGGGCGAAATCAAGCTGGCGCAAATTTTGGTGGCGTTGCCGGACAATGCCACCAACGAGCAGTTGGAACTGGCGAAGAAAAAAATTGACGGCGTCAAAAAACTGCTAGATGAAGACAAAATGGAATTTTCGGCAGCCGCAATTCGCTATTCAGATGCCGAACAGGCGCTTGATGGCGGTGTCATCGGCTGGCGCCGCTACGATCAAATTCCAAGTGCATTTGCCGAAGCCTTGGCGGGCTTGAAGCCGGGTGAAGTTACCCGCCCCGTGCGTTCGCAAAGCGGCCTGCATATTTTGAAAGTGCTGGAATCCAAGTCCGATACCCAAATTATGGTGACTGAGTTCAGCGCGCGCCACATTATGGTGAAAGTCGATGAGTTGACCAGCGACGGTGAGGCTGAAAAAACGGTGCGTGGCATTAGCGATAGTTTGGCCGGTGGCGCCGATTTCGCCGATCAAGCAAAAAAATACTCTGACGATGCGCAAACAGCGGCGCTCGGTGGTGATATGGGTTGGTTTGACTTGCAAACCTACGGCAGCACTTATGCCGATACGATTTCGGCCTTAAAAGACGCCGAAGTCAGCAAACCTTTCAACACCGAAGAAGGCTGGCACATCGTTAAACGCGTCGGCACACGCGAGTTAGATCGCACCAAGGATTATGCCCGCAACCAAGCACGCGACAGTATTCGTGAGCGCAAGTCGGATGAGGCGTATCAGCAGTTTGTGCGCCAGTTGCGCAATGAAAGCTTTGTCGAGCTGCGCTTAGACGGCGTGCCAACCGATGATCTGGAACTGGACGACGAGGCTGCCAAGGCGCTGGAAGACGAAAACGCCAAGCAGTTACGCGAAGAGCAACGCAAAGCCGAGGCTGCCGCTGAGCGTCAGGGTTAGTTGAAACTTTTCATGAATCTCGTGGAAAAATGTATCGTCATTGCGAACGCAGTGAAGCAATCTCGTCGCTTAAAGCTAGATTGCTTCGCTGCGCTCGCAAAGACGAAGTTCATGGTCTCGGGGCAGCCGCTTTGTGGCAGAAAACTCGCAAAGACGAGGTTCTTGGATTGCGTGCAGTTTTCGCGACAACACAGGAAACTCAGGGGCACCGCCCGCACGAAGGCTAATTGCGCGTGAGCACACGTGCATTGCGCATTGCGCTTTCAGCGGGCGAACCCGCCGGAATTGGCCCGGAGTTGATTGCGCGCGCGATTGAGCGCGGCGCGGGTGGTGCTCAGCTTATCTACGTGGGTGACCCAAGCCTGCTTGAAGCGGCCAGCCGCGTGGTGCGCACGGGCTTTAAAATAGAGCGCTTTGACCCCGCCTATTTTGGCCCGATGCCGCCTGCGACGGTCTATTTTGTGCCGCAAAAATTGGCGCAGGCGAACGAGTTTGGGTTTTTAAGACTTGGCAATGCGCACTATGTACTCAGCGTTTTGCAGCGGATCGCAGCCGGTTGCCAGTCCGGCGAATTCGACGCGATGGTGACGGGCCCGGTGCACAAGGGCGTGATCAACGATGCTGGGATCAGCTTTTCCGGCCATACCGAATTTTTGCAAAAGCTGAGTGGCGGTGCACCGGTGGTGATGTTGCTGGCGACCGAAAAGCTCAAAGTAGCGCTGGTTACGACGCACTTGCCCTTGCGCCACGTGGCGGCTGAAATTACGCGTGATCGTTTAACGACGGTGATTCGTACCTTGGATCGCGGCCTGCGCGAGCAGTTTGGGCTGCGTGAACCACGTATCGGCGTGCTCGGCTTAAACCCGCATGCCGGTGAAGGCGGGCATTTGGGTAATGAAGAAATTGACGTCATTGAACCGGTTCTGCGCGAGTTACGTGCGCAAGGCATTAAATTACTGGGCCCTTGGCCTGCGGATACGGCATTCGTGCCGGGGCGCTTGAATGAGGTGGATGTCATGCTCGCGATGTATCACGACCAAGGCCTGCCGGTTTTGAAAGCACAAGGTTTTGGCGAAGCCGTGAACATCACGCTAGGCCTACCTTTTATACGCACCAGTGTCGATCATGGCACCGCGCTTGAATTAGCTGGCAAAGCACTCGCGAACCCAGAAAGTTTGTACGCCGCTATCGACTATGCACTGCATTTAGCTGCGCTAAAGCGCACGGGTAAGGCAAAGTGAGCCACACGCCACGCAAGCGCTTTGGCCAAAATTTTCTGCGGGATAGCAGCGTAATAGAAAGGATTGTCGCCGCCATTGCACCCGAAGCGGGGCAAGCGATGATTGAAATCGGCCCCGGCCAGGGTGCTATGACTTTGCCACTGTTGCGCAAATTGGGGCAACTGACCGCAATCGAGTTGGATCGTGATTTGATCGCGCCGCTCGCGCAAATGGTGGCGGGCGCTGGCACGCTAAACATTATTAGCGCGGATGCTTTGACGGTTGATTTCAGCGCTTTGGCAGCACTTGCCGGGCAAAAATTACGCGTAGTTGGTAACTTACCTTACAATATTTCGACGCCGCTGATTTTTCATTTGCTCAGCCATCTGGATGCGATTAGCGATATGCATTTCATGCTGCAAAAGGAAGTCGTGGATCGCATGGCGTCCTTGCCGGGCAGCAAAGTCTATGGGCGCTTGAGCGTGATGGCGCAGGCGCAGGCGCAGGTGACATCGGTGTTCAAAGTGGCGCCCATTTCCTTCTGGCCGGTGCCCAAAGTCGACAGCGCCATCGTGCGATTGCAGCCGCATGCGGTGCAGCTCCCTGCGATCGAGCACGCGGCACTGGATACCTTAACGCGGCTTGCTTTTAGCGCGCGTCGCAAAACTCTAGCGAATGGCGTCATGCCGGTATTGAGTGCGCTGCAAATCGCGGCGGTCGGCATTGACCCCAAGCGGCGCGCGGAAACCTTGTCGCAAGCGGAGTTTCAAACACTGGCTAGGGCGTTGGTTAGTTTGAGTCAAGGCACGTAAAGCGAGCAACACCGCACGTTTCACGATCCTAGGGATTCGTCATTGACACGCACTTTTCCTTAACGAATTTAGGATTTGCTGTTGCCGTTCGCCCTGAGTTATCCGTTTTGGAGAGTCAAACTGTTCATGGTTTCGGATCCATGGTTTCTGGACAGCCGCTTTGTGGCTGAAAACTCATCTCAGCGCTTCCACATCCTTGCGCTGCGCGCTGGCAAGTTAAACGTGTAGTTGCCATTTTGAATATTGACGACGCTGCCGCTGCCGAGCACGTCGGCGTAATTGACGCTCCACCACAACACGCTGCTATTCATATTGACGCTCGCGTTGACGGCACTGCCGCATTTGTTAATGCCGACGATGCCTTGATTGCCACGGCGAAAAATCAGATGGCACGCGCCGTTCGATAGCACCTGCATATCACTGCCCTGCATGCTGTTATGAAAGCCGATCATTTTGCTCAAATCCGCGCGCTGATAGGCGTTGACCCAGCGGCTGTTATCGTTGCTTTCATTGTTATCGGAATACACCATCGGCGTGCCGCCATTGCGGCCTAAAATGTAGGCATAGGCCAGCGTTTCATCGGTGCTATCCATAATTAAATAGCGAAAGCCACTGTTGTTTGGGATGTCATGGGTCACAGTAAATGTGATCGCGCGCCCGCCAGCAAGCGCTTGGCCGTACGCGCCTGGGTCGACTAAAGAATTCATCGAGCCGCCGGGGCTAAACGCGCTGCGGATCGAGTTAAACAGCGGGAAATCGTAGGCTGCATGATCGGTGTCGCGCAAATACGGCGCGAGAAAACTATCGTACTCGCCAGTGCCCGCACCGCCCGAGGTTATTAGCTCGCCAAACACCTGCATGCCGGACTTAATATCGGGATTTAGCACCTGGTTTAAGTGATAGTTCGTCATGTGTTTCGCCGCATCAATGCGGAAACCCTTGACGCCTAAAGCCTTGAGCGCGCGCAGATACGCCTGCTGCTGCCCGATAACGTAGCTGTTCGCGGTCAAGTCCGGCAGCCCAACATCAGCGCCGTCGCCGCACAGCCTATAATTTTGCACTTCATAGCTATTGTTGTAGTTGCTGATGCAGCGCGTGGGGCCAAAGTCAGGCGCGCTTAGAAAATTATTTGCCAAATTGCCAAACAGCTTTTGCGCGCCATAAAAGCTGCTATTCGCGCTGTAAAGATTGAGGATGCGCTGGCCCGGATAGTTCAGATCCGCGCGCTGAGCGGCTTCGTTCGCCATGTGATTCAGCAGCACATCGGCATAGACACGAATGCCGCGTTGATTCAGCGCGGTAATCATGGCTTTGAATGTCGTGGTATTGCCCAAGGGATGTTCAATAACCCGATAGTCTTGCGGCTGGTAGCGCGCCCACCACGCCGAGCCTTCGGAGCGATAGGCTGGCGCCACCATCACTACTTTATAGCCCGCACTTTGAATTGCGGCGGCGCGCGCAGTGACATCGCTATAGCGCCAATTGAAGGCATGCAAAATAGCATCGGCCTGCGCGACGGAGGCGCCAACGCTAAGAACGGCAAGCGCGATTGCGGGCGCTAAAAATTTCAGGTTCATTGACATAACAAACTCCTCCCAGAGTCAGGCCAAATGATGGGTTGTGCACGGCAACAAGGCACCTAAAGCCATAGCCTGCGGCGCTTTGCGCACTCTAACCGCAATCGAAGTTACAATTTGGAGGATTTACTCGAAATTCCAATGTATACGTATGCAAGCGGGCGAATCCACACCAACCGACTTGCATCCAGCCCGGGTTGCACCACATCAGCTTGAGTCACATCAGTCTGCGAGACTTCTTAACTTGACTTTTCATCCAGCTGCTACCATTTCAAAACTGAAGTCATCTAAAGCTGAGCAACTAAAATGTCTATTCAACTCACTCCCGCCGCACTTGCACGCGTGCAGCAGTTCACTGCAAGCGACGCCGAAGCCTTGGGTTTAAGATTCGGCGTCAAGAAAGTCGGTTGTTCGGGCTGGGCTTATGTGGTGGATGTTGCGAAAACCACCTCGGCTGAGGACAGTGTTTTTGAACAAGACGGCGTGAAAGTGTATGTGGATGCCAAGTCCTTAGCCGTCGTGCAAAACACGGAAATTGACTTCCAACGTCAGGGTTTGAATTCAACGTTTGTGTTTAACAACCCCAACATGACCGGCGAATGCGGCTGTGGCGAGAGTTTTTCGATTGAGCGAGCCGCCATCTGAGCGTCCGCCTGCGGCGGATGATGGAATAAATCACGTTATAGATCCAAGCCGGTTTCGAGTTTTTAAGCGCGCGGGTTATTTTTTGGTGGTGATTTGGTTAGGTGTTGGGGTAGTGCTTTTAAGCGTGGCGCTCGGCGATGCGCTGTTGCGTATCGCGCTAAAGCCAGCGAAGTCCTTGCGCGTTGATGCCAAAGCCGTCAGCGTCGCGCGTGAAAATATGGCGGCAAACGGCAGCGAACGTGGCTATTGGCAAGAACACGAGGCGGCGCGTGATACGCAGTGGCAGCCGTTCGTTTATTTTCGTCGCAAGCCCTATGCGGGCAAGCTTATTCATGTTGATGCGCATGGTTTTCGGGCAACGGTGAATCCAAGCGAAAGCAAAACTCTGCGCTCAGTCTGGCTGTTTGGTGGCTCGACCGTGTGGGGCACGGGTGTGAGCGACGCGCATACCCTCGCCTCAGAGCTTGCGCGTTTGGCGTCGATGCACGTGCTCAATTTCGGCGAAACTGGCTACGTCAGCGCGCAATCGCAGCTTGCTTTTATGGCGAGCCTGCGCTGCGCTGATGCCGCGCGTCCCGATGTCGCGGTATTCGTGGATGGCGTGAATGACGTCTATGCCGCGTTGCAGTCTGGCATCGCAGGTGCGCCGCAAAATGAAAGCAATCGCCGGGCGGAGTTTAATGTGACGCGCAGTGGGGATGCCTTTGCGGCAGCGATGCTGGAGCGCTTAGGCGGCGTGCGTTTACTGATGGATCGCGTCAATGGCATGGCGCCTGAGCCGGTCGTGGAAGATTTGGCCATCCAGGTAGCGCGCAACTATTTAGCTGTGATTCGGCAAACGCGCGCTATCGCTGCCGCGCAGGGCGTGCGCGCACTATTCGTGTGGCAACCCAGTGTGTTTGACAAAGCCCAGCCTACCGAGGAAGAACGTGGCGTAGTCGGCGGCAGTTTGGCGCGGCATCGGGATTTGCAAATGGCGACGACGCGCGCGCTGAAAGTGTTATTGCAAAATGCGCCAGAGCCCGATCTGCTGATCCTGGACACACTTTTCGATGCAAACAGCGGCCCGATTTATATTGATTTTGCGCATACCGGTTTAGTCGGCAACGCACTGATGGCCCAGCACCTAGCGCAGACGCTGCAAAAAATGCCAGAAAACACCAAAGCCGCAATAAATCCGGCGGCTAGCTGCCCAGATCGGCCCGTGTTAAGTCAGCCAGTTAGAGCGACCGGTGACGAGCGCTTTTTAAAAGCGCCAATCGATCCCCACGCCTAAGCTGCGTCCGGCTTCATCCAAACCGGTGCCATGTTCGCGATATTTGCGATCCGCTAGATTTTCCACGCTCAAACGCAGATCAAGCTGTTCGCGCACATTCCAAGTCGCGGCGATGTTCGCGGTCACATAGCCAGCAGTTCCGGCCGGATTGATGCGCGGGTCGGTGCGATCGCGTGGGCTTAAGCGGTCTTGGCGTGCGGCAAAAAAGCTGTAGGCGCTCAAGGTCCACACGCCGGTTAAGCGATAGTCCGCACCGATTTTTCCAAACAGCGGTGGAATGCGATCTGCATCATATTCGGCTACACCTAGTTTCTCCGTACCACGTGTCAAGGTCGCGCTGGCATAGGCGCTCCACGGCCCTTCGGTAATGAGCTTTATGCCCGCCTCAACGCCATGTAAATCCAGGCGCGTGGCATTTTGCGACTGCACAATGAATTGACCTGCTGCTGTGCGCTCGCCGGTTTCGACGCCGGTAATTTTGTCTTGGTAGCGGCTGTTAAACGCGATCAACTCGCCCAGCCAGAGCCCGTGTTGTAACTTAAACCCAAGATCAACACTGTCGACGGTTTCCGGCTTTAAATTGCTGTTGGGGATGTTGAAACGATTGCCCGGGCGCGAACCAAAGGTGCCCAAATCAAATACGTTCGGCGCACGAAAGGCGCGCCCATAATTCGCAACTAACGCCAAACCTTCCCAGATTTGAAAATTAAAACCAATATTTCCAGTCACTTTGCCCGGGCTCAATTTGACGCCGGCCGCATTGATCACCGGTGGCAATTCGATTGCGATGCGGCTGTAGCGCAGGCCAGCGCTGATATCCATGCGCTCGTTCAACAGCCAATCGTCGGCAATAAAAATACCGCTGCTGTCCATCGTTGCGCCGCTTGGATAGCGCGCCGGGCGGGCGCTTAAAGCACCCGTTACGATATTGACGCGGCGGCGCGCACTGGTAACTTCATCTTGGTAGCGCTCAAAGCCATAGGTCAAATAATGTGTGCCGATGGTTTTCTCAAACTGCGCGGTCAAACCCAGTAATTCGGAGCGGTTATCTTCAACATCACGATTTTGCGAGCCAAAGTCACGGTTCAGGCGATCATCCACAATATCTTGGCGCCCAATGCTGACTGAGCCACGGTCAAACGCCGTATTTGCAACATCAAAGCGATATTTTAGCTGCGCAAAGTAGCGCTCCTGCGGGCTAAATAAAAACTCAGAACTGCTTGGATTGAGCTGGCCAAAACCTGGCACTAGCTCATCAAAACGCGGGGTTTTAGGCTGGCGTCCATATTGGAACGAGGCGATCAGTTCATGCCCATCAGCGGGCATAAAGCCAATTTTGGCATCGGCAAAGCGTGCACTTAAAGCGGTAAACGGAAGCACTTGTTTGCCCCCATCGCCCCCGACCCGCAGCAAATTGACATCTTGATAGGTGCTGCCCGCCTGGATACTCAAACGATCATTATTCCCTGCATATTCCACGCGGGTAATGCTGGAACTGTCGGCGCTAGCGTAGCGCGTACGTAATCGTGCTGATTGATCCCAAGTCTCGTTGGTACCGGAATAGCGCGCCGGGCGGCTTAACATGTGCACCACACCGCCCATGGCGTCCGAGCCGTAAAGCACCGATGCCGGCCCGCGCACCACTTCCAATTGCTCGATCATCAAAGGGTCAACTAATGCCGGATATTGGTTCGGCGCATTTCTGAAAAATGCATTGTTTAAGCGAAAGCCATCCACCATGTGCAGCACTTCCGAGCCTTTCAGGCCGCGCACGATCACCACCGCTTGCCCGGGCGTGGTTTGCTGCACAAAAGTACCAACCTCGCCGTGCAGCAGGTCAGCATTGGTTTGACCTGAGCGTTTGCGCAGCTCTTCTTCGGTGATGACGGTAACCGCTTGGGCGACTTCTGAGATACTTTCAGCGCGGCGCGTTGCCGTGACTTGAATCGCATCCAGAGTATTTGCTTGCGCGTTTCGCGCAACTGCTTTTGCAGTGTTTTCACTGTTTCCAGTGTTTTCAGCGTGTAAAGCGACCGAAAAGTGCAAAGCCATCGCGGCAAACAGTAAATTGCGTTTCATCGAACCCGCCAAATTGAAAATTAGCGCGCGAGTCTAGGGCGATGCCACCGTCAAATCATCGGACTTAAGTCTGAGCGGGCGCGCTGTGCGGGCCAGTCTTTCCGTGCGGTGGCATCGCATTTGCGGGCCAGCGTGAATCTGGGGCCGCGAAAATTGCGTGCACGCAAAAATCCAGAGTCCAAAGCGATGTTGGCTGCTAAACTACTTAGTCACCTACTAAGCGCTGCCTGTGAATTCCGCTCTAAAACCCAAACCGCTCTTGAGCGATAAAACCCGATCCCGTTTGCGTGAAAGCGCGTTTGTATTGTTGTTGCCGGTGGCGCTGTATGTGCTGTTTGCGCTGTGGAGCTACACGCCGGCGGACCCGAGCTGGTCGCATGCGGCGGGCACGAATATGCGGGTCGGCAACTTAGGCGGGCGCGCAGGTGCCTATTTGGCCGACTTATTGCTGTATTTATTCGGCTATTTGGCCTATTTATTGCCCGTTTCCCTGCTTTTTATCGGCACACGCCTATTGCGCGCGCCAGCAGCGATTCAGGACGCCGGTGCCTATGAGCCCATGTTGCGCATGGTGGGTGTCGTGTTATTGGTGCTTTCCGGCTGTCTATTACTGTCTATACGCGGCGGTGGCGTGAATCTGCCAGCGGGCGCGGGCGGCGTTTTGGGCGGGGTTTTGACCAAGGTGATCCAGCCAGGCTTGGGTTCTGGGCCAGCAACGATGTTCGCTTTGGCTTTGTCCCTGGTCGCATTGACGCTAGCCACGGGCATGAGCTGGTTTAAAAGTATGGACGCCATTGGCGCGGGGGTTTTGCATCTAATCGCTTGGCTGAAAGCCAGACTCGCCGCGAATAAACAGCGCCAACAACTCGTGCGTCCTCGCAATGATGACGCAGAAGCTGGGCTTGCCGCGCGCGAGCAGCGCACGGAAACCCGCAAGCTAGAAGTTAAACGCAATGCTGACAGGGTTGCGCCCAAAATTGAGGCGCAAGCACCAAGTGCGGTGGAAAAATCCGAGCGCGCCGCGCGTGAGGTGCAGCTGCAGCTATTTCAGAGCATTCCCGCCGCCGGTGATTTGCCGCCGCTGAACCTGTTGGATGATCCGAAAATTCAGTCCAAAGGCTACACGCCGGAAGAATTGGAGCAGCTCAGCAAGTTGGTCGAAATTAAGCTAAAAGAGTTTCGCATCGACGCGCAAGTGATGAACGTCTACCCAGGCCCGGTGATTACGCGCTTTGAGATGCAGCCCGCAGCAGGGATTCGCGCCAGTCAGATCTCCAGCTTAGACCGTGATATCGCGCGCGGCCTGTCGAAAGTCAGCGTGCGCGTAGTGGAAGTGATCGCGGGTAAAACCTTTGTCGGCTTAGAAATTCCGAACGTGAATCGCGAAATTGTCTACTTAAGCGAAATTTTGCGCTCGGTCGCGTACGACAAAATGGCCAGCCCGTTAGCGCTGGCCTTGGGTAAAGACATCGGCGGCAAGCCAATCGTGGTCGATATTCAAAAAATGCCGCATTTGTTGGTGGCGGGTACCACCGGTTCGGGTAAGTCAGTAGCGCTCAACGCGATGATCGTTAGCCTTTTGTATAAAGCAACCGCGAACGATTTGCGCATGATTATGATTGACCCAAAAATGTTGGAATTATCCGTTTATGACGGTATTCCGCATCTTTTAGCGCCGGTCGTGATTGATATGAAGGAAGCCGCAAACGCGCTGCGCTGGTGTGTCGCGGAAATGGAGCGGCGCTACAAGCTGATGGCGACCGTCGGCGTGCGCAATTTGGCGGGTTTCAATCGCAAAGTGAAAGAGGCGATCGAAAACGGCCAGCCGATTGTCGACCCGTTATTCAACCCCAACCGCGCTGCGGCAGGTGAGAAGCCAGAAAACTTAGAAACCTTGCCCTACATTGTGGTGGTGATCGACGAATTTGCTGACATGATGATGATCGTCGGCAAAAAGGTGGAAGAATTGATCGCGCGTTTAGCGCAAAAGGCACGTGCAGCGGGCGTGCACCTGATTTTGGCGACGCAGCGCCCGAGCGTGGATGTGATTACGGGCTTGATCAAAGCCAATATTCCAACGCGAATTGCGTTTCAAGTGTCCTCAAAAATTGATTCGCGCACGATTTTGGACCAATCCGGCGCAGAAACGCTGCTCGGCCATGGCGATATGCTGTTTTTGCCGCCCGGCACCGCCAGCCCCGAACGCGTACACGGCGCGTTTGTCGACGATCACGAAGTACACAAAGTGGTGGCGTACTTAAAGCAACATTTTGGCTCGCCCAATTACGTGCATGGTTTGACCGAAGACGTGCAAGATTTAGGCGATGGCCGGGTAATCAACGATGCCGGGCTGCCAGAAGCGGCGGGCGGCGAGGGCGATGCGCTTTATGATCAAGCCCTGCGCATCGTCACCGAATCGCGCAAAGCGTCTATTTCCTACGTGCAGCGCCGTCTAAAAGTTGGCTACAACCGTGCCGCGCGCTTAATTGAAGATATGGAAGCGGCGGGCGTGGTGACGGGGCCGAATCACCAGGGCAATCGCGAGGTTTTGGCACCACCGCCGCCAAGTAATTAGGCTAACCGCCGACGCTATCCGAATAGCCACAAGCATCGGCTTTCACCAGAGTGATTTTAGCTGATTTAGTTTCAGGCTTGATTCGGATTAAATTCGCCAGGGCAGATTGCGCGCCACAATCGATTGAAACACTCAAGTTTTCAAGTAAAAACTCACCGCGTTGCTCGATACGAAGCACTTTTCTTGACAGCAACGCCCGCGAGGCGCTTGGCTGAAATCCTGATTTGATTGCTACCTCTTCATTATTTAAGAAAATCACGTTAGTGACGTAGCCCTCATAACTCGGCATCCGCGTCGTCATGTCTGCATCGGGGATAAGCGTCAATTGCAAGTAATTTGCTTCCGTTTCGTCAACCGGTGTTATCCAACGGCCTACCAGTGTGCCGGTAATCCATATCTGGCCATCTAAATCCATATAGCCGTTGCCGCCAGTTTTGTATTGCAGGGTTGAAAAGCTGGTTTCAGGCATTGCAACG
>JANNYA010000255.1:0-3177 GCA_031409855.1 Rhodanobacteraceae bacterium | reverse complement strand
GTAGCGTGCAACCGCGACCAGCTTGCCGGCACCCACCGTTTGCGGCACTACCGTATTGGTGCCCGATTCGGTAATCGGATCGGTGCTGTTGCGCACCCGCAGGCGAATTTTCTCGAAGCCAAATATCTGGCCATTGCTGGTGCGAATGGGGTAGCCATCCGCGTTCATGGTGTGTGGCTCGCCTTGATTCATCACCGCGAAGACGCGCTGTTGAATGGGGTCGACGGTGAGTTTTCCGCGAAAGAAGAAGTTCACAAAGCCAGCCGTATAAGCAATCGTACGCGGAATTAGCATGTCGGCCATTTGATTGTAGTTATCGAGCGTCAAGATGCGGCGCTTGACGCCGAACGCCCCGAAAAACCCAAACTGCCCATAGGACACGATCGGCGCTTTGCCCGCCAGCAGGTTCGGGTCTGCATAATTGGGCGCGACTGGATCTGGCACCTGCCAATAAAGCGCTTTGACTTTCACCTTGCCTTTGCCGGGCACGATCAGCTCGCGCACAACACCGTCGGTAAACGAGGGATCGGCGCTGGATGCAGGCGGGCTCAGAAAGCTGCCCTCCATTTTATCCTCGGTATAAAACCCGCGATTGGAATAATCGCCCAAGCCGGCGCGCGTCAGCAGGTCCGCCTGACCATTTCCGCCGGGTGCTCTAGTGGTGAAGAATTTTCGTTGTACGCTGAACTGGGGGATTGGGTAGGTGTTTTGCCCTGGCGGGGGAAGCCACGTGTTGGCAGTAGGCAGCTGATCAGGCGCTTGACCGGCCTGTCGAAACAAGCGATCCCATTTTCCCTCTTCGCAGCCATTAGTTGCCGTGTAAAAACGCGCTGAGTTATTTGCATTAAACAGCGTAAAAATCGTTCGGTAGTTGACAAAGTTCTCGTAAGTGCGTGTCGCAATATCCTGGTTGAATATGTTCAGCGGAAAACGGCACACGTAGTTGTGCATCTCGCCGCGCGCATGCTGCGGCGATGCTTGATCTTGCAATAGATGCGTCACGTGCCCCAGCGCTTTGAGCGTGCTTGCCCATAGGCTCATGCGAACATTTGAGTCTAGCTTTGCACCCGCGGCATTGATTACGCTGCGCGGCTCTTTATACGTCAGCGCAAAAAACATATTACGACGTGCATCAATATAGCTAAAGTGATTGCCGCGCAGCACATTTGGCGCAGGGTTTGCTTCCAGCGGATCGGCCGTTCCCATGGCGCCCTGCAGCGCGGTGGGTGGGTTAAAAATCGGATTGGAAAACGGCACAATGCCCGACGTGTTGCTGGTGGGAATATAGAAATGGCTAACGGTGACCGGGCGATTTTGATCGCCCCAGGGGTCAGGATCGGGAATCAACTCGCCTGCCGGATATGTGGAAGCTTTAAGATCATCTTCGCGAATCACGCCGCGCATTAGCCAGGCTTCAAAGCGTACTTCGGGCCGCGGGCCCAATTCTGGCACCTGAACTAGCCCACGGTATTCTGGCGGGAACGCGTCACGCTCGTATTGCAGAATGCAGCGAAACCGACGGTTATTGCTGTCCGGCGGCACTGCGCCGCTCTCCAGCCAAGCGCCATTTGCGTCGATGTAGCCGTCCTTCTGCGGAACGGCACCTGGGCCAGTGCAGTTTCCGGGCTCGGTTTGCTGAAAGGGATCATTCCTATCCAATCGATCGAATCCAAGGCGCAGATAAAGCTCTGTAGACGCTGGGCTACTTCCCTTTAACAACGATATATTGAATGCCTCGCGCGTAATCAATGCGTGCGTTTGAACTTCATAGCTCAAGGCAGCGCTATGTAACCCTACGCCTAAGCAGCAAGCCAGCAGTCTGACAACGCATGCTTGAAAATTACTCTTGCCCGTCATTTTTGTATCTCCCCGGCAATCCAACCGCAAAACTGCTGCCTTTCCTCTGTGGTAAAGCCCGGATAATCAGGGTATTTACCTTTGTAGGTAGGCACGACAGACCGAAACTTCTCCCATACTTTGGCTGAGTTTTCAGGTTTGTCGACTAGTGCAAAGGTCTCAACAAACTGGCTCATTTGGTATCCCAAAAACACACCTTCCCAACGCGCATCACACAACAGTTGATACTGCGCCAGCGCTTTGGTGCGGTTTAGCGCACTTAGCATTTCGTCGCTGTATTCGGATTGGTCTACAGTTTCTGTGACCTTGGCTGTTTTTGCGTCGTACTGACGGTAAACACAGGGGCCATAAATGCGCGTGTAGTACTGCGACGCGTCGAAGGGAGTGGCGCGGGCCGACAACATGTAAACGGGCTCAAACCCATTTTCATATTTGGCCTTATTTGCTGGCAGCCACAGCACATACTCAATCTCGGAGTACTCACTGCGGTCAATTTTTTCGTAACCAAGATCAAGAAGCATCTTTTCCCACTGATGGCTTTTTGCAACGCCGTGGCGCTGCATTTTCAGTCGATGAAAGTAGCGGCCGGATTTTTCATCGTATTCGCGGTTGATCATTTGAAGATCAAGTCCCATCGCCTGAAGCGGCATGCGCCAAGCGCCTGAAACCCGCTTAAAGTGCACCCTGCCATTTGAATCTGTCTGCTGTAGCGCGTGTTTTAGGCATTTATCGGTGCGATTTTCCATCCACATCACGCCAACGAAAACGTCGTTGAGTGGCTTCAATGTTTGCGCATTCACGAATTGCACCTTCAAATCAATCTCGGTGGGTGCCGCAGCGCAGGCACCGAGTGAAATTGTCAGCAGCGCAAAAAAACATTGAAGCAAATGGGCAAATCTGAGTTGAAGATTTGTTTTCAAGGCATTGCGTGCCTGAAAATTATACTTCTGCGTCATTTTCGATCTCCTTGGCAATCCAACCACAAAATTGCGTTCTTTCAATTGGGGTGAAGGGTCGAAAGTTCATATATCTACCGTCATAACTTGGCACTACTTCCTTAAACTTTGCCCAAGCTGACTCCCAGTTTTCTGGCGTGTCGACCAAGCTCAAAACTTCAGCGAACTGCGCACCTTCATACGCCAAAAACACCCCTTCCCAACGCGCGTCACACAGCAGCTGGAGTATTTTCCAATCCAGGTATGAGCCTGAGCAAAGCAAAAATCAAGGTTCGATTTGTTGAGTTGCTGGCGTTAAAGATCAGAGTGTAGCGCGCGCCTGGGAATTTGCTGTGGCCCGAGTGGAAGCGGGGTCAAGGGCGCG
>JANNYA010000254.1:0-29274 GCA_031409855.1 Rhodanobacteraceae bacterium | reverse complement strand
CGCGCCCTTGACCCCGCTTCCACTCGGGCCACAGCAAATTCCCAGGCGCGCGCTACACTCTGATCTTTAACGCCAGCAACTCAACAAATCGAACCTTGATTTTTGCTTTGCTCAGGCTCATACCTGGATTGGAAAATACTGTGTGCGGCCGAAAACACACACACGTAGATGCGGCTGAGCGGCTGGGGTGCTAAAAGCTAGGGTGCGAATAGGCAGGCAGAGTTGAGATCAGCGGATTTGAGATCCAGCACGGTTAAGCCCGCAATAATTCATTGATACTGGTTTTGCTGCGGGTTTGTGCGTCGACTTTTTTCACGATTACGGCGCAGTAAAGCCCGTGACTGCCATCAGCGGCGGGCAGGCTGCCGGACACCACAACCGAGCCCGCAGGCACGCGGCCATAGCTGACTTGCCCGGTGGCACGATCAAAAATCCGCGTGCTTTGCCCCAAATAAACGCCCATGCCGATCACGCTGCCCCGTTCGACAATCACGCCTTCCACCACCTCCGAGCGCGCGCCAATAAAGCAATCGTCTTCAATAATCGTCGGTGCCGCTTGCAAGGGCTCCAGCACGCCGCCAATGCCGACACCACCACTCAAATGCACGCGCGCGCCAATTTGCGCACACGAACCGACCGTGGCCCAGGTATCAACCATTGAACCCGCGCCGACAAACGCGCCGATATTGACAAAACTTGGCATCAACACGACATCACGGCCAATATGCGCACCGCTGCGCACGACCGCACCGGGTACAACTCGTATGCCTAAATGCCCAAACTCTTCTGAATCACTAAAGCGCAGCGGCACCTTATCGAAGTAGTTTTGCGGGCTGGACAGTATGGCTTCGCTGTCATTGATACGAAACGACAGCAATACCGCTTTTTTCAGCCATTCGTGAATCTGCCAGCCACCGTCAGTCGGCGTCGCGACCCGCGCCGTACCGGCCTCTAAAGCATGAAATACCCGATTGACGGCATGCCGCAAGGTTTCCGGGCAATTCGCCGCCGTCAATGTGCTGCGCGCTTCAAATGCGGCGTTGATATCGTCTTCTAGGCTTTCAAAAGCAGCTTCAGTCATAGTTTTTACACCGAAATTATTGATGCTCGATGCTAGCGAATTCCGAAATATTTTGTCTTGTATTCAACAGCAACCGCGACCTTGCACGTAGCCATCGCCGTTTTAGCGCCGATTTTGGGCGCAATCAGGGGCAATCCGCGCGCAACCCCTTGTCAGGCACCTGATCGCTAGGCATAAAAGGCGCACTGATCCAGTTCAAGGAAATTTGTGGGCCGCTTAATCGCCATTGTTGAAGACGAACCCATCATCCGCGCCAATTACGCCGATGCGCTCAAACGTTACGGCTATGAAGTGCAAGTATTTGCCGACCGCGCGACCGCCGAGCGCGCGTTTGCATTGCGTCTACCGGATTTGGTGCTGATTGACGTGGGTTTGGGCGATGAGCCTGAAGGCGGTTTTGATTTATGTCGCGGCCTGCGCAGCCGTTCGTCGACGCTACCCATCGTATTCTTAAGCGCGCGCGACACCGACTTTGACATTATTAGCGGCCTGCGCTTAGGTGCTGATGACTATTTGAGCAAAGATGTCAGCCTCCAGCAGCTGCTGGCGCGCATCGTGACTTTGTTCCGGCGTGTGGAAGCGTTGCGCCAACCCATTGGTTTGGAAGAAGTGTTAGAGCACGGCAAGCTGCGTCTAGAAAGTGAACGCATGCGCGTCATGTGGGGCGGCGTCGAGGTCGAACTCACTGTTACCGAATTTTGGATCGTTCACGCCCTGGCTCGCTACCCGGGCCATGTGAAAAACCGCGATCAACTGATGAGCGCTGCGCAAGTTGTGGTCGATGAAGCCACGATTACGTCACACATTAAGCGCATCCGCAAAAAATTCATTTTTGTCGACGCCGAATTTGACGCGATTGATACCCAGCATGGCGTGGGGTATCGCTGGCGGGTTTAGTTTGGCTGGGAATGCGAATAGGTACTGAGCCATTCCCAATTGTCCGAGTTACCCCCGAGCCGAGCGCGCAAAGTCAAAATCTGCGGCATCAGAGGCCGGTGCTAACACATCACTAGCAACAAAATCCACACGCAAAGAGCGCAGCTGATCCAGCTCAACGCGGGATTTGACGCCGGGCACGATGCTAACCGAGCCGCGCTCACGCACGCGTCGCAATAGCTGCAGCCAAGCGGCGTCGCGCTCAGCCCATGCAAGCCCTGACGCATCGACGCTATCGTCAAACTCCTCGGCGTGCTCTTGTTCGCGTGGCCGTTCTTGCAAAATTGCAAAGTCGTACTGCACCGTGGCAATCATCGCGTGCTGTTCGGTATCCGGTGAATTCAGTAGCAAACCTACCCGCATTCCCAAGCTGTGTAACTCACTCAAGCGGTGTTGCCACGCGCCCGGATGCGCAAACGCAGCGCCGATTTCGACATAAACGCTTAAGCCGCTGCCGGAAAGTTTGAGCGTATTGAGCTGTTGTGCCAGCCAACTACAAAGTGCGCCATCGGTGACGCTTTCAGCGCCAATTTGCACGAAAAGACGGACTTGCCGCCCGCGTTTAAGCTCTTCACTGCGTCGGTTCAGCGCCGCCAACAAAATACGCCGATCAAACGCTGCAATATGTCCAGCCGCCCGCGCTTGTGCCGCTGCCTGGGCGTAGCCCGCTAAGCCCGCATCCACTCGCGTTGCCTCATTGCGTCCCGCCGCCGCGCCCTGCCACCAAAAATTTGCAAGGTATTGTCCCTGAAGCTTGCCGGAGGCACAAAGCAAGGGCTGCAAGGTCAACAAGATCGGAACGTCGGCGCGCGCGGCTTTATTGCTTGGATTAACCAATTCGACCGTCGAGGACGAACGCACTTGATTGCCGCCGCTTTCTTTCAATGACCGCGCCGCATGGCGCGCCAAATGCAAGGCGTGCTCGGCGCCTTTTTGTTGCGTCAAGTCTCGCCGATCAGGCGACACGACAGACATGTGCTCACCCTGCGGGCGTATCCAAGCCACGCTTGCGGTCAATTTTTCCGCGCCATTACCCAAATCTATGCGCGCCTGTTCCACACTGCGGCGTAATTTCTCAGCCAATTCATCCAGTTGAATTTCCGCAGCCGCCCGATCACTCCCGGTGCGCACTGCAAGCAAATACTGGCCGTCTTGAAAATATGCAAGTAGCTCTTTACTTTTAAGCCTGGGCCGTATCAAGGCCGCAATGCCTGCATCCAGCTGATCAAAAGCCGAAACTGGATAGCTAGCACCCAGCGCCTCCGTTTGATCAATCAGCAAAAAGATCAATGCCAGCTCTGGTTGGCGCGCATATTCGACTAAAAATTCACTGCGGCTGAGCATGCCCGAATGGCTTTTTGGGCTCGCGCCGGTTTGACGCAAAAGACTCAAACGTTCTAAGCGCGCCACCACGACACTCAGCAAATGCCGCTGCTTAACGGGTTCAATGAGGTACTCATCGGCACCGGCCGCAATCGCGCGCTCACGCTGCGCTAAGCTGTTTAGGCCAGAAAATAATACGACCGGCAGATGCGCATGACGCGCATGGCGGCGCAGCTCAGTTACCAGACGTAGCGCTTCGTCTTGCTTGACAGAGGCATCGATGAGCAGCACTTCCGGGGCATAGTCCAAACACGCTGCCAGCGCGCCAATCGCGTTCGGTTCGATCCTTGTGGCGACATTCGCGGTCATTAGCCAGCGCGCGCATTCTTCGCTAAAGTTCTGATTGTGGGTACAAAGTAACGCGCGATGCGCTACTTCGACCGCTGCCTTTGGCGTTTTCAGCGCCAGCACCGCACTGACTTCCAAGACATCAACCGGTTCTTCAAAGTAGCCCACGGCACCATTGCGATTCGCCAGCAGGCGTCTGCCTAAATCACGCCGATCTGAAATAACCACGACCGCCGCATCAACCTCTGCCGTGCCTGGGCGCGCCTTGAGCGCACTCAGCTGACGGCTAATGCCATTAAGAAAGCGCGCATCTGCAATCACAGCGCCCGGCATGGTTTGCAACAGCAATTGTTCCAAGGCTTGCGTCGTGGAAAGCTCAAGAATTCGGTGCCCGCGCTCTTTCAGCGCATCAATTAAGCCTGCGGCCAAATCGGTATCTGCGCGCAACACTACGACGGTATTGGCATCCGTTAGCCGTGCCACTAAGGTTTTGACCAGCGGCCTTTCCGGTGCAACCGCAGGCGTAGGCGGGGTGGCAACATGCGCGGCTGTCGCGACGACGACATCATTCGCCGCGTTCGCCAACAAGAACCCAGGCAGCGAGGGGCCCAAATCAACCGCTAGCACGCTGCTTGTCAAGGCTGAGACCGCCGCTTCAATGGCGCGCGTTTGGTCGGCCTGCGGTTTGAGCGCGGAACCACTGTCGCCCATCACGCCCAAACCCGTCACAAACGGCACGAGCATCAGCTCCAGATCATTCGAGCGTTTGCGCAAGCTGGCTAATCGCAAGCGGTCACAGCCCTTGATCAACTGACGCAGCGCCAGCAGCAATGGCCGCAGCTGGGCGCTCGACCAGCCTGCGCGCATCAAAGCTTGCCACGCTTGTGCCAAGCCTAAGGCACTTTGACGCAGCTCGCGTGAGGCGCGCTCAAAATCGGCTTTTTGCGGTTCTGCGGCCGCAATCACGTGCCCGTCTGCCAATCAATCTTCACCATAAGATTCCCCGTCAAAACGCCAGCAAAGCAAATATCAAAGCAGACCCATAGTCTCAGGTTCTGAAGTAGGCGACAATGCCGGAAAACACTGCTTTAGCAGTACGATCCAACCTACTGAACAAGCAATTTCGGAATGAGCAGCACAAAACTGAATCGAATTATCGTCCAACACCTAGACGGCGCGCGCAAGGGCGATCTTGAAACGTTTGTACAAACGACCATCAGCATCGGCCGTTCGGGCGACTGTGATTTGGTATTCGTGAACGAAAAATCGACCTCGATCTATCACGCCGTGCTGCGGCAACGGCAAGACTGCGTCGAATTACTCGACACGCAAAGCACGAACGGCACCTTTCTAAACGACGTGCGGGTCGAGCGCGCCGTGCTCAAAGATGGCGATGTGGTGCGCTTTGGCGTGCTCGGCCCCAAGGTCAAAATTTGCTTAACCGACGGACGAGATCCACAAACGCCAGCAAATCCCGCTTTACCCGCCGCTCCGCAAACTAGCGGCGCGAATAATGCGGATGCACTGCCGCCACTCCCATTGGCACCGTCCGAAGATCCCACAGATGAGCCAGTAAACCATTGGCGTATGGTACGCACGGCACTCATGTTTTATGCCGGTGGCTCAGTGGCAGCGATAGGCGTCGTCAACACGGTTATTGATCTTTACCAGCTCGATGTGCGCTGGTTCAGCGTTTTTTTGATTTTTATGGGTGGCGGCGTTGTGTCAACATCAGTCGAGGCGTGGTATCGCGCCACACCGGGCACGCAGAAGATTCGACTGTGGGAAGTGCTTGCACATCTTTTATTGATTGCAAGCTGTGTTGGCATTTCGGCGTTGCTGTGGCGATGACTTAGGATGGCAATGAGTAATTTGGTAACCCAAGATGTCAAATCCCGAAAGTCAAGTGTTTCAAATGTCTCCAACAATGCAGACCGAAATTTTTGGTTTGATGCGATTCGCGGATTGAGTGCGCTTGCTGTCTGTGCTGGGCACTTGCGCGCTGCAGCATTTGTTGATTATGCGCACGTTGAAAACAAAGGAGTGTTGCAAAAAATATTTTATGGATTGACGTCATTTGGCCATGAGGCGGTCATGATTTTCTTCGTTTTGAGCGGTTTTTTTGTTGGTGGTTCAGTTTTAAAAAATGCGGCCAATTTTAGTTTTCAAAGTTATGCAATATCCCGCCTCACTCGTCTTTGGCTTGTTTTGATCCCTGCGCTTTTATTTACAGCCATTATTGATTTATATTTACGCTTAAACGCGCCAGGAGTTTTGAGTGGCGAGTATTATGCTTTGTGGTGCTCAGGGCCATCGTTGGAAAATTACTCGTTGTCGCTGACGACTTTTTTTGGCAATGTTTTCTTTGTTCAAAATATTTTAACGCCAATATTTGGAAGCAATGGCCCGCTTTGGAGCTTGGCCAGTGAATTTTGGTACTATGTAGCATTTCCAAGCGCAGTGCTAATATTCATCGCAAAGAAAAACCAAACGCGCGCCATAGCGGTAGCTATTACCGTATTTCTGATAGCTGCGTTAAGCTTGATCCCTCGTGATAATGCAATTGGGCTTATTGTTGGCTATTTTGTGTGGTTAATGGGGGTGGGTGTTTATGTCTTAAAAGACACGCTTGGTAACAAAAACAAATATTTCATTGTGCCATGTGCATTTTTATTTGTTGCGGCGCTTGCATACAGCAAAATGCCTAACCCAGCAATATTATTTAGTAAGGATATTGTCGTTGGTTTTTTCTTTGCCATGACTGCTCTTTCAATCGTAAATTTAAAAAAGCCTGAAAAACTGCCGTCAATAGTACACGCTCATGTGATTCGGCTTTCGGATATATCCTACTCGCTCTACTTATTCCATTTTCCAATTCTGATGGTTTTAGCAAGCAAATTTCATAATGGAGTGCAAAATCAGCCGAATATCGAAATGTTTGGGATTTATCTATTTGAGCTATCCATATTGATCGCAGGGTCAGTAATTGCTTGGTGGCTTTTTGAGCGAAGAACAAACAGCGTCCGAGCAGTCGTCGAACGCCTATTTAAGCGCTGGGCGTAAGTTCTAACTAAGCAATCTTCTTTTCCGTCCGCACCACCTTCACATGCAATTCCTGCAGCTGCTTTTCTGGCACTTCTGAGGGTGCTGAGGTCAACGGGCATTGTGCTGAGGCGGTTTTCGGGAACGCAATGACTTCGCGAATAGACTCGACACCTGCAATCAGTGCAGCGATGCGATCAATGCCAAAAGCAATGCCGCCGTGCGGGGGGCAGCCGTATTTCAGCGCATCGAGTAGGAAGCCAAACTTGATCTGCGCTTCCTCTTTGCTAATGCCAAGCAAATCAAACACCGCTGACTGCAATTCGGGGCGGTGTATTCGGATGGAGCCACCACCAATTTCCGAGCCATTGAGTACGCAATCGTAGCCACGACTTAAACTGGCACCAGGATTGGCTTTCAGCGCCTCGGCGGAATCAATGCTGGGCGCGGTAAACGGGTGGTGTAGGCTGACCCAGCGCGCGTTGTCGGCGTCGTAATCAAACATGGGGAAGTCCACCACCCAGAGCGGGGCCCAGCCGGTTTGCACTAGCTTCAAATCTTTGCCGACCTGCAAGCGCAGTGCGCCCATGTAGTCGCTGACGGTTTGATAGGGCCCGGCACCAAAGAACAAAATGTCGCCGGTTTTGGCATCAACCGCCTGCAGTACGCCGTTTAATGCTGCGTCGTCTAAGAATTTGACGATCGGACTGGTCATGCCTTCGCGGCCCTTGGCTAAATCATCGACGCGAATCCAAGCCAAGCCTTTCGCGCCATATTTCGCGACAAAAGGCGTGTATTCGTCTATTTGCTTGCGGCTCAAACTGGCACCACCCGGCGCTTTCAACACGCAAACGCGTCCCGATGGATCGTTTGCCGGGCCAGAAAACACTTTAAATTCAACCGACTTTACGTGTTCCGC
The DNA here is from genome assembly GCA_031409855.1 of Rhodanobacteraceae bacterium. Taxonomy (GTDB): domain Bacteria; phylum Pseudomonadota; class Gammaproteobacteria; order Xanthomonadales; family SZUA-5; genus JANNYA01. Next base: position 21,625 of record JANNYA010000254.1, on the reverse strand, counting down.
AACATCTACTAACTCCATCGTATTGCGCAGATCAGGCTTGTCCGAACCATAGCGGCGCATCGCTTCGCTGTAGCTCATGCGCGGAAAGGGTTGCGGTAAGTCAATCTGTGCAACTTCGCTAAACACATGGCGCACCATGCCTTCCACCAAATCCTGCACATCGCGCTCTTTGACAAACGCCATTTCAATATCAAGCTGGGTAAATTCTGGCTGGCGATCCGCGCGCAAATCTTCATCGCGAAAACAGCGCGCAATTTGATAGTAGCGATCCATTCCCGCCATCATCAGCAACTGCTTAAATAATTGCGGGCTTTGCGGCAAGGCATAAAACTCGCCTTCATTCACACGTGACGGCACTAAATAATCGCGCGCGCCTTCCGGCGTGGCTTTGGTCAAAATCGGCGTTTCAATGTCCTGAAAGCCACGCGCGTCTAAAAACTTGCGAATAGATTGCGTCAACTTGGTGCGCATGCGCATGGTGCGCTGCATCGCCGGACGGCGCAAATCTAAATAGCGATAACGCAGCCGCGTTTCTTCATTTGGCACTTCATCAAGCATGAAGGGTAGGGGGGCAGCCGCGTTCAGCACCTCGACTTCGGTGGCAAAAACCTCAACGCGACCCGTGGGCATTTTTTCGTTGATCGCAGCGGCGTCACGCGCACGCACACGCCCGGTAATGCGCAAACAATATTCGTACTTGACCGCTTCCGCGAACTTAAAAGCCTCGGCTTGATCCGGTTCAACCACGACCTGCACAATGCCCTCGTGATCGCGCAAATCAATAAAAATCACCTGACCATGATCGCGCCGGGTATCGGCCCACCCGCACAAGCTTACCGTCTGACCAATCACCAACTCATTCACTGAGCCACAATAATGCGTGCGCATGGCGCTTCCTTGCTTAAAAAATCGAATGCCCGGATGCTAATGGCTAACGCCCTGTTACGGCAAATAAACTGCACGCAAACATCTAGGCGGCGTTAACTAGGCGCGAAACTTGGCTAGATCGGGCGAAATACACGGCAAGTCAACACACCATTCGTAACTAAAAACGACACGTTCATCGGAAGCCTGGCAAATAACTTGGGTTTTCCGCCCTAATTAATAGGCTAAACCTGGAATTCGTTCGTAATTGTTGCGCGCACGCGCAGGCAATGTGACAGACTAACGACATTGTCGGCACGCAAAAGCGCCCATGTCCTATAACGAACCCTACCAAAGTTATCCAGCCCAGCGCATAAAAACGGTATTGGTCATTGAATCGGAGCTAGCGCCCTTGGTGCGCCGCCGCCCGATTGAAGTGCTGCGCGGCATTGATATGCGTGGTGATTGGCTTTTTGGCATCGAATTGCGTCAAATTAACCAACTAACTTTGGCTAAGGTGCGTGCACTGGCACCCGATGGCACGACTATCGCGATCGCCTCCTGCGCGTTGAGTGAATGGCCCACCAGCGTCGAGCTGCGGCATTTAATCCAGGCACTTGGCGATTCCGAGTTGGGTGCACTTACTATTAAGTTTGACGGCCCAGCAACACACGACGAAGAGACGCTTGAACTGGACACGGTACCGTTCAAACTCATGGAGTTTCGCTCCTACGCGCCGGAAGGGCGTGAGTTGATTGCGCCTTGGGTAACGTTGGCACTTACTGCTTAGCTCTGGGTGTACTGTAAACGATGCGAATAAACACCTTTGTTAGCGTAGCAATCCGCCAAAGGCGGACAAATTGCGAAGCGGAAACGAAGTTTCTTCAAATTGTGATCGGCTGCGCACTCTTACTGCTTAGCACCTTTGTTTTTGCCGGGCCAGGCAGCGTTTTGGCGAAACCTTCAGCGGTGTCTGCAGCCTTGTCAAAATCGCAGCAAGGTGATTTGGAAACGGCGCTGGATTTAAGTGCGTTAGCCAAAAAATTAGCACAAACACCGGTGTCAGCCCTAAACGCGCGAAAACTTCTTAAAATCTATGAATACTGCGGTCTTTTTGCCGGGCCAAAAACACGCAAAGAATGGATGGATTTATTTTTACCCACGGTTAAAGCGGACGACCCGTTTCGCACTCGTCGTATTGCGCTGGCAAATGCTGGCTACAGCCGATGCGAAGCGCTGTTAATTGCCACACCTGACGTGTATGAAGAACGTGCGCGCTGGTTAAAGCAGGCCGCAGCCGGCGGTGATGTGGTGGCGAAGCTAATGTTGCGTCAACTTACTAGCCCTACTGAGGCCACGATTGCCGAGTTTGAGCGTGAACTGAAAAGCGCACTTAGCTCAACGGATCCCGAGGCGATTTGGGAAGCAGCGCGTGCGCTTAGCCTAGCCGGATTCGGTTGGGGTAATTTGAGCCAGAAACCCTGGCCAGACAAGGAAATGGATAGCTTGCGTGCGGTGTTTCAGCTTGCAGCGTGTGAGTTGGGCATGCCGTGCGGCGCGCGCTCGAGTTTGATTAGTAATTTTTGTATCCGTGGCACCTGTGCGGTGAATTCCTACGCCGAGTGGCTACCTACTTTTTTGAGTGTTCCGCAACACCGAGCCATAACCTCGGAGTTGCCTCGAGTACTGTCCGAGATTAAGGCTGGGCGGGGCGCGGCATTAATTTTTCACTGAGCCCATGCTCTCACTGAGTCCATGCTTTCATTGAGCACTTAAGTCTACCCGCACCAGCGCACCCAGTGCAGGGTGATCAAAGTATAGAGTTTCTTCAAAATGTGCCGGCCGATTGGCGCGCATACGAAAACGCGCGTTAGCCGAAGCATTACCAGAAACGTTGGTTTGCACGCTGTCAATTTGTGCACCATCAAGCTGCAACTCAAGCTTAAGTCCCAGCGGTTTTCCTGGCGTTAGTAGCAAACGTCCACTGACTCGCTCAGTGTCCGATCCACTAGCTTGCAGCGTTACCCAGCGTGCGTCCGACAAATTTTGGCGCCAGGCGGTAAACAGCAGTGGCTTGAGATCGCTGCTTGCTTGAATTCTCGCCATAGCGCCGTTTAGACGTCGCTGAGCTGGCTCCACTTCACTGTAGAGTTCGCTAGCGCCATCGCTGGAGCCCACAATGGCTTGTCCGACACTGGATGCCGGTGCTTGTCCTGGCTTTAACTCCGAACTCGCGCCTTTGCCAGGAAAACGAAACACCAATACTTCGATTTGTACGGTTTCGATGCTGCTTGGCAATGCGTCAAGCGCGTCGTCCTGAGCAAGGACAGCGTGAGAAAAAACAAAATTGCATACAAAAATTAAAGCGAGACGAAAATGCATAGTGGCATCTACAAAATAGGATTCAGTTGCGGGAGATGCGCTGTCAAAAAAATATGGGTCAAAAATTATCTGCCAAGAAATCAATGCCAAGAAATCAATGTTAGGCCGCTTGATTAGGCTCGTGGTGCAAGCGCTAACCGTAAACGACTGGCAAAGGCTTCGGGTGGCAATGCTGGGGCATAGCGAAACCCCTGTCCAAAGATACAACCTAGGTTAATTAGAATTTGCATCTGGCTTTCGCGTTCAACACCTTCGCACACTACACTCATGTTCAGATCATGAGCAAACTGACACATTGTTTTTACTAAAGCCTGATTTCGGTCGTTTGCCTCAATGTCTTCAATGAAACCTCGATCAATTTTAAGGCCATCAAATGCTGCCTGGGTAAAGGAGACCAGTGACGAATAGCCGGTGCCGAAATCATCCACAAGTAAGCGCACGCCGAGCGCTTTGAGCTCGCGCAGAATAACCAGTGTTTCGGCATAGTTTCCGCGAAAAACGGTTTCCGTAATTTCCAGCTGCAATGCACTAGGTGTGACACCGGTGCGCCGTAACAAATCGCTCAAAGACCCCGGAAAGCCCCGACTAGCAAACAAGCGATCCGAAATATTGACGCTCACCGATTCTGGCGCCGCAGCGCCAAATTCTCGCTGCCAAACGGCCAATTGTTTGCACGAGTGATCGATCACGTGCCAATCAACCCCAATGAGCAAGCCGGATTCTTCCGCTACTGCAATGAACTCCCCCGGTAATAGTAAGCCGCGCACTGGATGCTGCCAGCGCGTGAGCGCTTCTGCACCGACTATTTTGCCGCTTGCTAACTCCACAATCGGCTGATAATAGGTTACAAACTCACCGCGTTCGAGGGCAAAGCGTAGGTCTGTCTCGAGCTGCAAACGCGATTGCGCGGCGCGATGCATGGCACCGTCGAACACTTCGTACCGGCTCTTACCGAGTGCTTTCGCGCGATACATCGCGGTATCGGCATCGCGCATCACATGTTGTGCGTCTTTGTAGCTGGAATCCATGCGTGAAATGCCAATTGAGGCAGACGCAAAAATTTGTTGCCCGCGCACAAGAAAGGGCTGACTTAGCGCACCCAATATGCCCTCTGCAATTTCGGTCGATACCGCTTGCGGCATGGGGGATCGGGTGACCAGGGCAAATTCATCGCCGCCGTAGCGTGAAAGCACCAAATCATGCGGTAGTGTTTTGATCATGCGATCGCAAATCATAACCAGTAGCTCGTCACCCGCCGCATGCCCAAGACTATCGTTAACGACTTTGAAACCATCTAAATCCAACAGCAACACCCAGTAAGCATCGTCGTGTGCGTGACTAAGTTGACGCTGTGTTGGGTGACGCAGGCGCTCAAAATACTCGCCCAAGATCGCCTCGAAGCGCGACCGATTCGGCAATCGGGTCAGGCTGTCATGATTTGCTTGGAATTTGAGCTGCAGTTCCGCTAAGCGACGCGCGGAAATATCTTGCATGCTGCCTTCGATCGAGATTGATGCATTTCCCGTGTCCGCCAGTGGCGACTTATTTCCCAACTCCGCAAGCCTAGACTGCTGCGCGCTTTCATCGCATTGCGCCGAACGCATCGACATAGAAACCCAAAACTCGTGCCCATCGCGATGAATGAGCCGTGTTTCGATATTTTCTAGGGTGACCCCTGCATGCATCGCACTTTGAATCAGCTCACGATCTCTGGCGTCGGCAATCGCGGGTAATAAGTTGGCGAAATTGCTGCGCATCAGTTCAAAGGTGGCAAAACCAAACATGCGCAGCATCACCACATTGGCCTCGTTCAAATTGCCAGCGCTGTCGGTTTGGAACATGCCCACAGCCGCATTCTCAAATAGCTTCCGGTAGCGTTCTTCAGCGCGTGCGAGTTTGTCTTCGTTGGCGCGTTCATCGGTGATGTCGCGCATGGTGCCGGTAATGGCTACACCATCACTTAAATGTAAGGCATCCGCGCGAACGGCGAATAATCTTGAGGCACCGTCTTTACGAATAACGCGAATTTCATAGCTACTGTCTGGTGTGCCACCTGCGGCACGTAGCGCTATGCGTTGGCGCATGAACGCGCGATCTTCGGGATGTACCAAGACGTCGGTATAGTTGACGCCCAGCAGTTCATCCGATGGATAGCCCAAGGCGCACACTAAGGCTGGATTGGCGAAAATAATGACGCCATTTTGCACGATATAGACGCCTTCGCGCGAATGTTCCACGACGATGCGGTAGCGCTCCTTCAAACGATCTGACTCAATTCGGGCTTGATCTAGTGCTGCTGCATTCTCAAAAAGATCGCGATTATTTGCCAATGGGCGCAGCAATGCGTCCTCGGGCGTTGCATAAAATCGTACGTCTTGGGTGATGAAGAGAAAAAATGCTTCGCCTGCGAAGTGAAACGGCTCGATACATAGAAAGCCATCCGCATATTGCTGACTCGCGGCATTAAAACTGACCGCTTTACTGACCACGCGGTGGCTCTCAGAGAGCTCGGCAATGATTAGCCTTCGATGTTCCGGGCTTTGCCAAAGGCCAAAACTTTCGCTATTGCGCCCGACTATGGCCCCGCGCGTAATTCCCGTGCACGCTTCAAAAGCCAAATTGACGTCAACAACCGTCAAATCACGCACGCGCACTGTCGCTACACACGCTGTGCTGGCATTAAAGCAGCGTGCCAGTCGCGTTGGGTTGATCGATTCATCCATGCTAACGATGTTCAAAGCGTTCGATCCCCGGTGAACAAATAATTATTGTTTGCTAGTTTTAGCAAGTTAAAACAAGTTCTAAGGTTAGCGGAGTTCGACCTTGCTCTGTGCATTGATTTTGTCAATTGATCTTTCCGCGCGGGTTTCCTCCATAGCTTTGCGCATGCCCTCTTTAACATCAGCAAAATTAGGCGCAGTGAGCGGCTTGGTTTCAATGACGTTGAGAAAGTGCGACGCGCTACCCAAGCTTATCGGCGTCGGCGTGTAACTCCCTGGTGCCAGTGCCAGCGTGGGCGCACGCAGTGCTTCAGGCAATGAAAGTACGGTAATCCAGCCTAAATCCTTGGCGTCAAGCACGCCTGGCGTGCCGCGTAGCTCGGCCATCACAGCGCTGAAAGGCTTGCCGCTCGCGAGTGCGGCCTGCACGGTTTGCGCCGCCAATACCTGATTTACAATAATTTGTTGGACGTGCAATTGCACGCCGCCCGTGGCCGCGATTTGGCCCTCGAAATTTGCCTGAACTTCGGCATCCGTGAAGGCAGGTGTGCTGGCTAAATGCTTCACGTAAACGCTCGCCGCGACTTTCAGTTGATTCAACGCGTACTCGGGCGAGGTGCTGTACGAATCAAGGCGTGCCGCTTGCGCAATCGCCAGCAGTTCAGCCACGTAGTCTGTAGCAATTTTGAGCTGAGCCGGATCCGTTAGATCGAAGCCGCGTTCATTGGCATAGCTCAACACCAGCGCACGATCCACGGGCTCACCGTTGACGGTCATTATGACGTCTTTGGCTGGAAACGTTAGCACCCCGGTCGCAGCTGACACGCTTGGTGCCAGCGCCGCTGGATTTTGTGCCTCATTGGCGCCCTTGGAGCACGCAACCCCAGCTAAAACAACCGCCGCACACAGCCCGATCCGAATCAAATTTATCGCTTTCAAAAGTATTTCCTTTTTAATATGTCTAATTTTAACGGCTTCGTTCTGAAAGCCAAGTTCAAGCGCGAGCTGTCGGCACCCGCGCCTGAATTCCAAGCGCGTGGATATCGGTTTCCAGCAAACTTCCCAGCGCTTGATAAACCAATCGATGCCGGGCAATCGGACTCAGCCCGACAAAAGCATTGGCCTCAATGACAACGTTAAAATGCCCGAGGCCCGTGGCTGCGCCCGCATGGCCTGCATGCCGGGCACTGTCATCAATCACTTCTAGCAGCGTTGGCTCTAGCACCGCCAAAGCATGTCGAATAAGCTCGATGCGAGTCTCGCCGACCAGGCGACACGGCAAATGAGTCATGGCAATACCTTTCTAAAGGGGTAAATTTCGACCTCACGATACACTTTCGCCGCGACGTACGGATCCTCATCCGCCCACGCGCGCGCCGCCGCGATATTTTCAAACTCCGCCACAATCAAACTGCCGACGAAGCCCAGCGTGCCAGGATCTGGACTATCGATCGCGGGCAAGGGGCCAGCCAAGATCAATCGACCCGCATCCTGCAACCTATGCAAGCGCGCCAAATGCGCACTGCGCGTCGCCACGCGGGCATCCAAACTATGGGGCGAATCGCGCCCGAGCAACACATACAGCATCGTAATATTCCAGGCGATCAGCATCAGCGGGTGTGAATCGTACTGCGTCAATGCGCCGAGTGGCGCGCCCGCAGGCTAAACTCCAGCGGATTTTCACGGGAGTTCGTTAAATGCATTCAGAAATGCGCGGTTTAATAGTGCTGTTGCTGGTGTTTTTTGCCACCGACATGCAGGCGGTCAAGCTAGATACCAAGCCGCCACTGAGCGCCGAGCAACCGCAGTTGTTGATTGCAACACCGACAATGCCTCAACTACCCGCAAAACCGTTGGCATCCGAGGCGGCACCGAGCAAACCCGCACCCGCAAATAGCGGCGACCCAGATGCCACATTGCGCAACTTGCCTGCATCCCAAAGACTTGCGATTAGCGTATGCGCTGGCCTATTCACCCTGATCGTCGCGCTTTGGATAGGTGCGCGACGGGACTAGACTTATCGCAGGGCAAATTCTTGGCAGGGCAAATTTTTGCTGCCTTTTCGCATCACCCATTGAGTGAACTTTTCAACTTAGTTGAAAACCCCGTGCTGCATAGCTTTGCGCTTGGTGTGCTTGGGTGCAACCGCTGGATTTAGGTTTAAGCCTTTCCCACCTGATTCTCGATCAAATAAGTCGGATAAACCCCGTAACCTTTGGCCCACGGCAAATGCTTCAAAAAGCTATAGCGCGGGGTATTGGGATAGCGGCAAAGTGCCAGTTGCGTCGCCAAGGCCTCGCTTGCATACACTGAGCCGGGTGCGGTGGCGGGTTCTAAGCGTGCGGCGCGGGACACGCCGGGGCCGACGGCATTGGCCCTGCGGCTTATGGCGTCGGTCATCAGCAATACGGGTGCGTAGTGCAGGGCGATGCGCATCTTGAGTGGAAAGCGTAAATTTGGTGCAAGTGCGGACACGCAAGCTTGAATCTCGAGTGCGAGTAGCGCGGCATCGAGGGCGTCTTCAAGCACTAAAAATAGCCCATCGCCCCAGGTATTGCGCACCGCAATCGGCTTGCCAGACGCTTCAAAGTCATCAATGACTTTTGCCAAGGCGGGCAGCACGTGTTCGGCAAATTCGATGGTGTCGAGCGTGCTTAGTTTGCTGAAGCTAACAAAATCACCGAACAGCAATGCGCGTATTTGGTGCCCGCACGGCGCAATTTCCGAGCTAGCCATGCCGCGCCGCGTGGGTGTGCCCTGCATCTGGCGCAGGCTGGCATTAAGTGGGTCAATAATTTCGACGGCCAACCCTAGCGCTAACATTTCCGCCACCATCGTCGCGGTGCCACCCATGCCGCGTGCAGGTAAGCGATCCCAAACGGCGAGGCCGCGCAAATTGCCCTCGCACTCTTGCGCGCGCAAGATCGCGGAGCCAAGCAGAATCTCATTCGCGTACAAATAGTCAATCGCGGTGCCGGTCGGCCCTTCCGGGGCTAGCTCATAAACTTTACTAGCGCCCGCCAAAATTGGTTCGACGACATCCGCGTAACTGCCTAATCCTTGATCCTGCCATTCATTTTTTAGTGCGGCGCGATCATTCGGCAGCACGATATTCAATTCCAGCCCAGCTTCTAGTGCCGCCTGGGCAAATAGAATGTCCGCGCCTTCAGAAAGCGAACAAAACGCGATACGAATTTGGCGGTTGCTTAATCGCTCCTGCAGGCGTTCGCGCACGCTGACCAGGGCGCTGAGCGGGAAGCGTGGCTCGGCGCTGGCTTGATCTAGCCGATGGCCGGTGAAGGTCACCACCATCGGTGTCGGCATCCATAAGTCTGCCAAATCGGGGCTGCGCCGCTGTGCTTGCAGAATCAGGCGCGCTTGGCGACGCATGCTGGTGGCTTCGCCAAAGCGAAAGGCGTCTTGCGCGATGCTGGCTGCGATCGCGTAATGCTCAGCGGCGGTGGTCAAATCATTCTGTAACAGCGCCGCCTCACCGCGCACGGCGTGCCGCCATTGTTTTTGTGCCAGCGTCTCAGTCGCAAGCACCGACATGGTGTCAATTTGCGCGCTTAACGTACGCGCCAGGCTTTGTGCCTCGACTTTACGTTCCAGCAACAGGCTTAAGGTCGCGACGTTGACACCGCTCCAAATACCGTCAGAGACCCGATAGGCTTCCCGATACGCTTTTAGGCTGAGTTCGAGATCATGCGCACGTTCGCGCATTCCTTCGCGTTCCAACGCGCGTTGCTTATAAAGGCGCCCGAGCGTGCCATAGACTTCTTCAGCAAGCGCCGCTGGGCTTTCAACACTCAGGGCCGCTGCGGCACCGCGTAGCCGCTCGATTGCTTGCTGCGCCAGGCCCAAATTCGCTGCAGCCGTGCCCGCAAATGCTGACAGCGCTGGTTCAATCGGGCCAAATGTCGTGGCTAGCTCCGCCAGGTCAAGCACTTGCGCGAACGCTCCACACGCTAAAAGTGCTTGCGCGAGTGGGGCAAGTGCGTCGGGCGTAGCCTTGGAGCTGGCGGCAAGCTTTAGAAAAATTGCTTCCAGTCGCCCACGGCTGCCTTGTGCGGCTTTGATTTGTTCGAGTAGGTCCATGCATTTTAGTATCACACCAAACTTACAAAACTAAATGCACTTCGAGGCTAAATTGACGTTGCAACCCCGCTTTTAACCAAGTTTGCTGCGTGAATTGCTCGACTAAGCTAATTGAAGATGTAAAACTGTTGCCTAGTCCACATTTTGGTCGTCAATTAGTGATGCACAATGTCAGAAACTGACGCACAGCGAGCATGAGATGGCTGAACGCTACGATCTAATCATAATTGGCACCGGCGCTGCCGGGCTGAGCACGGCGCTGGCTGCCAAAGGTCTGCGTGTCGCAGTGCTTTGTAAAGGCGTATTCGGCCTGGATGGCTCCAGCTGCTGGGCGCAAAGCGGCATCGCGGCGTCGCTCTCTAATGCCGATTCAACCATTCAACACGCCGCAGAAACTTTGGCCGGTGGCTCCAGGGCGGGCAACAAAATGGCGGTGCGTTGGATGGTTGAAGACGCGCCTGATGTCGTCAATTGGCTGAGTAGTTACGGCGTGCAGTGGGATCGCTCTGTGCAGGGTGCCTTACTTTCGCGCGCTGCCGCACATGGGGTCGCAAGAGTTTTGCACGCCGGTGGCGATGCGACCGGTGCCGAAATTATGCGCGCCTTGCGTGACGCGGTTTCAAATTCACGCAATATTGAGGTGTTTGAGTTCACTGAAGTTGAACGCTTAATCAAAATGCAGGGAAAAGTCGTGGGTGCGCACGCACGCACCAAACGTGGCGAGCAGTTTGAGCTGTACGCGCAGAATGTCGTTTTAGCCACCGGTGGGCTTGGGCAACTGTATCGCCATACCAGTAACCCCGTCGAAGCCACGGGTGGCGGAATTGCGCTGGCACATGCCGCTGGTGCGGTGTTGAGCGATATGGAATTCATGCAGTTTCACCCTACCGCGCTGGCAAACCGAACCGCAGGTGATGTCGATCAATTGCCATTAATTACCGAGGCGCTGCGCGGTGCAGGCGCACGCTTGGTCAACAACGCTGGCGTGCGGTTTATGGCGTCAGTGCACGAACATGCAGAGCTGGCCCCGAATGATGTCGCTGCGCGAGCCGTTTTTAACCAAATGGAGCAAGGCCACGAAGTTTATTTGGATGCGCGTCAATTGGGCGATGCGATCCGCGTGCGCTTTCCCACCGCATTTGCTGCATGCCACACGCGCGGTATCGATCCGCGTTTTGATTTGATCCCCGTTATGCCGGCCGCGCACTTTCACATGGGTGGCGTGAAGGTAGATATGCACAGCTCGACTTCTTTGCCCGGTCTGTTTGCAGTCGGCGAAGTCGCATGTACCGGCGTGCATGGCGCCAATCGCTTGGGCGGAAACGCCTTATTAGAGGCGCTGAGCTTTGGCCGAACTTTGGGCGAGCGGTTGGCACGTCAAGGCGCGTCGAATCAAACCTTGAGCGACGATGGCTCGGTGCCAATTCGGCGTGTCAGTACCGCACCGGTGAGCGAAAGTCTGGTCTATAACCGTTTGCGCACGCTGATGTGGGGTTTTGTCGGCATCCAGCGCAGTAGCGATGGCTTAAATAATGCGCTTGATCAACTACAGCTTTTAGAAAAACGCTGCTTAAGCGGCTCGAAAGCCTTGGATCAGCTTTTAGTTGCGCGCTTGATTACCGAAGCCGCACTGGCGCGTACGCAAAGTATCGGCGCGCATATACGCGTCGAAAACAGTGCCTTTGGCCGGATGAGTTCGGCGGCGGTGGCGTAAGCACATCCGCGCGAGTTTTCAGCGCGCGTTTTGTGGTTCGGGTGACATTCAAACTGACGGATCGTCATCCCCGAATGTTTTAGTCGGGGATCCAGCCTACACTTGTGCAAAGTACAGCTAATTACAATGGTGTAACGCCAAAACAAGCTCCCTGGATTCCCGCCAAAAGCACGCGGGAATGACGAACTCAGAGCGCCGCTGCCTTATTAAATTCGAATCAGCGAAAATTACCGTGATTCCCCTTCAGTTTGAATGGCACCCTTGTGGTTCAGAACGTTTGACACCGTGAATTTTTATGGTTCCCTGGCTACTGCGGTGGTGCCGTCAACTCAAGCATGGACAGCTCACCATTTTTATTTCGATCTTGGCGGTGAAATTGCGCCGCGATATTCGCTTGATGCCGGGCGCGGGTAATGCCTGCCATTTTGGGTACCAAAGCCTCGTCCGCGTCAATGACGTTGTTGGCATTTTTATCAATGCGATCAAACGAGTAACGCATCCAATCCTGAAATTCGCCAAGTGAAACACCGCCATTATGGCTTTCATCAATGCGGGAAAAATACTGCTCGCGGCTTTGCGCGTGCACTTGATACGCGCCTAGAACTAAACTAAGCAGCACGCCTATCCGAATCATTCGAGCACGCACCCATCAAGAAAAATCTGCGTGCTTTGCAAGATTGCACCCTGAGAGTTTTGCACGAATGCTGTGATCGAACTAGAACCTGTAGGCCATGCTAAGTCTAATGTCTGGCTTTGCGTTCCAGCGCCCGCACTAAGCGCAAGTTCTAGCACTTCGTGGGCGCTAAAATCATGCCGTAAAAGTCGGCCTGAGTTTTCGCCACGCGTCACTTGGCTGTCACGGCCGAGCAGCTGCGTTACCAGCACCAAGGTCGAATTTTCAGCAAGCGCGGATACCTCGGTACGCGCATGCAATCGGCCATCGCGCCGCTCAACTTTTAGTGCCAAGTTTGGCGATGAATTTGGCACGCGGCCTGGCATTGCACCTGCAGACCAGCGAGCCCATTCGCGCCCATCTAAAAATACGCCCGGCGTGTAAACCTGTGTGCCAGATTTCCCAGCAAGCCAGCGCTGCCGGGGCGCTGCGGCAGCGATACTAAATGGATCGTTCCAACCCAATTGATCCCAATAATCGACGTGCCAAGCAATGGCGCTGAGATTGCCCTTCTCTGCTTTGTTACGCAGGCCGCTTAACCAGCGATCTGCCGGTGGGCACGACGAGCAGCCTTCGGAGGTGAAAAGCTCAACCAACGGCCGCGGCTTTTGCGCCGTGCTTTGCGAACTGCAGGTGTTTGGCGTGGCCCTGGCTGCGCTGATAACTAGGGCGCTAAGCGCGAGAAGAATCGTGGTTTGCATTGGCTGCGCAATGTGCTGCAAAAGGTAAGCAAATGACCGGCAGACCACCTGAGTTATTTCGCTTCACACAAAACGATCAAGCGCTTTCATAAAACCGAAAGGCGGTTTGCTCCGGCCCGCGCTCGTCTATCGGTGCCAGCGCAAGCGAACGTGCGGCAGGCAAAAAATGCTGTAAAGCGCGCTCATAAACACGGCGTTTGAAGCTAACGACATTGCTCAATGGGTACCAGAAATCTACCCAACGCCAGCCATCAAATTCTGGCGCATCGGTGGCGTCTAGTTTGAAGCGCGATTCTTCACCGACTAGCTTGAGTAAAAACCAAACTTGTTTTTGTCCGACACAAACAGGGCGCTCTCGGTGCCGGATATAGCGCTCAGGCAAGCGATATTTCAACCAACCCGGAGTCGCTGAGAGCACCTCGACGTCATCAGCGATCAGCCCAGTTTCCTCGTGCAATTCACGATACATCGCCTCCAACGGCGTCTCGTCCGTGTTCATACCGCCCTGCGGAAACTGCCAACCATCGTGGCCAATTCGTCGCGCCCAAAAAACGCGTCCGAGCGTTTCCTCAATTAAAATAATGCCGACATTCGGCCGATATCCGTCTGGGTCAATCACATGAAACCTCAAAGTACTGGTGCGAAGGTTTGCACCCCGCTAATGACGCAGATTCTTCCATGCCGTTCACATTGCGGCAAGGTTAATTTTTGGGTTTGCGAAATTTCTGTAAGTATTGGCGCACCTTGATCAGTACCCCTGGTGCTAATTAGCCGCCAATAAAATGTGCCACTTGCGCAGTCATGCTCTGGCTAAATTTTTAGCCTTGGCGGCATCAAAAAATCAGTCGTCGCATCGCGAGCGACGGTGTTGCTATAGTTTGCTTCTAAAACCGATGCGACAGGAAAAAATCGTGCAGATGCAAGACTTTAAACTATCACCTATCGTCGCGGGCTGTTGGCGCATGCATACCTGGGGTTGGTCAGTCCCGCAGCGCTTGCAATGGCTAAGTGCCTGTATCGATTGCGGCGTCAGCAGTTTTGATCACGCTGATATTTATGGCGGTTATACCGTTGAAGCACTGTTCGGTGAAGCACTTGTGCGCAATCCGGCGCTGCGTAAGCAAATGCAGCTGGTAACTAAATGTGGAATTCAACTGATTAGTGATGCGCGCCCTGCGCATCGGGTTAAAGCCTACGACAGCTCGCCTTTGCACATTGAACGCAGTGTTGAGCAATCCTTGCGCGCGTTGCGCACCGACTATCTTGACACGCTGTTATTGCATCGGCCTGACCCGTTGCTCGACGCCGATGATGTGGCGAATAGTTTTCAACGGCTACAGCGCGCTGGAAAAGTACTGACCTTTGGGGTATCGAATTTCACGCCCACGCAATTCGCGCTTTTGCACAGCCGCATACCGTTGCTGACCAATCAAGTCGAATGTTCACCCATGCAGCTTACTGCGTTGCACGATGGCACGTTTGATCAGGCGCAACAGCTGCGGATTGCACCGATGATTTGGTCGCCGCTCGCGGGCGGAAAAATTTTCACGAGCGATGAGCCTGCGGCAACGCGTGTGCGTGCGGTAATAACGACCATCGCAGCACGCTTTGAAGTCTCCGCTGCGAGCGTAGCCTACGCCTGGCTTGCGCGTTTGCCATGCCAGCCGCATTTGATCGTTGGCTCTTCACGCATCGCCGCCATGCATGAGGCGCTGGATGCTCTCGCACTTAAGATCGATGCACAAAGTTGGCATGAGATTTGGGCCGCTGGGGCTGGGCGCGATGTGCCTTGAGTCTTTAGCAGGCTTCCCGTCAAGTCCCGCCAGTTAAGATCACCGAGTTTTTATAACGAGCCAACTCATGAATGCTGCGGCCATCAATACCTTAGAAGACTACTTCCGAGCCTTTAGAGAAAACACCGTTGGGTTCGATGCATTTTTCGAGTCCCCCTACGGTCGACAACCGCTGGTTTACGCCGACTGGACCGCAAGCGGGCGCTTATATGGGCCCATCGAAGACATCATTAAAAATGATTTTGGACCCCTAGTGGGCAATACCCACACAGAAACAAATTACACGGGCACCAGTATGACCGTTGCCTATCATGAAGCGCAAAAGATTATAAAAAAGCATGTTAACGCCGCTGATGAGGACGTATTGCTTTCGGTAGGCTCGGGCATGACCGGTGCAATGGCGAAATTGCAGCGCATACTAGGCTATAAAATTCCGTCCCCGGCACTAAAATATGTCAATCAGGCGGATATTGATCGGCCTATCGTTTTTATGACGCATATGGAACATCACTCGAACCAAACCGCTTGGTTTGAAACGATTGCGACGGTCGAAATAATTCTCCCTACTGATGCCGGCTTGGTCGATTTAAATCACTTCGCAACTTTGTTGGAAAAATATAAAGACCACAAAACAAAAATTGCTTCGGTTACCAGTTGCTCAAACGTTACTGGTATAGCTACGCCGTACCATAAAATTGCGAAAATGATTCACCAAGCCGGCGGCTGGTGTTTTGTTGACTTCGCCTGTTCGGCACCTTACGTCGCAATCGATATGCACCCGGCAGATGCCGATGAAAAATTGGATGCGATTTTTTTCTCGCCGCATAAATTCTTAGGCGGTCCAGGCACGACTGGCATATTAATTTTTAATCGTGCGCTGTACAGCCCGGGCCAAATTCCCGATCAACCCGGTGGTGGCACAGTGACCTGGACAAACCCGTGGGGTGGGCATCAATATTATGACGATATTCAAACCCGAGAAGATGGTGGCACGCCACCATTTATCCAAACAATTCAGACCGCTCTTTGCGTAAAATTGAAAGAAAAAATGGGCGTAGCCGAAATTTTGGCGCGTGAGCATGAAATGGTAGACGCCATTTTCGCCAAATTTCAACTTGCTCCCAACATTCATATTTTAGCAAGCGAAATTAAAGATCGATTAGGCGTCATATCTTTTTATGTGGACGATTTACATTTTAATTTAGGCGTAAAATTGCTCAATGACCGCTTTGGTGTGCAAGTACGAGGCGGCTGCTCATGTGCCGGTACTTACGGGCATTATCTTTTGAATGTAGAAAAAGAATTTAGCAATCAAATCACCTGTAAAATTGATCTGGGCGATTTAACTGAAAAGCCGGGTTGGATCAGAATGTCGATACACCCAACGATGACTGATCAAGAATTAGGCTACATTTTAGAGGCCGTTCTGGCAGTCGCTAAAAATCACGCTGAGTGGCTGAAAGACTATCAATATTGCCCCGTGGGAAATAGCTTTATTCACAACGCTGAGCAGCGGCCCAAAATTTTGGAGCTATTCAATTTTTAGTAGATTCTGGAGCTGGGTGCGCTGAGATTGCTTCACTTCGTTCGCAATGACGAAATAGCGCTAGCTGTACTGACTTAACGGCATTGGATTAAAACTTTAGGCCGAAAAAATCACGCACGTGCATTTAAAATGCGCCGTGCGTGGTTTATTTTTGTATTAAGCCTAGAACTTGTAAGTCATACCTAAAACAATACTTCTATTCTTTGCGTCGTTCTTTTGAATGTTCGAGTTAAGTCTGCGAGACTCCCACGCGAGGCTCATTTCGAAATTTTTCGACCACTGCTTGGCCAAATTAGCCGTGTAGGCAAGAATATCGTCTTTGCGCACGAGTGGCAGGTTGACGAATTCGACGGAATCTTGCTTGACGCCAAAGGCAAGGATGAATTCTGCAGGTAATTTACGTGAATAGCTCAGTTGCCAGCCGGTGGTATCTTTGCTCTTGGTGACTTTCGAGGAATCTTCAACTTTAGGCGAATACTTGGCTTTGAAGATATCGAACTTGCTTGCCGTCCATTCGCCACCTACGGTAAACGAATTAACAATCGCATCGGGTGATTCGGGTTTTTCGATATCGCGGTCTTGGTAGTTATAGACGGCATCAACACTGAATTGTTTATTGATGTCATAAGAACTGGCGAGCGAACCAATAAAGGTACCGACGATGCCGTCCCCCTTTTGATACACGGACAAGTAGGAAACGACTGGCTTCAGTTTAAAGCCCAAATCCTTCCAAACAAATTCTGGTCCTGTTGAAAAAGCGTAGTTGCTTTTATCTAAGCTGTTTTTGCCGTTGTGAAAATCGCCCACGGCCTTAAAGCTAGAACCCCAGACCACGAAATCGCCATCGAAGGTATATTTGTGGCCAAAGCCGAGCTTGGCTGACCAGCGATTTAATTTGCTTGAGCGCGCCGCCATTTTAGCTTCGAGGCTACTGTCGATTAAATCGTCAAGCTGATCGTCGTTGGCATAATAGCGTTTGCCATCACTGCCGCCGTCACCGTCATCGCCATCATCCCCGTCGTCACCATCATCGTCATCGCCGTCGTCATCTTCATCGTCTTCATCACCGTCGCCGTCATCATCATCGGTGGCCAGATCAAAATCTTCTTCGCTCAAGTCAGCGTCGTCAATACCGACGTCATCAAAATCGTCGTCGCCAAAGTCGTCGTCGCCCTCGTCGCCTTCTTCACCTTCGTCTTCATCTTCGTCGTCGCCATCAAGTTTCGCCTCAGCTTCGTCAAAGTCGGAGAAATCCGCGAGGTTGAATGAATCGCTGGAGGAAGGCGCAACGTTAATGTTGGTGTTAGAGCGCAGTTGCAGGCCCACATCCGCCTTAAATTTGTGTGGGCTTTTCGCTGCGGCGGTACTGCCTTTGTTTGTGCGCTTGGCGGCATCGGCATCGAAGGGAACGGCGATTAGGGCACTTCCAACAATCGCGGTGACTGCCAAAAACAAGATATTTTGTTTCATAAGGATTTTGGACTCATAGGGATTAGAACCCGGTCAGTTTATGTTTTTTTTTTGTTAACGCCTGCGCCATGAAGTTTGACGCCTAAAAGTTCACAATTAGTCACGCGCGAAGTGCTGGGCTTTCACGCTGAAGCCCAATGCAATTTTTTTGCATGGCAGGTCGAGTTGCGCAAGTTAAACAACACTTCAAAGCGCACGGACAAGATAAACTCAGCTACTACCTGCTTATTTTTGAGCCCGATTATGTCTACGCAAAAGCCAATACAGCTGATTTTGGCGCGCCAGTTGGCTAGTTCACTGGCAATGCCGATCGTCATGGTTGATACCCAAGGCACGTTGATCTATTGCAATGAGCCTGCTGAAGCGCTGCTGGGTTTGCGTTTTGATGAAACCGGAGAAATGCCTGCGGCGCAATGGGGCGCACAATTTACGGTCAATGATGAAGATCGCAATCCCATACCGAACGATGAGTGGCCGCTGGTTATCGCCCTGACCCAGCACAAACCGGTGTCGCGCGTGATTTGGGTTGGTAGCGGCGGAACATGGCGCTTGCTCAACTGGACTTCGGTACCGCTGATCGCTCAAGGCGGTGAATTTCTTGGCGTACAAAGCGTCTTTTGGGAGGCTTGAGCGCATGCAAGTAAAACTTTGGGGCACCCGCGGTTCGCTTGCCACACCGGGTCCAGAAATGGTGCGTTATGGCGGCAATACCTCGTGTGTGGGCATAGTCGGGCGCAATGGTGGTGTATTGGTGTTGGATGCGGGCACCGGCATTCGGCGACTCGGCGCATCGTTGGCACCTGGCGTACAACGGGTGGATATTTTGCTGACGCATTTGCACATGGATCATGTGCAAGGTTTAGGATTCTTCGCGCCGCTGTATCGCCCGGGGTTTGAAGTGCATATCTGGGGGCCTGCCAGTGCGACTATGGGTCTAAAAGAACGCTTAATGCGCTATTTGTCGCCGCCGCTTTTTCCGGTGCACTTGAGTGAATTGCCGTGTCGCTTGAGTTTTCACACCGTACCTTGCACCGATGTGGATATCGGAGAATTCCGCGTCAGCGCGGAGATGGTTTGTCATCCAGGCCCGACGGTGGGCTATCGAATTCAGTCGGCTCTGGGCGCGGTGCTGACTTACCTGCCCGATCACGAACCCGCGTTGGGAACCAAACCCTTTCCGAGCCTGCCGCGCGCCTGGACTTCGGGTGCGAATTTGGCCCTGGGCGCAGATTTGCTGATCCACGACAGCCAATACAGCAGTATTGAATATCCTGGCCACGTGGGCTGGGGCCATAGTTCACTAACCCAAACACTACATTTCGGTACACTTTGCGAGGTCAAGAAATTGGTGTCATTTCATCACGACCCCAATCACACCGATCTAGCCCTCGATATTCTGACCAGCGAGGCGATTGCAGAAGCAAAACCAAGCTTTGAGGTGATTGGCGGGCTGGAAGGCAGCGTGTTTGCACTGTAAGAGCAAATTTTTGGCGGCTCATAATCCCTGCGGTGCAGCGCGATGAACGCACATTTGGAACCTAAAATTGCGGATTTTGCCGCTGATTGGCTGCTGCGCGAGCCCGCGTTGGCGCTTTGCTATCGTTTCGCCATTAGACCGACGCACTGGTTGGCATCCGTGCTGATCATTGAGGAGATTTTGCAGGCGATGTTTGCGCTGAGCAATCAGGAATTAGCACAAGCAAAACTTGGCTGGTGGGCTGATGAAGCGAATTTAACGGCATCGGGTGCGCCTAGGCATCCGTTAACACAAACATTAGTGAGCGCCGATGTGCGCAGCTTGCCGGATCTGGCACGCGCGGCATATGACTGGATCACGCTGTCCACTGCTACGGACGCGGCGCATCAGCGCAGTCAACTCGCCGAGTTTGCCGCAGCGGCGTCCGTGCTGGTAGGCGAGGGTGAGCATGCCCAGATTTGGGCAGAGCTTGCGTTGAAGCGGCAAATTCAAAGCGGTGCGAAATCAGGGCGATACGGCCCGGGCGTGTTGAACCGCGCAGCGCTTGCCGAATTTCAGCTGAAGGCATCGCAATTGTATGACCTTGCACCGGATACAAACCCAGTAGCAGGGCTTGGCCAAAATTCGGTGGCGCGTGCACTTTCGGCGAACTTGAGCAGTATTACACTCAAGCTGCAAAGCGCCTTGCAAATGTCTGGCCCGCGCATGCAATCGGCGACGCGTGCCTATGCGCTGTTACACGTGCGCGAAACCGAGGCGTGGTCGAAATCAGTCTTGATATCGCCGCGCTTAGCGTTTTTACCGGCTGCACCCGGCATTGCGGGCGTGCTGCGCGCTTGGTGGATTGCTCGGGCGCGGGTGCAAAAAAAACCCCGCATCAAATGACGCGGGAGTGCGGCTCAAATCATGCATCGGCATTTTCACGACATTGTTTTCTGGGTCAGTGGCTTGCGTCACATTGCCGAAATTGTTGTAAAGGTAGGTCGAAGTCGCATCCTTGAGCGGATCGACTGCGCTAATCGAATGCTTCCGTGTCACGCGCGTCGATTGCCCGTATTGATCGTAACCATAGGTGGTCAGCCCAGAGCCAAAAACGATGTTCGCGCATTTAATCGCCTCAGATAAATCCGAGCCCGATTTCAGCGCCATCTGATTTTGACAGGTAATCAACATCGGCCAAGCTTAGCCCATGACCCAACCACGCCGCCAACTTGTTGATCCGACTCAAGCGCAGTTTTTCCACCTGATTAACCGCTGCGTGCGCCGATCTTGGTTGTGTGGATTTGATCAATACAGCGGCGGAACGTTTGAGCATCGCAAAGTCTGGCTAAAAGCGCGCATTCTGGAATTGGGCGACATTTTCGCGACGGGTATTTACGCCTTTGCGGTGATGAGCAACCACGTACATGTGGTTTTGCACATGCATCCGGGATCAGCCAATGCCTGGTCAAGCGAAGAAGTAGCGCGCCGTTGGGTGCGACTATATCCGGCCAGCTCGCCCGAGCTTTGCGCGCAAAAAATTGCGGCTATTGTTGAAAATCCAGAGCTAATTTGCACTTACCGAATCCGACTGGCCGATGTCTCTTGGCAAATGAAATGCCTAAGTGAACCGATTGCGCGCCGCGCAAATGCCGAGGATAAAGTTACGGGCAGGTTTTGGGAAGGCCGATTCAAAAGCCAGCTTTTGCTCAGCGAAAGATCGATTTTGGCTGCCATGACTTACGTGGATTTGAACCCGGTTCGGGCAGATATTGCGACTGGCGTCAGCACGTCTGACAATACCAGCGTGAAAATTCGCTACGACCAAATTCGCAAGAATGAAGCCGTTGCCAGTCAAGTTTTGGCACCGCTGGCGGGTGTGAAATCCGCCAACATGCCGCCCATGACCGAAGCGGAGTACATTGATCTTGTTGACTTTACCGGTCGCGAATGGCATCCCGGTAAGCGCGGCGTGATCAAAGCGGATGAGCCGCCTGCGTTGCGCAAACTCGGGCTGGATAAAGATCACTGGACGATGAAAGTGAAGGGTTTTGGCTCGGCTTACTGGCCCCATCTGACAAACTACTTGTCACCTAAGATAACATTCATAGGTCGACAAGGAAAATAGCATGAAAAAGCAAGCAAAATATAGTCAAGAACGGCGCGACCAAGCATTACAGCGCGTCGCGTTGCGCAGCGATAGTCAAA
>JANNYA010000253.1:0-4870 GCA_031409855.1 Rhodanobacteraceae bacterium | reverse complement strand
CCCGAGTGAAACACGCTGGCGGCCAGCGCGCCGTCTACATCCGCCTGCTGGAACACCTCACTAAAATGCGCCATGCTTCCAGCGCCGCCAGAAGCCACCAAGGGCACGCAGCAGACTGCACGCACGGCCTGCAACTGGGCTAAGTCATAACCGCGCTTGACGCCGTCGTTGCCCATGCAGTTCAGCACAATTTCACCGGCACCCCGCGCCTGCACCTCACGCACCCATTGCAGCGTATCCAAGCCATCCGAGCTGCTTAAGTTTGGATCCCCGGTAAATTTATAAACCCGCCAGGCCGTGGCGTTTCCGGCAGCATCAAGGGTATGGGCACGGCTATCAATGCCGATCACCACGCATTGCGCGCCAAATTCTGCGCTCAAGGCATTGATCAGATCTGGATTAAGCAAGGCCGGTGTATTGATCGAAATTTTGTCCGCGCCCGCGTGCAAAACTGCGCGCGCCGCTTCGACCGAGCGAATACCGCCCGCCACCGAAAATGGAATATCAATCGCATGCGCGACGCGGCTGACCCAGCTGCGGTCCACGCTGCGCCCTTCTGGGCTGGCGCTAATGTCATAAAACACCAGTTCATCCGCGCCTTCATCGCGATAGCGCAGCGCCAGATCAAGAATATCGCCCATGACAATATGATCGCGAAACTGCACGCCCTTGACGACTTTGCCTTCGCGCACATCTAAGCAGGGAATGATGCGTCGGGTCAAATTGCTTTTCGTGATGGTGGACTCGCTCATGCCGCAACCTCGTGAATCGCGTCACTCAGACTGAATTTCCCCTCTAATAGTGCTTTGCCAATAATCACGCCGCTGATGTCATTTGAGTTCAACGCACGCAAGTCCATGAGCTGAGCGACGCCTCCGGAAGCCTGTATCTGAAGTTCAGCGGATATCGCTTTTAGTTTGACGTACAGCGCCACGTTCGGCCCGGCCATCATGCCATCTAGGGCAATATCGGTGACCAGCGCATGCTTAAAACCCGCTGCGGCAAAGCGCGCAACACACTCGAACAGTTCAACCTCAGCAGTTTCTTGCCAGCCTGCTGTGTGTACGCGATACACGCCAAAAGGATCGGCGCGCGCATCTAAAGCCAAAGCCAATTTTTCTGCGCCAAAAATCTCGCGCCAGTGATATACGAGTTCGGGTGTTTTGACCGCGACCGAACCCAGCACCACGCGCGCCGCACCGGCGCCAAAGCGCTCGCGCACGTCTGCTTCCGTGCGCACGCCGCCGCCGGTTTGGATTTTTAAGCGGGTAGCGCGCGCAATTTGCTCGATCAATGACAGGTTTTCAATAGCGCCAGCGACTTCGCCTTTGGCACCATCTAAATCGACCACATGCAACCAAGTTGCACCCTCGTTTTCATAGTGTTTGGCCAGTTCAACCGCGTTGGCGCTGTAGCGTGTTTCTTGTTCAAAATCACCCTGCAACAGCCGCACCACGCGTCCGCTGCGTAAATCAATCGCTGGGTAAAGCTGCATCAGCGGATCTCCAAAAAGTTTTTAAGCAGGCGTGCACCGGCCGCTTGACTACGCTCCGGGTGGAACTGCGCGCCCATGAAATTTCCCCGCGCGACCATGGCGCTGAAGCTCTGTCCATGCTGGCTGCTGGCCAAGGTTTGCGTGCCAATCGGTGCGGCAAAACTATGCACGAAGTAGGCGTAGCTGCCTTGTAAACCAGCGCAAAGTGGATGCGCCTCGTCTAGTACGTCAATGCGATTCCAACCCATGTGCGGAATGCGCAAACCGGGCGCCGACTGTAGCTTTTCCACACGTCCAGCAAGAATACCTAGGCACGGAACCTCACTTTCTGCGGATCGCTCAAACAATAGCTGCACTCCCACGCAAACGCCCAACACTGGCTGCGTTAAGCGCGTTAGCTTGTCGACCAGTCCAAAATCGTGCAGCTTCGCCATTGCAGGCCCGGCAGCGCCAACGCCGGGTAGCACCACATGGCTTGCCGCCTGGATTTGCGCCCAATCCGAACTTACCGGTGCCACAACCCCAAGTCGCGCAAACGCGGCCTGCACGGACGCTAAGTTCGAACCGCCGGAGTCCACCAGCACGACGCGTGTAGTGCTCATAAACTGCCCTTGGTGCTGGGCATTGCATCGCCCGTGCGCGCAAAAGCCTGCCGCAAGCAGCGTGCGACCACTTTGAAGCAGGCTTCAATCTGATGGTGATCATTTTCACCCAGCACGCTCAAGTGCAGGTTGGCACCCAGCGTTTCGCACAGGCTGCGGAAAAAATGTGGCAATAGCTCGGTGGGAAATGCGCCGACCTGCGCGCGATCAATTTTGCCTTCAAAAACAAAATACGAGCGTCCAGAAAGATCAAGCACGGCACTGGCCCGTGTTTCATCCATTGGCAGGGTGAACGCATAACGGCCGATGCCGCGCTTGTCACCGAGCGCAGTTTTGATCGCCGTGCCCAATGCCAGTGCACAGTCTTCGATGGTGTGGTGCTCATCAATATGTAAATCGCCGCTGCATTTAAGCGTTAAGCCAAAGCCGCCGTGTTTTGCCAACGCTTCCAACATGTGATCAAAAAAGCCGATCCCGGTGTGTACCTGCGCATCGGTTTGCGCATCCAGATCGACGCTGACTGTAATTTTGGTTTCCTTAGTATTGCGCACTGCACTCGCGCGGCGCGGCGCATCCAAAAGTTCGCGCGCAACTTCGCTCCAGCTAATGCCCTCTGGCCCCACGCGCAACCCGCGTATGCCCAAATTGGCGGCGAATTCGATGTCGGTTAGGCGGTCCCCGACCATCGCTGAGGCCGCGCGATCAAAGCCATCGCGCAAATAGTGCAACACCAAGCCGAGCTTGGGTTTACGTGTGTCATTGACGTCATGCGGAAAGTGCCGATCTATGCAGATTTCTTTGAATTCTATGCCTTGGCTGGACAATACATTCAGCAACATATTTTGCACTGGCCAGAAGGTCGGCTCTGGAAACGATTCGGTGCCCAGCCCGTCTTGATTGCTCACCATAACCAGTTGATAGCCAGCGCGCACCAAACGTGCCAGCGCTTCAATCACGCCCGGTAAGAGCTTGAATTTATCCAAACTATCCACT
The DNA here is from genome assembly GCA_031409855.1 of Rhodanobacteraceae bacterium. GTDB lineage: Bacteria > Pseudomonadota > Gammaproteobacteria > Xanthomonadales > SZUA-5 > JANNYA01. The sequence goes on along the minus strand of JANNYA010000253.1, from coordinate 1,780 downwards.
TGGAAATCGCTCGGTTCTTCAATCAGACAGCCATCGCGGTCGACGAATAAGATTTTTTCTAGGCTCATACGGCTCTCATAGTTGGGACGGATAACGCAGCCGTTAGCGCGCTTAAAAACTGCGTGTTTTCCGCAGGCGTGCCGACACTGACGCGCAAGTTCTGACTCAATCCAGGATAGTGCGATACATCGCGCACCACCACGCCCAGACTCGCCATATGCTGATACACGGCTTTGGCATCCGGCACTTCAAAGCTTAGGAAATTAGCAACGCTAGGCCAGACCTTAAGCACGCCTGACAAATTTTCCAATGCATGTGCAATGCGTTTGCGCTCGGAAATAAGAATTGCAATTCGAGTTTTTACCAAGCTCAAATCGCTCAATCCGCGCAACGCTGCAGCCAGCACCGGGCTGGCAATAGGGTAGGGCGCCATCAGCGTGCGTAACAGGCTAATCACTTGCGGATGCGCAATCACACAGCCGACACGTGCACCGGCCAAGCCATAGGCTTTAGAAAGCGTACGCAGCACCACGACATGATCGAATTCAACAAGCAGTTCGGTCGCAGGTTTGCTTTCAGAAAACTCAAAATACGCTTCATCGACGACCACCACTGCCCGTCCACGCGCGGAAACAACAAACTCCAGCAATTGCGCCGAATCAACCGCGCCGCCCGTCGGATTATTCGGGGTGCACACGTAGGCCAGCTTGACGCTTTTGTTCAATGCGGCGGTTGCTGCGGGCCAATCCGGCGCGAAATTATTCGCCGCCAGCAGCGGTACTTCTAAAACTTCAGCGCCCTGCACGTTTGCGCACACTTTGTACATGCCAAACGTTGGCGGCATGATCAGCACCCGATCAAGTCCAGCGCGACAAAAAGCGCGTGTCAGCAAATCGATCAGCTCATCCGAGCCGCGCCCGATCAAAACTGACTCCGGCGCTACGCCATAGATGTCGGCAAGTCGCTGCAGCATAATTTTGGGCTGTGGTGCCGGATAGCGATTGAGTGCGTCAACGTCGGAGCTGTTCGCTGCAGGCGGCCCTGGCGGCCAGGGCGATTCGTTCGCGTTCAAAAACGTTGCGCCTTCAGAGGCTTCCATACGCGCAGATGAGTAGCCTTTAAAACCAAGAAATTCTGGCCGAGCAAGCGTTAGCACTGAGGCCGTTGACGCTGCAGATACTGCCGTCTCTGCGGTTTCGATGAGTTCAAGACGCTTCTGTACCGCCAAAGCATGCGCCTCCAAACCTTCCGCACGCGCGAAAGTGATCGCTTCCGGCCCAATGGCCGCTAAACCCTGCGGCTTAAGCGTTTGCACGGTAATTAGCTTGACGAAACTGTTAACAGAAACGCCACTGTAGGCGCGTGCGTGGCCATAAGTGGGCAACACATGATTCGTGCCAGCATTGTAATCACCGGTGGATTCCGGCGTTAGCGCGCCCAAAAAGATACTGCCCGCGTTGCGAACTTGCGCCAAATACTGCCGGGCGTTGCGCACATTGAGGATTAGATGTTCCGGCGCGTATTGATTGCTGACCCGGATCGCCTGATTGATGTCGGCAACGAGAATTAAGCGGCTGTGCACGAGGCTTTTACGGGCAATGTCGCTGCGGCCGAGTGCTTCAAGTTGTCGATTTAGCGCGTCCTGAACTTGCTCGATTAACGCCGCGCGGTCACTCAGTAACACGACTTGTGAATCGGGCCCATGCTCCGCTTGGCTGAGTAAATCTGCCGCGACGATTTCACTGTTCGCATCAGCATCAGCAATGACTAAGACCTCACT
>JANNYA010000252.1:0-27287 GCA_031409855.1 Rhodanobacteraceae bacterium | reverse complement strand
CCTGGGTCAAACTGAGCCCAGCGAAAAGCAATCCCCATAGCCTATAAAAAGCTCGCTTCGATTAGCCTCGCGACAGGCTACCGGGCTTCTCGAACATTGAATTGAAGCGACCCGTGGGGTCGTTTCAATCCTAAGAGTTAGCTAGCAGCATCACATTTGGATCAGACCTTGCTGCGCGCCGAATCTTCCGGTTCTCGGCTTCGGTTGGTGTGGCAATCAAGCGTATAGGGGTAATTTTCAACATAGTGTTTGACCTCTCGGCGTTCGGCATGGCGAAGACTGATTACTCGGTGTGTATTGCCGCGATCCACAAAGGCCACGTAGCAAATCAAAGCTAGCCATGGCTAAGCCATTGGCGTAGTATTTCGGCATGCACGTTATTGCCGAAATGCCAGAATTCAGCCGAAAAGCTCCAGATTTGCTTGGCAAGGCGGAGTTTCAGGCGTTGATTACCCAGTTGGCGGAAAACCCTTGCGCTGGTGTGGTCATGGTCGGCACTGGTGGCATACGGAAGCTGCGCTGGGTTCGCGAAGGAATGGGGAAAAGTGGCGGCGCGAGGATTATTTACTACTATCACGATCACCGCATTCCGCTGTATTTGCTGAGTATTTTCGGAAAAAATGAGAAAACTAATCTGAGCGATTCCGAGGCGAATACGCTGTCCAAGTTAGTGAAACAATTGATTAAAGCATCGGGAATTTAAAGTTATGAGCAGTGCATTTGACAGCATTAAAGCCGGGCTAATTGAAGCCATAGCGCATGCGGGCGGTAAGGCTGCTGGTGCGAAGCTGCATCAGCCGAAAACCATTGATGTGAAAGCAATTCGCGCGCAGGTTGGCATGTCGCAAATGGAGTTTGCGTCTTCATTTGGCATCAGCGTCGGAACTTTGCGCCACTGGGAACGTGGTGATCGGCAACCCCAGGGGCCTGCACGAGTGTTGCTGCAAGTCGTGTCAAAGCAGCCCAACGTTGTGTTGGCAGCGCTTGCGGCTTGACACCCAACATCAAATTGCAAGCCGACCATGTCGCTTTTATGGACCCAACTATTCTCTTTGTAGGTGAAAGGCTGAGCAATTCAAATAACCTTTCAAAAACAACAACTGCAGCGCACGCAAGTGGTATCCACGACCATAAGACTGTCCACCAAATACTGAGAAAGAGCAGCAAGGCAGCGGCGATCAACGTACTTCGGCGAATTGCAGGCTAAACCTGCGTTTTATACCAATCAGGTCTAGTACGAAAAACTTCGCTTCTCATGGCGCGAACGTTTTAATAAGCCGCAATGTGGCACCAAAGCGGCAGTGTAAGTCAGAATCGCCGAATGCTGCATTGTCGGCTGGAATTTTTAGTTGGGCGACATTTTATTGGCTTTCCAATGCGGTGACTTTTCGCTCAATTAACTGGGTGCTGCGCTTTAACGAGCTTGAACCAGACAATTGTGCGTGTTTAGCAAGCTGGTCTACCAAGTCAACTAGTTGATGCGCACGTGTCCCGTCAGATGGTGACGCTATTTCGCCACATCCATCCGCCGGAGTGCTAAACCGATAAGAGACTCCATCCATCACACTACGTTCATTTTCTTTACGAGAAGAAACTGCGTCCACGTAGATTTTGACTATGCGGCTGATGAGACCTGGCGATAACGGCGCGCTGTTGACCCTGGCTTTAATTTTTGGCTTTGAGAAATCATGGTATCCGCGCCCAGCCTTCTCGTCGAATACGTTTGAAGCATTCCAAAATGATCCCTTCAAACGAGCCAAGTAAACAATGTTTCCGACAATTCGAACGCCGTACTCAGGCCGAAAAGAGGGGAGCGTTGTTACTGACAGTTGCGGACTGTCGTTTATTGCGCTGTCTATGACGAGATCAACGCCTGCGTAATAGTCAGGGAGATAGTCTGAGCATGGTTCGAGGGCATCCTGAGCATTAGCGCCGCCAAAAGCACCCGAGAACAAAAGGCCCAACAGCATCAACGACTTTGTCATGTGGCCCAACGTTTTAATAAGCCGCAATGCGGCACAGAAGCGACAGTGTAAGCCAGAATCGCCGAATGCTGCATTGTCGGCTGGAATTTTTAGTTGCAATTAAGCCTTCAGCGCACCGGCCGAATAATCGCGGGCGGCACGCCTTCTGGGCAGCGCATCCAACCAATGATGCGGCTCGCACCCGGCTTAAGCTCGAGCGAGACCTTGGTGCTGAATACGCCCGCTGCATAACTGTAGCCCGAAATGCCATCGCCGCTGCATTTTGCATTAACCGCAAAGCGCAGCGCGGAGTTTGCGTTCAAGTTGCCCACGCTGCTTAGGCGCACATCAAAACCACCGGCCGAATTGCGCACGAAGTCCAAATTAATTTTTGCGCGCAAAATCTGCTTGTTGATCACCGCCGCCAGCGTTACCGGCGCCCACGCGCGCGCGTCGCTGCGCAATGGCAGGCGAAACCACACCGAGCTTTCAAGTTTTGGCACCGAGCGGCGATTTAAGGCATCAATCAATGCGCGCACCGACTCGGGGGATGTTTGCAATTCCAGCGCGCTGGCATGCGGCGTGCCCAGCTCGGCTTCGTGCGCCACACCGATCACTTTGCCACCGCTGTCCAGTAATAACTTTGCGCCGTAAGCGGGCAGCGCCACGGCAAAGGGTTTGTCCGATAACTGCGCGAACTGGCGTAGCCAAAACTCAGCTAAACGCGGGTCGAATAGCCCGCGTTTGGGCGCCAGCACGCTGTGTACTTGCAATGTTACCCGGTCGGCGGCGGCGATTAGCATCGGCATTGCCGGTGCTTTTAACCAAGCCGGCAGGGCGGTGATATCCAAATTTAGCGCTTTCGGCAGCAGCGCGCGTAGGGCGACTAGCTGCGTGCGATAGCGCTGCAACTGCGATTCCGCGCAATCAAAGTCAATTTCAACACGCTCTGCAGCCACGCCACCCAGCAGCCAGCGCGCACGGATTTCAGCAATTTTCATCGCCAGTTGTTGCGCCGTTAGCAACGGTGCTGCACCGGGAAGGCGAATTACCAAAACCACCGGCACGCCGGCGGCTTTTAGTGCTGCCAAATCTATTGCGGGCTCGGCCCACTGCGTGCCCGCAATATGTTGCGCGCCCAGCACTCGATAGCGGCTAAAAAGTGCGCGCTGATCTTGCACGGCTAGACTCAGTTCAGGCGTCCACAGGCGCTGCCAGATGTAGGCTTCATCACCGTGCGCCACGCTTTGTAAAGCGAACAGGATAATGCTTAAGCGCCAAAACACCTTAAATTAGGCTCGAATCAAAGCTGTCCCACGAATTCTTAGCCAAAGTCATACGCCATGACGCGCTGTGGTTCTTGCAAGAAATTCCCCTGCACGAAATTCACGCCGCAGGAAAACAGAATCGACATGGAACCGGCATCTTCAACAAATTCCGCCACCGTGATTTTCCCGGCATTGCGCGCTTCGGAGGCGATGCTGCGCACTTTTTCCTGGTTCTCTTTGCTTTTTGCAAGTTCCGCCATGAACGAGCGGTCAATTTTGAGATAGTCCGCGTTGACGTGCTTGAGTAAGCGGAAGGAATTAATCCCAGGGCCGAACTGTTCCAGCGCAAAACCACAGCGCAACTGCGCCAACCCGGCTTGGAAAAACGCCACTTGCTTGAGATAAGTCACGACCTTGCTTTCCGGCATCTCAAACACCAGCCGATCGCCTGCGACGCGCGCGACTTTTAGCTGTTGCGCTAGCCACGGCAAGATCGAGCCATCTTCAATGGTCTGCGGGCAGATTTTGATAAAAAACGTGCTGTTGATGCCGCTGGCTTGGCGTTCTGCAACCGTACGAATAATTTTCGCGATCACCCAGCGGTCAATGTGCGCCAACAGGCCAAGTTTTTCGGCGACCGGGAAAAACACGCCCGGCTGGACTTCACCGTTCGGCCCGTTCATGCGCAACAGCACTTCGTAGAATTCCCCCGATTCGCCCTGCAGGCTAACGATGGGCTGATACATCATATTAAAGCCATCTTTAGTGAGCGCGTTTTTGATCGAGTTAATCCATTTAGCGGATTCCGCTTCGTCCGCTTTTTCCTTTTCCATTGGATCGAAGGTAATCAAACGATTACCGCCATCGCGCATCGCGGCTTGGCTAGCCTCTGCTGCCTTATTCAGCACGTCTTGCGGCGCCGTCATTTTTTCGCTCATCAAACACATGCCGAAACTACCGGTCAAGGTAATCGAGGTGCGCCCAGCATCAATGACGTGATCTTCCAATTGTTTGACTAGTTTCGTGGCAAATTCAATGCAGCGTTGATGCACCATGCCCAGCAAGATGATGCCAAAACTATGATCGCCAAGGCGCGCGACATGCGCGTTGCTGCCTGCAGTCGTGCGCAAAAACCCGCCCATATCGGCCAATAGCGTATCGACGCCATCAATGCCCACCACTTCAAGGTGCTTTTTATAATTGTCAATTTCGAGATAGAGCACGCCTTGATCGGTTTGCCCACCGCTGGCAGCGGCAACCGCTTTTTGTAGCTCTTCGGTAAATGCCTGCTTGTTCAGCAGGCCAGTCACTAAATCCTGCCGACGCAGCGCGTCCAGCTCTTTCGTCAGTTCGGCGTTGCCGGTTTGCTGGCGAATGACGATTTGCGTGCAGGGCTCGTTCTCGACGCTGGCTTCTGAGAGTTCCATGACCGCATCAAAGGTCGAGCCATCAGTACGCTGCGCTTTTAAGTTAAGTTTTTCCGGTGGCTTTTCACCTTTGGAAATTTGCCTGAGCACATCTCTAAATATTGCGACATCTTTGCCCGACAGCATATCTAGAAAGGTCGTGCCTTCAATTTCTGCATATTCTTCAATTTTGAACATTTCCAAATATGCTTTGTTCGCATACACGTGCATGCCCTCGTGCACGTAAGCGATTGGGTCGCGTGAGGAGTCCAGCAGCGCATTACAGCGTTTTTCGCTTTCGCGCAGTGAAATCTCTAATTTGCGTACCGCACGACGTGTTTGCAAATCGCTAAATTCACGCTGCGCAATGGTTTGGAAATAATCGCTCATGCCGCGAATTAACACGGATCGCGCACCATCGCGCAGCGCCGCAAGTAAGGACTCTTGCGTCAATGCATCCATCACCGCAAGCACCGGAATGTCCTTGCCGGTCTTGTGCACCGCCTCAGCCGTTTCCTTCAAGGTCAATTTTTTCGCGCGCAGGCTGTACAAAACCAAGTCCTGTGGTGCGTCGAGCGCGGTTTTAAGCTGGTCCGCATCGACTGCACGCGTTGGGCGCACAGAAATCCCAGCGTTGCGCAAGACGCTGATTGCGTGTTCCGCGTCTTCAGTTGAGTCTTCAACGAGCACGATTCGGACTAAATTATCGGCCTTAGCCATCTTTCACCTTTAACTAAAAAAAACCCCTACCCAATAACAACGACGTCAATGCGGGCAAGCTGCGATAAGCGGTTGATTTTGACCGAAAAACGGCAGCAAACATAGGCCTTATAAAGTAATACGGCTTATTTATGAAATTAAAACTAGGGCTGCGGTGCAAAAGTGCTTAATCCCAAGTGTCAACTGTAAGGAATTCTAACGACAGCCCTCGACGCTATTTATCTGGCCTTTCCCCACATCAGTCGGCTATGGTTCGCGGCGTTAGTCACATCACATTAGCTCGCAAGACCATGCGCAAACGAAGCCTATGAACACACCCACCACCTTGACCCTACGCCGCCCGGACGATTGGCACGTGCATTTGCGCGACGAGGGGATGCTACGAGCGGTCATTGGTTATACCGCACGCCAGTTTGCGCGCGCGATTGTGATGCCGAATCTCCGGCCGCCGATCACCACCGTTGCCGCTGCGCGCGCCTATCGGGAGCGTATTTTAGCCGCCTTGCCGCCGAGCGCGGCATTTACACCGCTAATGACCGCGTATTTAACCGATGCCAGCGACGCTAATGAGCTTGAGCGCGGCTTTCGTGAAGGCGTGTTCGCTGCCGCCAAGCTTTACCCGGCGAATGCCACCACCAATTCCGCCGCCGGTATCAGTGATATTCGCTATTTAGATCGAGTTTTGGCTAAGCTGCAGGAAATTGGTATGCCGCTGTTGGTGCATGGCGAAGTCACCGATAGCGCGGTGGATATTTTTGATCGCGAAGCACAGTTTATTGAGCGGATTGCACAGCCGATGCTGGCGCGCTTTCCGGCACTGCGTATGGTGTTTGAACACATCACCACCCAGCAGGCGGTTGATTTCGTGCAAGCAAGCGGCGAGAACGTCGCCGCCACGATTACCCCACACCATCTGCATATCAACCGAAACGCGATGTTTGCCGGCGGCATGCGCCCGCATATGTATTGTCTGCCGGTGGCGAAGCGCGAAGCGCATCGGCTGGCACTGCGCCGAGCGGCAACCTCGGGCGATGCGAAATTTTTCTTGGGCACCGATTCCGCACCGCATGGAAAAGCTGACAAAGAATCGAGCTGTGGCTGCGCGGGTATCTTTAACGCGCCGCATGCCATGGAAAGTTATGCAGTGGTATTTGCAGAAGAGCATGCGCTGGATCGCCTAGAAGCCTTTGCCTCGCTCAATGGCCCCAAGTTCTACCGCTTGCCCGCGAATGAGGCGCGCGTCACTTTGGTAGCCGAGCCGCAGTCGGTACCCGCGCAGTTGGAATTCGACGTTGCTCAAGTGGTGCCTTTTCATGCGGGCGAGACTTTGCAATGGCGCTTGATGCCGCAGTAACATCACTACGCACTGCGGTTGTCTGACTTACTAAATTCCCGCGCCAGCTGACTCGCGAGCCCAATGAGCTGGCGATGATTCGTCAATTCCACGCTCAAATGTTTCAGTAGCTCCAAACGATCCACGCCGCCGCGCGCATCCAGCAGCTGCCGGTCCAGACATTCCAACAGCGCGCGCCCGACGCTTTGAAAAAGCAGCCCGTAGGCCACCGCGTGCAGCGCACCCCCGCCGAGCGTGCCCAGCCCCGGAAAAGCTTTTGCAGCATTGCCCGCAATCGCTAACAGCAAAGTAATCGAGCCTTTAAGCTTGCCGCCCAAAAGCGCCAACAAATCATCAATATCTAATTTGCTCATGCTGATGCCGTACAGCTCGGTTAAGGCTTTCACTAGACCAAATGACAGCGCCCCTTGAATCACCAAATCGCTGCCGGGTGCGACCGAGGCCATCGCGCCGATCATGGCTCGACGGGTGTATAGGCTAACGATGCGTTCACCCTGGGACAAGCGGCGGCTATGTTCGGCGCCGCTGAGCTTTAAATCCAGCGCATTTAACACCGCATGGCTGCGCGCTGGCTCCAACTTGGCTTTGCTGGCGTGATTTTCCCCGGCAAATTGCGCCAGCCGCACCTGCAGCGGCGCTACTTTTGCTGGGGTTTTACGGCTGCGCTGGCTTTCCACACCGTTTGCATCAATGACGCTCACGCTTTCGTCGTAGCCGGCGCTGACTGCAATCGCATCGGCACCAAATTTTTCTTTCAAGCGATGCAGCAATTGCGCCAATTCTGTTTCGGAATAGCGGTCTATTTTATTCAGGATTAGCCACACTGGTTTGCCGAACGCGAGCAGCCATTGCCACTCCGCCGCTTCTGCGCGGGAAAGATCGCCGGTCACCACCAGCGCCACGACATGCGCGCGTAGGGCTTCTTCGCGTGCCAATACGCCGCGCGCACCGGCGTCAGCCTCATTGGTGCCCGGGACATCCGCGATCATCAAAGTCGCTGCGTTTGGCAATTGTGCACGATAGAGTTTGGCTTCTAGCGTGGTACCGCCGGTGACTGAAACCTCAACCACCTGCCCGGTAAGCGCGCGAATGAGACTGGATTTGCCGGTGCTAATTTCGCCAAACAGCGCCAAATATAGCGCATCAGAGCTAGCGCGACGATCAAGTTCGGCCAATTCCTCATTTACGTCGACAAGCATGGCCTGCGTTTGTTCGGCGTCGCTGGCGTCCTGCCCGCGATCTGCGGCGCTATTTTTACCGGCGTCCACAGACTGCGCCGTTGCCAGCGCCTCAACACGCGCCAAAACTGCCTCCCGCGTGATTGCCTGACTTAGTGCGGGCTCTATTTTCGTGGGCCGCAATAGCCGCCAGAGCAAATAGGCCAACGCGACAGCCAGGCCGATTAGCGCTGCTGCCAATGGATAGGCCGCCCATGCGGGCAGACGCGCAAGGCGTTCTTGAATACTGAGCGCGGTGTCGGTCAACTGCACCAAGGTGATCGCCAAGCCACCCAAAACAATGACGACCAATGCGGCCAGCAGCAATCGAATTGCGGTGGAGGCTTGTCTAGGCAAGACTGGGCGTGGCAAAACAGGAAGCATGAAAGGTTGAGCTCAAACTTTGGTAGTAAAGTCAGCGCGATAGTGCGCGCAGCCGTCGCTTTCGTGCAAACTTCTGCGGCGCGCCGATTGCGGCTAAGAAAAAGGAAGTTTTGATGCGGCTTTTTGGTGCGTTGCAGTTAGCGCTGGCTCAAATGCTGATTTGCGCAACGGCGGGCGGAGTGGCGCGCGCCGATGACAGCCGATTTGCGCCCCGTATGCAGCGCTATTCCACGCAAGACGGCTTACCCTCAAATCGTGTCATTGCGATAGCCCAGGATCAACAGCGCTATATTTGGGTGGCGACCGAACGCGGAGCGGTACGTTTTGATGGTGAGACATTTGTGCCGATTAACCCGGCGGCGGGCGTGCCAGAGCTTAGTACCGAAACGCTCTATGTCGACCAAAGGAATCGCCTTTGGCTGGGCGTTACCAACCATGGTATGTGCGCACTGCAAGCGGATCGCCAACACAGCATTTGTTTTAGTGCGCAGGCGAAAACGCCACACAAGCTGCCTGGAAATGATATTTTCGCGGTGACCGAATTTGCTGGACGCATTTGGCTCGCGGTGTTTGGCATCGGTTTAGTCGAAGTCGATGCAGCAACATTGGCGGTGATTCAAACCCACACCCTGAACAACCCGGATATCGTAGCCGCTACCAGCACAGCAAATTCCGCCTATTTCGCCAGTTTTTCAGGCTTTGTCAGCGAAATCAGCGTGCTTAACAGCAAGCCTACGCTTAGCCAGAATGTATACAAAAGTAGCGCCCGAATTGTCAGTCTCACTGCGGATAACGAGGCGCTGTGGCTGGGCTTACGCGAAGGCGCTGGCGCGCTCAAAATCGCGCTCAATGAACCGGCGAAGGCGCTTAGCTTGGCGAAGCACACGGCCATTGCTTCGCTCGGCGGGCAAACTGTATTTGCGATTGCGCACGGTCAAAACCAGACCTTTTTCGGCAGCGAACGCGGCCTCGCTGTGGTTCAATCCGATCAGATACGAACCATTCGTGCCACGCCCGGCGGGCAAAATGGGCTGCCAGAAGGCCCGCTCAACGCGCTCTTAGTTGACCACGAACGCGGGCTTTGGATTGCCAGCTCGAGCACAGGTTTGGCGCACTGGGATGCACAAACGCTGGGGCCGAGCTGGCTAGAACGTGGCGAAGGCAGGCTGCCAGGCAGCCGAGTTGCGGGTGCCAGTGGTGCGCAAAGCGGGGTGATCTGGGTGGCGATGCACGATAGCGGTGTGGTCGGTGTGTTCCCGGACGCCACTTTTGAGCGCTTGCCGGTCGACGAAAAAGGCAGCAGCGCCGGTTTGCCTTCGCGATCAAGTCGCGCCGTGCGTGCGCAGGGCCAAGGTGCTGAGGAAGTGGTTTGGATTGGGCATCAGCAAGGTTTGTCACAATATTCGCCACAGCGCAAACAGTTTCGCCATTGGCAAAGCAATGGCGCGGGGCGAGTCGTGGATTTGCTGGAGCCGAATGGCAGCGGCGGCATGTGGCTGGTCAGTCACCGCGCTGAGCTGTTTGAGCTGGATGCAAATTTTGGCGTGCTCAGCCAAGCTGATAAAGCGATCACGGGCGGCGATGTAGAACAAATAGCGCGCCATCGCGACGGCATTCTATTAGCCGGTATTGGCGGCTTACGCGAGCTGAAAAAAGACGCGGCAAGCCAATTGCAAGTCGTACGCCGCCCAATTACTGAGCCTGTTCATGCCTTTGCCGAGTGTGGCGATGCGCTTTGGGTAGCACTCGACAAGCGCCTGATCGCATTGGATAAAATCACGCTAACTGAACACCGTGACGTGCCGCGCCCACTCGGGTTGGCCTCTGATATTGGCGGCATGGCGTGCAGCAAAGGCACGCTGTGGTTTGCCGGCCCTGGTGGGCTTTGGCGCTTAGCACAAGGGGCGCTGCAAGCGGAGCGTATCGTCGATGGCATTTCCCAAGTTGAGCTCAGCGACTACCCATTTCAATCCTTGGATCATGCCTTCCTAATTGGCTCTGTCGATGGGCTTTTGCGCTTTGAGCCCAATTTTACTAAACCAGCTGCGGCGCCATTCCCACTTTGGCTCATTGAGCAAAGCACCGGCAAGGGCCTGGGGAAACAGCTGCAATTGCCCTGGCGCACGCCCAAACTTGCCGTTGAGGCGCACGCGTTAACTTATTCCGCGCCCGGGCGTACGCAGTATCAATTTCAGTTGCGGCCTGGCCCCAATTCGGGGTTTGCCAGCAACCGCACGCTAGATTTGACCGGCATCGCGCCGGGCACATACACGCTGAGTGCGCGCGCCCGCAATGCGCAGGGTGTGCTGGCAAGCGCGCCAGCAATTGAAATTGTTCTGCCCGCACCGCCCTGGCAACGTTGGTACGCGCGGCTTAGCTTTGCACTCGTGCTGCTAGCCATCGCCGCAATTTTTGGCGCATGGCTGTCAAAACGCCGTCTCCAGCGGCGTTCACGCTTGGAAAATGCACACCACACCGAGCAACTGGCACTCGCACGCACGGAAACCCTCGGCTATATTAGCCATGAGATGCGCAATTTGCTCAATGGCGTGACCGGCAATGCGGAGCTGTTAACCCATAGCGCCGATCGCGCCCAGCAACTGAAACTGACTGGGCGCATCGTGCATGCTGGAAATGCGCTGGCGCAATTGTTGGACGATGCGCTGGACCACACCAAACTGGTCGTGCATCGTTTGGATTTGCATTTGGCGCCGTTTGATTTGGCAGAGCTGCTTTATGACGCCTTTGAAAGCCAGCGCCCAGGCGCGTTGGCAAAAGGGCTGCGCTGCGAGTATGAATTTGTTGACGTGGAGCGCAGTTGCGAAAGTGACGCCGGACGTATTCGGCAAATCTTGGTCAATCTATTAAGTAACGCGGTCAAATTCACCGGCTCAGGTTGGCTGCATTTGCACGCCAGCTATCGTTCCGGCGCCCTGCACGTGTACGTTTCCGATAGCGGCCAGGGCGTTCCGGCGCCAGCTCGCCGGGATGTATTCAAACCCTATGTGCGGCTCAATCGGGGCGCGCGTGGCAGCGGCTTAGGACTAGCGATCAGCGCCGAATTAGCGCGCGCCCTGGGCGGCGAGCTTAAGCTCATGGGCGGTGAACTTAGCCTCAGCGCAAGTCCAGATGAAAATGTCGCTGTACCCAGTGATGCCCCGATAGGCAGCCAGTTTGCGCTCATCTTGCCGCTACCAACCGTGCCCAGCGCACCCGAAACAGCGCCTCACGCGATGCCTAGCCTCAATATCTTAGTGATCGAAGATGAGGAAGCGAATCAAGTGCTGATCGGCGAGCTGTTGTGCGGCGCGGGCCATACGGTTGCCCTAGCAGCCGATAGTTTTGCTGCGCTCGGCGCGGTGACGTTGCAGCCTTTTGACGTGGTGCTGATGGATCTGGATTTAGACGGCAGTTCTGGCTTGGATTTGGCGCTGATTTTGGCGGCACAGGAAAACATGGTGCGCGTCCCGATAATCGCGCTGTCCGGGCGCGCCGAGCTTGGTGATCGCAACGCCTGTATCCAAGCTGGCATGCTGGAACATGTGGCAAAACCGTACCGCCTGGAGCTGATCCACGCGGCAATTCGGCGGGCGCTGAAAATAGAACCATGAACCTAGAAAAAGCAGTTGACCGCTAACTGATTTCGTTAAAGCTATGAATATGTTGAAGAATTTAGGCTTTTCGAAGTTCACCTTGTGGGTGAAGGTCGCTACGAACAAATTCGCACACTTTTGTCCGTCCAACTGCTTTTTCTAGGATGAACGATACAAGTTCAGTCAAAGTCGCTCGATATAGATGCTGCCGCCGCCAAAACCATGGCCTTTGGGGTGGTTTATCGCTTGAATGACAAGCTGCGGGAATTTCATAAACGCGTAATAGTTGGCAAATAAAATTTTGAACATGTTCGAGCCGATTAACAGCGCTTGCAGCAAATACTGCTCGTTCCAACTGCGATTTTCATCGATCACCCAGTCTTTCGGATACTCCGCCGGCAGAAAAATGTCGTGGATGTGAATTTTCACGCCGCGCTTTAATCTGGGCAGAATTTGCAAATACAGATAATTCACGTCACTACCGGTTTTGCAAACATGCGAGCTATCAATGAAAAGCAAATCATTTGCCTCCAGCGATTCAAAAAATGTCAACGGGATTTCTTGTACGCGCTGCTCGATCAGGCTTATTCCCAAATCTTTACGCCGCAAAAATGGACGCGGGTAAGGCTCAATGCATTCTATTTTGCTACGCCCAAGCAAAAACCGCTGGTTCACATCCGCGATCAGTAAACTGGAATAGCCTGAGCCTACTTCAACGATGCGTGCCGGTTGCCAGCTGCGCAAAAACGCAAACAGGGCGCGCGAATCAAGCCAACTAAATTGCGAATTCTGCGTGTAAAAATGCGACAGTTCAGTATCTACAGGGCCAAGCTCAGGGTAGTCATAGGCCTGCAGCATCGGCGCAAGCACGTCAATCAGGGCCCGCTCGATAGCTACATCATCAAAAACCACCCCCACCGCTTGGGGGTTGCTTGGATACAGCTCGTCCAGCCGGGCGCTAAGCTCATTTGGATTGGTCACGGGTGAATAGAAATGACCATTCGGGTGGGCGGTTTGGATACTCATAGCTTTCGCTCCATTACGAATTTTACGAAAAAGGGTTTTTAACACGGCTTACCTCAGAAACCATCATCCTAACCAAACACTCCGGCCTACGCCGGTCGATCCAAGCCAAAGAGCCGTGCCATGCCCTACCCATCAATTGCAAAGCAAAAGCGACGATTTTTCCTAGCCATTTTGCTCAGCCTCGCGCCAGCTCTACTCGTTGCAACAAAGCCGCCGGTGCACTCCAGCACCACTTACACCGTTGTGCGGCACGCAGAAAAAGCAACGGCAGCGGGCGCGGATGGAGTTTTTGACGCGAAAGACCCGCCGTTAAGCACAGTAGGGCAAACGCATGCGGCAGCGCTAGCAAGCGCCCTGCGCAACACGTCAGTTTACGCCGTTTATGCCACCCCGTTCAAACGCACACAAAGCACCGCGCAACCAAGCGCCACGGATCATGGCCTAAAAATAACTCGCTATGCACCGAACTTGCCAATCCATGAGTTTGTCGCGCAACTCAGTGCATCGGCAAAACCCGGTGCGGTGTTGATCGTGGCACACAGCAACACGGTGCCGGAAATTGTCGCGGCGCTGTGCCATTGCCCAGCGCCAAGCCTTAGCGATGCGGATTATGGTGATCGCTTTGACGTGCGCGTTGACGCTGACGGCCGCGCTTCGCTGACGCATCTACGCTATTAGTGCCGCATTTTGTATGGGCTGGCGTCGCATTTGTAACCGCGCGCGCAAGCGGGTTCGCCACATAGGTCGACTTCTCGCCCGTGAACCCGCTACCCTCGGGCATTGAAAAAGTGAAGCTATCGTATGCGTTGTGCCTTTTGTGGCCATGGGGATACCCGCGTGGTGGACTCTCGATTGACCGAAGACGGCCTACAGGTTAGGCGCAGGCGCGAGTGCCCAAATTGTAATGCGCGCTTTTCGACGTTTGAAACACCAGATTTAAAGTTGCCCGTGATTATCAAACGTGATGGTCGCCGTGAACCGTTTCATGAGCCCAAATTGCGCGGTGGCGTTGAGCGCGCGTTTGAAAAGCGCAAAATTGGCCTGAGCGAAATCGACCACATCATTGATATCGTCATTAAAAAACTGCGCACCACAGGCGAGCGCGAAGTCGCGACCAGCCAGTTGGGCGCTTGGTTGATGGCGGAGTTGAAAGAGATTGATCAGGTGGCTTATGTGCGCTTTGCCTCGGTTTATCGGCGTTTTGAAGACGTGCAGGCGTTTCGCGAAGAAATTGAAAGTTTGGAGCGCGACTGGCCGCGCGAGTTGAAAGATCGTCAGCTTTCTTTGCTAACTGATGTGGATGTAGCGACTGCAGGGGATAAAAAATGAACCATAAATCCGGCCGAACAGGCGACACGGCAAACAAATCCGGCCGAACAGGCGACACGGCAAACAAGTTATGAGTGACCTCGCCTCATTGCGCAGCGAGCTGGATGCCGTGGATGCGGATTTGATCGGTGCGATAGCCAAGCGCCAAGCGATTGTCGCCGAGATTGGTCGCGTCAAAGAAGGCAGCGGCCAGCAGCTGCGTGACTATCGCCGGGAAGCGCAAGTGCTGGCGAATGTGCGCGAATCAGCGCACCGCGCGGGCTTGAATCCCAGCTTGGCGGAAAACGTGATGAAGCAGTTGATCGAGGCATCGTTGGTCAACCAAGAGCAGCGGCGCGTGCATCATTCCACCGAAGGCGCGGATAAACGCGCACTTATTTTGGGCGGCAACGGCAAAATGGGGCGTTGGTTTGCGCAGTTTTTAGACGCGCAAGGCTTCGCCGTCGAAATTAGCGATCCCTCCGGCTGCCCTGAGGAATACAGCGCCAGCGAGAATTGGCAGCAAAGCGCAATGCAGGTCGATGTGATCGTTATTGCCGCACAGCTGCGCGCCAGCAGTGCTTTGATTGCTGAGCTGGTGACACTCAAGCCTAGTGCATTGATTTTTGATTTGGGCTCACTCAAATCGCCGCTTAAGCAAAGCTTGCTAAGCGCCGCCAGCGCCGGCTTAAAAGTCTGCTCGGTGCATCCGATGTTTGGTCCAGATACCGTGCTACTTTCTGATCGACACATTATTTTTATAGATTTAGGCAATGTTGGCGCGGTACGTGAAGCGAAAGCGCTGTTCGCAGCCACCAGTGCCGAGCTGGTAGAAATGGAATTAAACGAGCACGATGAGCTGATCGCCTACGTATTGGGTTTGAGCCACGCGCTGAATATCGCGTTTTTCACCGCGCTCGCGAATTCCGGCAAAAGTGCGCCGAAGCTTGCCAAGCTGTCCAGCACCACCTTTGATCGTCAGTTAGCGATTGCCGCGAATGTTGCAGAAGAAAATCCGCGTTTGTATTTTGAAATACAACACCTCAACGATGCGCGCGAGCAAGGCTTGAAAGCACTGGAAAACGCGGTCGCACAAGTTGCGCGTTGTGTGCGCGAAGGCGATGAGATCGGTTTTGTCGCGCTGATGGAACGCGGCCGCGGCTATTTATCGGCGCGCTCAGCGCAGGCGGGGCGGATTGGCTGATGATGTTTGCGGCATCCCGGACGCATTGCTGGGCTTCACTACGTTCAGCGCCAGCCTACGGTGTTTTGGTCAGCGCCGGCCTAGCTGTTCACAGCACTAATTGAACTAAACACGACGCTTTTTCAAATCAGCGCAAAGTTTGACGCGACTTTGGCAGCGCATGGCGATAGCATCCAAGGCATGAGCACACCGAAAAAACTCTACAAAGTCATTTTTCTAAATCATGGCAAAGTCTATGAGATTTATGCCAAGCGCATCGCCGCCAGCGATTTGTACGGGTTTACCTACGTCGCCGAGCTTAGTTTTTCCAGTAGTGACGGCTTGTTAGTCGATCCAACTGAAGAAAAACTGAAAGAAGAATTCGCCGGCACACAAGCCCTGCATCTGCCTATGCACAGCATTATTCGCGTTGAAGAAGTGCTGGAGCGGGGCGTCGCTAAGATCCGCGATCAGCTAACGGGTGAGAAAATTATGGCCTTCCCCGGGCCCATGCGCACGCCTAGCAAACCGCCTAGCGATTCCGGCAACTAACGCTTGGAGCCGTGGCTGCTTGACCTAGCGCTTATCGCTGCGGGCTTTTTTGCAGGTTTGGTGGATGCCATGGTCGGCGGCGGCGGGCTAATTCAGGTGCCCGCATTGGTGGCATTGTTCCCCTTCGCCGCACCCGCCAGCATTATGGGCACCAGCAAGTTTGCCGGCGTGTTCGGCACGGCGGCGGCGTTTATGCAATATGCCAGGCGCATCGCGCTGCCAAAACGTGCCTTGCTGATCGCTAGCCTGACTGCGGGTGTAGGGGCAGTTACTGGCGCTGGGCTGCTGACCAAAATTAGCCGAGCACAGTTCGACTTACTACTGCCGATTTTACTCACCGGAATTTTCATCTACACCCTGGTGCGCAAAGATTTGGGGCAAACGCATGCGCCCCGGTTTCAGGGCGGCAAGCTAGATGCAGCCAGTGCGGGTACGGGTGCCACCTTGGGGCTGTACGACGGCTTTTTTGGCCCCGGTACCGGCAGTTTCCTGGTTTTCATCTACGTGCGTGTGTTTGGCTTTGATTTTATCCACGCATCGGCGATGGCGAAAGGTGTAAACGTGGCTTGCAACGCCTTTGCACTGGTGTTTTTCATTGCACTCGGGCATTTGCTTTGGCCGAACGCCGTTTGGCTGGCGGTGGCAAATTTGGCAGGCGGCATTCTTGGTTCACAGTTAGCGCTGCGCTACGGCAGCGTTTGGATGCGCCGGGTGTTTATGGTCGTGGTCGCAGCGTTGATTTTGAATATGCTGCGCAAGTATTTTGGCGTGGGCTAAGGCGGGTGCCATTCAAACTTAAGGGGAATCACGGTAATTTTCGCTGATTCGAATTTAATAAGGCGGCGGCGCTCTGAGTTCGTCATTCCCGCGTGCTTTTGGCGGGAATCCAGGGAGCTTGTTTTGGCGTTGCACCATTGTAATTAGCTGTACTTTGCACAAGTGTAGGCTGGATCCCCGACTAAAACATTCGGGGATGACGATCCGTCAGTTTGAATGGCACCCGACTGGCTCGCGATCAGCATTGAATTTGTGTTGCTGGTGGTCGGCGTTTTTCTCGGCATTCAAGTGGCGAACTGGAATGCTGCGCGTGTTGATCGCGTGCAGCGTATCGAACCCTAGTGCGTGGGCTGATCCCGGTTAGGGCGCAACAGGCGATTTGGGCTGACTGTCATGGCGCTGACGCAATGGACGTCCACCGGGGCCTCAATCGTGAAATACCTGGGCATTTAGAATGACGATGCCAGGAAAGCGATTGCTGCCATTAACCGTGAATTGGGGACATAACCATGATCCTGCGCCGCCTATGATTTGGCGACCAAACGCTGTCAGTAAATCCGTGGTGATGGCGGCAACGCTAAAGATCGCACACTTTTTTGACATCCACGCAGTTTGAGCCAGGTTTATGCTTTCAACTCTGCGCCCGCATCGCCGCAAATTTCTCCTGCATATCCGCTGACGCTGGCTTGCCCAGCAAGCTAAACGCAATGATCGCAAGGCTGGCAAATACAAACCCCGGCACCATTTCATAAAGCTCAAACACCGGCTTACCTTCAGCAAAACCAAACCAAGCGCCGTTATGCCAAATAATGACGGTGGCAGCGCCCACCAACATCCCTGCGAGCGCGCCGTCGCGGGTCATTTTTGCCCAAGTCAGTGAGAGCAAAACCACCGGGCCAAAGGCGCAGCCGAAGCCAGCCCACGCGTAGCCAACTAGGCCAAGCACCTGGCTTTCGGGAT
Organism: Rhodanobacteraceae bacterium; assembly: GCA_031409855.1. Lineage (GTDB taxonomy): Bacteria > Pseudomonadota > Gammaproteobacteria > Xanthomonadales > SZUA-5 > JANNYA01. Next base: position 9,575 of record JANNYA010000252.1, on the reverse strand, counting down.
TGCTGGCCATCGCAATCGCGACTATCGCAACCAGCAGCACCATCGCCCGGCCAAACCAAACCAGCTCCGATTGGCTGGCCTGGGGGCGCAAAAAAACTTTGTAGAAATCTTCCGTCAGCGCCGCCGAACACACCAGCAGTTGACATGACAGCGTGCTCATCACTGCCGCTAAAATTGCGGAAAGCAAAATTCCTGCAATCCAAGGATTGAACAGCACCCGTGCCAGCGTAATGAAAACCAATTCGCGATTTGCCGTCACCGGGCCGGCTTGGTCCGGGTGTGCGGCAAAATAGGCGATGCCAAAAAACCCAACCGCCATGGCGCCTGCCAAACACAAAACCATCCAAGTCATGCCAATGCGGCGCGCGTTTTTAATGGTGGCGAAGTTTTTCGCCGCCATAAAACGCGCCAAAATATGCGGCTGGCCCATATAGCCTAAGCCCCAGGCCAGCAAGGACAGAATGCCAATCGCGGTGGTGCCGCTAAAAAAATTAACGTAGCTTGGGTTGATTGCAGCCACGGCCGCTAGCGCGGAATCAAGGCCACCAAGATTCACCAGCACCATAATCGGTGCCAACAACAGCGCGAAAATCATCAGGCTGGCCTGCACGGTATCGGTCCAGCTCACCGCTAGAAAGCCGCCGATAAAAACATAAATAACCGTAGCCGCCGCACCGGCCCAAAGAGCAACGATATAGCTCATGCCAAAAGTTTGCTCAAATAAACGCGCACCTGCAACCATGCCAGAGGCACAGTAAATCGTGAAAAAAACCAAAATCACCACGGCTGACAAGATGCGTAAAAGTCGACTGTGGTCTTCAAAACGGTGCGTGAAAAAATCTGGCAGCGTCAGCGCGTTCTGGCTGATTTCAGTGTAGACGCGCAGCCGCCCAGCGACTAAAAACCAGTTGAACCACGCGCCGATCACCAGTCCGATCACGATCCAACTTTCCGATGCGCCGGCAAAATAAAGCGCTCCTGGCAAGCCCATGAGCAGCCAACCGCTCATATCCGAGGCACCCGCGCTCATCGCAGTGACAAACGCGCCCAAGCTGCGCCCGCCCAAAATGTAGTCGGACAAATTATTCGTGTAGCGCCAAGCGGCAAAGCCAATCGCAATCATCGCGACAATGTAGACAATGAAGGTGATGGCGGCAGGATTTGCTAGATTCATGACTTTGCCTCAAACGTGTTTAATGCTGGCGCAGGTGCGGAAGTAGGCCGCGTGACCCGCCACGCCAGTGCCAGCGCAATGCTCAGCAACGTTGCTGCCAAGAAAAACCCGGCACCCGGCAATTCGATGCCAAAGCGGCCGCTGTCTTTGCCGGTGTGGATGAAACCATTGAAAAGCTGCGTGAAAATAACCGGCCCGGCAATGTTGGCAAGGCTGGTCAGGCAGTTGGTGGCGCCCTGCAGCCGGCCCTGTTCGCTGGCGCCGATCAAACGGGTGGAAAGGCTCATCACCGCAGGCCCGGTCAAGCCCCAAAATGCCATCACCGGCACACAGGCCCAAAACCACGCGCCGCTGGGTGCCAAGCCGTATCCCATAAAGCCGGTGATGCCGCACATCAGGCCGACCAGTACCATGCGGCGTTCGCCTAAAATTGGCAATATCCTTTTAATTAGCCCACCTTGTACAATGGCCGCGCATACACCGACCGCGCCCAAGGTCAGCCCCACGGTAATCGCGCCCCAGCCGTAGCGGTAATCCGCGTACATCACGAAGGTGCTTGGATACACGACATGCGCAAAACTGCTCAGAAAGCTAATCCCGACCAAGCCAAATAGCGCCGGTTTTTCGCTCAACCATTTGAGCGCACCAAAAGGGTTAGCTTTTGCGAAATTCAGCGGTACGCGCAGCTCAGGTTTGAGCGATTCGGGCAAGACAAAATAGCCATAAAAGTAGTTGGCGATGCTCATGCCCGCCGCCACCCAAAACGGCAGGCGCGGATCAATATGACCAAGCACGCCGCCCAAAGCCGGGCCCACGACAAAACCCATGCCGAACGCCGCACCCATCAAACCAAAAGCCTGCACACGCTTTTCCGGCGCGGTCACATCACTGATATAGGCCGCAGCGGTGGAAAAATTCGCCGACACCAAACCATTAATTAAGCGCCCGACATAAAGCAAAGGCATCGAAGTCGCCAGCGCCATCATGATGAAATCAAAACCAATCGCCAAATTGCTGGCTAATAAGATCGGCCTGCGGCCAAAACGATCTGACAGCGCACCAATCAGGGGTGAGAACAGAAACTGCAGCGTCCAATAGCCCGCGCTCAGCCAACCACTGACGGTTGCCGCTTTGCCCTGATCGCCATCGTAAAACCCAGCAATCAAATGCGGCAGCACGGGAATAATCAGGCCAAAGGACAAAACGTCAATAAAAACCGTGATGAGTACAAACGCGGTTGCTGCTTTTTTGGGTTCAGCCATTAATTCTCGAATCCATTTCTAAATACGGTGTCATTGGCTTTAGTGACGACGTAGACATCGCCATTCGTGGTTTCCGAGGCAATAACAAAATCCGGCAAGATATCGACATTGCTAAATTTACCAATCGCCGAAATTGGCCCAGCAGCAAAGTTAGCCGTGCTGCCTTGAAATACTTCTCCAGCAATCGTAGCCTCAACCGCGCTCAAATTAACGTCGGCGGCAAATGGCACATCGGTGCCATAAATCAGATAAACCTTGCCGACATTGCTTAAGCCAGTGATATCCGCACCCGGCCCGCTGATCATTAAGTCAGCTTTGCCATCACCGTTGACATCGCCCGGTGCAGCTAAATACGCGCCCGCCGCGTCGCCCGCTGCGGTGCCTGCAAAGCGCGTGCCGTCGGGGCCGGAGAGTTCGGAAATACTGTCAATGGCGTCCCAGTTCGGTTTGCCGTAAATAAGCGCCGCCGCACCGGCACCCACCACGCCCGAGGCGACAAAATCCCCCAAGCCATCGCCGTTGAAATCCCCCAAGGCGATGACGGGTGAACCAAAGCCCGAAAAGTTGACGTTGCCACGTAACTGAAAGCCATCCGAGCCATTCAGCGCCCCGACGCTTTGGCTAGCGGCAAACGGCGTGCCCGCTGGGCGGCCAAACACCACGTAAAGCTTGCCTTCGCCGTTGTTACCCACAACGTCACCGGCGTAGGCATTGATAAATAAATCACTGCGCGCGTCATTGTTGATATCTGCACCAATGCTGACATAGCTGCCGAGTTGATCGCCGGCCGATTCTTGGGTGAAGGTCACGACACTGGTGGCGGGCTCCGTGCCAACGCTTATAGCGGTCGGCCAACTGGCGCGCCCGAAAATCAGATAAACGATGCCGCCCAGGCCATTAAAGCCCTCGGCGCCCATAGCAAAGTCTTCGATGCCATCGCCATTCAAATCACCGCCACCGCTGACGGCATCAGCGCCAAAGAAATCATTGCCGGTCGCGCCATTGAGTACGACACCCGCGCTGCCCAAATTGGACACGTCAATACTTTCCGGAAATGTCTGACCCACAGGCTTGCCGAAAATAATGTAGGCGCGGCCAAATTGCGCCGGGCCTTGCAGCACGCCACGGCTGCCAATCAGCAGGTCACTGGCATCGTCGTTATTAACATCGCCTATGCCCGTGGTGAACAGCCCGAGTTGGCTGTTTTGCGCAAGTGCGCTACCAACCACCTTAAATCCGTTTACGCCGTTCAAGGTGCTGACGTCTAAATTGGCTAAATTGCCATCCGCACCAAAGTGCACGTAGACCGCACCTACGTTGGTGGCCCCCGCACGATCGACACCGGGCGCGGCGACGGCGATATCGCTGCGGCCATCGCCGTTAATATCGCCCAAGGCAGTCATATTGTTAAAACCCAAGGCATCGCCAGCGGCTTGCCCAACAATGCGCACTCCTCGCGTTCCGGGAACGCTCGAAATCGAGGTGGCAGCAAAACAGGGCAGGGCAAGCGCCGTAGCCAAAACAAGAATAAAAATCCGCACAACAAAGCCCCTTATTTTAGGATCGAAGGTGATGTTTAGATGAAAGCGCTGGAGTGTAGCGACAATCTAGGTATCCTTCGGCAAATTTGCTTTTTTTAATCAACACCTTTTCGGTCAACACCTTTTCGATCAACACTTTTTCCGTTCAACAACGAGGACGCGCTCATGACTCAGCTGCACCCACTCAATGCAATTTTGGAACTCTTAAAAGGCAGCGTGGCTGCGCCAAAATTAGCCGAGGCTGAAATTTTTACCCGGGCATTGCTCGCCCGTACCCCGGCTGAGGAGTTGGCGGAAAAGCCTTCGACCTCATGGGCTGGCATGGCCGTGTCTTTGCTGAAGTTTTGGCGTGAGCGCAAAAGCAGCGAGATTAAAGTGCGCGTCTATAACCCGAATTTGGACGAACACGGCTGGGAAAGCACACGCACCGTCGTCGAAGTGCTCAACGACGACATGCCGTTTCTGGTCGATTCCACCTCGATCGCGGTGCAGAACTGTGGCCTGATCTCGTATCTGGTCGTGCACCCGGTGCTCAGTGCCCAGCGCGATGCAGGCGGGCACTTGTTGAGCTTTGCTGCGCCCGGCACCGGGCTAGGCAAAAATGAGTCACTCATACACTTTCAGTTGGAGCGCGTCACTGAAGCGGATGCATTGGAAGCGCTGCGCGTGGCGGTCGTGCATTGCTTAAACGATGTGCGCGCTTGTGTGATTGATTTTCATGCAATGCGCGATAAGGCGAAGGCGATTGCCGCTGAGTTGCCCGGGCGGCATTCGCCACATGATGCGGCCGATGTCGCGGAAGCGGCGGAGTTTTTAAGCTGGCTTGCGGCGGACCATTTTACAATGTTGGGCTATCGCGAATATGCCGCAGCGAATGAAGGTGGCTTAGAGGTGTTGAAGGCGGTGCCAGGTTCCGGCCTGGGCATGCTGCGCGCGGATGAGTCAAAATTGAGCGTGCGCCCGACTGCAAGTTTGGCGGCGCGTGATTTGCCCAAAGGCGACACCGCCGAGCTGGTGGTATTGAGCAAAACCAATGCGCGCTCGACGGTGCATCACCCGGGCTATATGGACTATATCGGCGTGCTGACTTTTGACGCGGCCGGGCAAGCGGTATCCGAACAGCGTTTTTTGGGCATGTACACCTCGAGCGCAATGAGTACGCATCCGTGGTTGATTCCGATTTTGCGCAAAAAAATTGCAGACGTACAAGTGCGCTCTGGTTTAAATCCCGTGGGTCACAGTGGCAAAGCCTTGCTGCATGTTTTAGAAGGCTTGCCGCGCGATGAGCTGTTTCAGGCGTCCCCCGCTGAATTAACCGATTTGGCGATTGGTATTTTGAATTTACAAGAGCGCCAGCGCACCAAATTATTTGTGCGGCGTGATCGCTTCGGGCGCTCGATTTCCTGCCTCGCCTTTATTCCGCGCGAGCGCTTTAACGCCGATATTCGCGAACGCGTCGAACAGATGCTCAAGCGCGCACTGAATGGCGAACGGCTGGACTCCTCGGTGCAGGTTTCCGAAAGCGTGTTGGCGCGCCTGCACGTCGTGGTGCGCCCGAAAGCCGGGGAAAAACCCGAGATTGAGCTGGCAGAATTGGAAAGCAAGCTGCGCCAAATCGTGCGCAATTGGCAGGACGAGCTGCGCGATATTTTGGTGCAAAAGCATGGCGAGGAAAAAGGCTTCAAGCTCGCCAATAAATATGGCAAGGCGCTGCCCGCAGGCTACATTGAAGACATCACGCCATTCGTCGCCGCCAGCGATGTCGAAAATGCGGCGGCGCTGAAAACCATGGACGATATGCGTTTATCTTTGTATCGCAGCCGGAAAAAATCAGAGGGCAGTCTGCGCTTTAAGCTGTTCAAGTTCGGCCACACGATTGCGCTGTCTGACGCCCTGCCGCTGTTAGAAAATATGGGCTTGCGCGTGTTGCGTGAACACCCGTATGAAATGAAGCTGCCGGGTGCCAAGGAGAGCACCGGCCAAAACGTTTGGATTCAAGAGTTTGAAGTCGAGCCGAATAACGCCCAAGCGCTGGACGTGGAAACGCTGCGCGAAAACTTTGCGCAAGCGTTTGAAGCGACTTGGCGCGGTCAGGTGGAAAATGACGGGTTCAACAAGCTGGTGCTGGCGGCCGGCTTAAGCGCGCGCCAAGTCAGTGTTTTGCGCGCCTATTGCAAGTACCTATTGCAGACCAAGCTCAGTTTTAGTCAGGCCTACATTGAGCGGGCGATGAATAGCCACCCGCTGATCGCAAGGCTGTTGGTGGAGCTGTTTGAGGCGAAGTTTGATCCGAGCCGCACGGCCCAAACAAGTGATCAGCGCAAGGTGCTGAAACATGACTTAGAAGCGTTGATGACCGAAGCGCAGACAAAGTCGCATCCGAACTTAGTTGCCGCTTTAGTCAGCGAGGCGAACAGCCCGCGCGAAAATCAAATGAGTGCGGCATCGTCTGCGATCAATGCGCTGCTCAATGATGTGCAGAGCTTGGATGAAGATCGAATCTTGCGCGCTTTTGTGCAATTGATGAATGCCAGTTTGCGCACCAATGCCTATCAGAAAGACGGTACGCATTTTAAGAGCTACATGAGTTTCAAGCTCAACAGCAGCAAAGTGCCCGAGTTGCCGAAGCCGGTGCCGTACCGCGAAATTTTCGTCTATAGCCCGCGCGTTGAAGGCGTGCATTTGCGCTTTGGCAAAGTCGCGCGCGGTGGTTTGCGTTGGTCTGACCGGCGCGAGGATTTCCGCACCGAGGTTCTGGGTTTAGTGAAAGCGCAGCAGGTCAAAAACACCGTGATCGTGCCGGTCGGCGCGAAAGGTGGCTTTTATGTCAAACGCCCAGCACCTTCGCAAGATCGCGATGCGGTGTTGGCGGAGGGCATTGCCTGCTATCGCTTGTTTATTTCGGGTTTGCTGGACATTACTGACAACGTCATCGCGGGAAAAATTGTCAATCCAGACAATGTTGTGCGTCACGACGAAGATGACTCCTACCTGGTCGTGGCCGCCGATAAAGGCACCGCAACGTTCTCGGATATTGCCAATGCTTTGTCGGCAGACTATGGCTTTTGGTTGGGCGACGCATTTGCCTCGGGTGGCAGTAACGGCTATGACCACAAGAAAATGGGCATCACCGCCAAAGGTGGCTGGGAATCGGTCAAGCGGCATTTTCGCGCGATGGACAAAGATTGCCAAAGCACTGAATTCAGCTGCGTCGGCGTCGGCGATATGTCGGGCGATGTATTCGGTAACGGCATGCTGCTGAGCCGCAAAATTAAATTGCTGGCCGCGTTTGATCACCGGCATATTTTTATGGATCCGAACCCGGATTGCGAGGCCAGCTTCATTGAGCGCGAACGCATGTTTAATTTGCCGCGTTCGAGCTGGGATGATTACAACAAAACCTTAATCAGTGCCGGCGGCAGCGTGTATGCGCGCGCGTCCAAGTCGATCCCGATCAGCGAAGAAATGCGTGCGGTTTTGGATATCACGGCCGAATCATTAAGCCCGAATGAGCTGATGCAGGCGATTTTGCGTGCGCCGGTGGAGCTGCTCTGGAATGGCGGTATTGGTACTTACGTCAAAGCCAGCAGCGAAAGCCATGCGGATGTTGGCGATCGCGCTAACAATGCGATCCGCCTTGATGGCAAAGAGCTGCGCTGCAAAATGGTGGGCGAGGGCGGCAATTTGGGCATGACCCAGCTTGGGCGGGTTGAATTTGCCCTGCGCGGCGGCTTGCTCAATACCGATTTTATTGATAACTCCGCTGGCGTGGATACTTCGGATCACGAAGTCAATATCAAGATTTTGCTGAATGAAGCAGTGAGCGCGGGCGAGTTGCCCGCCGCTGAACGCGATGCCCTGCTGGCACAGATGACCGATGAAGTCGGCGATATGGTGATTAATGACAACTATCGCCAGAATTTAGCGATTTCATTGATGCAGGCGTTTGGTGTCGGTCGCATGGGTGCCAAGCAGCACTTTATTCGCACGCTGGAAAGCCAAGGGCTGCTGGATCGCGCGATTGAATACCTGCCGAGCGATGAAGAATTTGCCGAACGCAAAGCGCGTAAAACTGGGCTGACGCGGCCGGAGCTGTCGACATTGCTGAGCTACGCCAAGCTGGTGCTGTACGCGCAGCTGTTGGATTCGGATGTGCCGGAAGACAGCTATTTAAGCGGTGAGTTGGCGCTGTATTTCCCCGCCGTGCTGCGTGAAAGATTTGAGCCCACCATGCAGCGGCACCGCTTGAAGCGCGAAATTATTGCGACGCAAATTACCAACTCGGTGGTCAACCGCATGGGCTCGACGTTTTTTATGCGCATGCAAGAAGACACCGGCGCGACACCCGCGAAGGTGGCGAAAGCCTTCACCATCGTTCGCGAAGTCACCAGCGCGCGCAGTTGGTGGGCGGATTTGGATGCACTCAATGCGCAAGTTCCAGGGCAAGTGCAGATGGATGCGCACCTGAAAATTTGGAATCTGCTGCGTAATTTGACCCGCTGGCTATTGAATTTACCGGGCGGCATGGGGGATATCGCCGCACTCGTTTCAAAATACTCAGCCGGCGCTTTGGCACTGCATGGCGTGCTTGCAAAGGTATTGCCAGCGTCCGAGATTAAGCGCATTAGTGATGAGGAAAAAGAGCTGGTTGGCTTAGGCTTTGGCGCAAAAATTGCGGCAACCATTGCCAGTTTAAACCCAATGTCCGCCGTGTTTGACGTTATCGAAGTCGCCAGCGTGCACAACTGCAAAGTCGAACGCGCCGCGAAGGTTTACTTTGATTTAGGTGAGGCGCTGCATCTGAAGTGGCTGCAAGATCAGATTGAGAAGCTACCTGTCGAAGGCCGCTGGCACGCAAACGCGCGCGGCGTGATGCGCGATGAGCTATTCGCCCAGCATCGGGCGCTAGCTTCGCAGTTATTAGCGCAATCCACGCTCGGTGGCAAAGATCGCCCGGATGCCAGCATCGTCGAAGCGTGGCTCAGCAGCGCCCAGGGCGAGCTGGCCTACACGCTCAATATGTTCAACGAAATGCGCGCTAGTGCGGTCATGGACTACGCCACGATGAGCGTTGCGATTCGTAGGTTGGCGCAATTGGTGGGGGCGGGGGCGCGTTAAGTTTATGATTTAATTGATAAATCCTGGCGATTGCCAGGGTTTGTCATGGTCAGAGTTGTGGACTAGCTTTCTGCCAGCCCCAGAAAACCTCAGAGAAACGCCACCCTCAGAGCCAAAAACCACCTTTTTCGCGCCGACGCGCGTGCTGAAGTCCACAACTAAACCCGCGAAAGGCCAAAACAAAAAAGCCGGTAGCTTTTCTGCATACCGGCCGTTTTGGTCTTTTCTACTTGTTGAGTTGGTGGAGGCGAGGGGAGTTGAACCCCTGTCCGCAAGCCCTACGTTTTGTGATCTACGTGTGTATTCAGTCTATTTAGTCTCGTCGTATGGCTTCCCGAATGACAGGGCTACCGTAAAACCAGCCTGGTCTTTTTAGCTGCTTGTGTCAGGCACACACGCTGGCGATTCCGTCTTTAGTTACCCGAGTTCAACAGCGAACGGACACGCTGCAGGCTCAGGTTAGCAAGCCCTTAGGCTGCT
>JANNYA010000251.1:0-6982 GCA_031409855.1 Rhodanobacteraceae bacterium | reverse complement strand
GGCTTTGTAGGCACCCAATCCCATCAAGGTGTTGGTGCACGGGAAGCCAGTCATATTGACCAGTTGATTCAACTCTTTTGATGCGTTTGCCAAAATTACGCCGCCGCCGGTGTAAATCATTGGGCGTTTGGCGCTAGCAATCACCTGCGCCGCCTTCTTGATTTGCCCGGAATGCCCTTTGACTACCGGGCGGTAGCTGCGCATGCTGATTTTTTTCGGATACGAATAAGGCGTTTTGGCTAAAGTGATGTCTTTAGGAATATCCACCAATACTGGCCCAGGGCGGCCGGTGCGCGCGATGTAAAAAGCTTTAGCCAGTGTTTCCGCCAAATCTTCCACGCGTTTCACCAAAAAATTGTGCTTCACACAAGGGCGCGTGATCCCTACCGTGTCGCATTCTTGAAAAGCATCCTGGCCAATCGCGTGCGTTGGCACCTGCCCAGATAGGATCACCATCGGAATGGAATCCATATACGCCGTGGCAATCCCAGTGACGGCATTGGTCAGGCCTGGGCCTGAGGTCACCAAGCAAACGCCAATTTTTTCTGAGCTGCGCGAATAGGCATCGGCGGCGTGCACTGCAGCCTGTTCATGGCGCACCAAAATGTGGCGGAATTTTTCCTGCTTGCCGATCGCGTCGTAGATATAAAGCACGGCACCGCCAGGATAGCCAAAAATGACCTCGACGCCCTCTTCGCTCAATGCCTTGCAGATAATCTCGGCGCCCATGATCGGCGTGTGGTCTGGCAAATCTTGGGTGTTTGATGCTGCTTCAAAAGCACTGAGTGCGGGTTTTGCTGCCATTTGCGTTGCTCTTAAGTCGGGTTGCACTAACCCTAATCGAGCTTGTCTTGAGCCGTCAAGCCAGAAATGTAAATTTGATAAATAAAAATACAGTCGTATTTTAAATGATGCAGGTGTATATTCTTCGGCATGCGAAAATCCGAACACACCGAGCTGGCTACGCTCAGCCGCCTAGCGGTGCTTGCCAGCCTTGAGGGGCTCAGCAACATCACTTACGGCAGCGCCGCAATCGCTGCACACCTGTCTAAAGGCGCGATGCAGCGATTGTTTCCCGATAAAGCGGCGCTACAAACCACCGTGTTGGCGCACGCCGTCAGCCTCATGCACGCACATATTTTTGAATACGATCATATTGAGGCGCCACTGTTCGCGAAAACTCGTACACGATGGGCCGATTGGATCAGTGGCGACGCGGGTTTGCCCGGTGGCTGCGTATTGTTGGCTGCCGCTACTGGGCGCGGTAATAATCCGCAGTTGCAACACGCCATCAGCGCTGCGCTTGAACGACTGTTAGCGGCACTGAGCGCCATGGCACTCCGGGAAAATATGATCCAGGCGCAGGATATTGACCGTTTCAAAACTCAGCAACTGGGCTTAGCACTGGAACTGCACGTTATGCAATTTGTTTTGCCGAGTGAAAACATGCAAACCCAACTCGTATCGAAGAGCAAACTCGATAGGCACACGCAAAGGAAAATCGATTTTGTAAACCAAACAATGGTTTAGGGGTGCAATTCAAACGGAAGGGGAATCTCGGTAATTTTCGCTGATTCGCATTTAATGCGGCGACGGCACTCTGAGTTCGTCATTCCCGCGTGCTTTTGGCGGGAATCCAGGGCGCTTGTTTTGGCGTTGCACCATCGCAATGAGCTGTACTTTGCGCAAGTGCAGGCTGGATCCCCGACTAAAACATTCGGGGATGACGATCCATCAGTTTGAATGGCATCCATGGTGTAGCCGTTGCATTGATTGGCCTAGCTACGCCGGAATCATTGATCGCGGTGCTTTCTCGCTTGATTGAAGACGGGTAGCCGCAGCCTTGCAACGGTGACTGTGTAATTTGGGCCTTTTCAGTGCCGGTACGCTTGCCGCTAAGATCGCGCCTTCAAAAGCATCTGCAAAATGGAGTAGCCCAAGCTGTGCCACCCCGCACCTTAATGATCGACGAAGCGAACAATCCCGGCGCGCGCGCCCCCGAGATTGCCACGCTGATTGGGCACAGCCCCGAGTTTTTAGCGCTGCTTGAACATGTGTCGCTCGCTGCTGGCTTGAATCGGCCGGTGCTACTGATCGGCGAGCGCGGTACCGGCAAGGAGTTGATTGCGGCGCGCTTGCACTATCTTTCCAAGCGCTGGGATCGGCCATTGATTAAGCTCAATTGCGCCGCACTTGCCGAGTCCTTGCTGGAAACCGAGCTTTTTGGCTACGAACCTGGCGGCTTTACCGGAGCCACCAAAAAACACCCAGGGCGGTTCGAGTTGGCGCACACGGGCACCCTGTTTTTGGATGAGCTAGCAACGATGAGCCCGCGCGTGCAGGAGAAATTATTGCGCGTTTTGGAATACGGCGAATTCGAACGCGTCGGCGGGCGCGAAACGCTGCGCGTGGATGTCCGCGTGGTTGGGGCAACCAACGCCAATTTGCCAGCACTCGCGGCGAGCGGCGAGTTTCGCGCCGATTTGTTGGATCGTTTGGCCTTCGATGTGATCACCTTGCCGCCGTTGCGAGCGCGCGTCAGCGATATTGTGCCGCTGGCCGAGCATTACGCCACGCGTATGACGCTGGAGTTAAAACGCGATTTTTTTGCCGGCTTTAGTGCTGCGGCGCAGGCAGCGCTGCTGTCCTACCCATGGCCGGGGAATGTGCGCGAGCTGAAAAACGTCACCGAGCGCGCGGTTTATCGGATGAGTGATATCAATGAGGCCATTGAAAGCGTAAATTTCGACCCTTTTGCTAGCGCGTATACGGCAAAGTTTCCAGTAGTGCGCCCATCGCCCACGGCATGCGTCGAGTACGTCGACGATGCGATGGTGCCGAATGATTTATTGACGCGCGCTGCTGGCGATGAGGGCCCCGAAATAGCCGTATTTGCACTTGGCTTAGAGCAAGAAATCCAGGAATTGGAACTTAAACGACTGCAACAGGCTTTGAGTGCAGCACGCTTCAATCAACGCAAAGCTGCGGAGTTGCTGAAACTGAGCTATCACCAGCTGCGCGGTTATTTGCGTAAATACAAATTGGGTGCGGATAGCTAGTTTTACTGACTCAGCGCACCCGCACTGGCAAGGGCACACTGCACAAATCAATATAGCCTGCCGGGCGTTTATACCAATCATCCTTACGATTGCGGCGCGCTTCTACCAGTGCGGCGAAACTGGCGCTATCGGTGCGCAAGGCTTCCAGCGCGGGGCGTGTATCGCTGGATAAATCGCTGCCGAGCTTGACTGATGTAATTTTCGTGCGCAGCTCAGCTTTGTCATAAAAGCCCATGGGTGCTGGGCCGCGCGCGCTAACGCTTAGCACTTCGATGCCCGTCACGATGCGCCCGACAATGCTGATATTGCGATCCAGCTGGCGCGGCGCATGCCCGGTGACGGCGTAAAGCTCAGCGCCGCTGCCGGATTCCACTGCGACATCGCGCCCAGCTCCGACCGCGCCGTAACAGTGCGCTGGCCAAACTAAACCGGCTGCTGGGTCCCGCCCGACTGGGAAACCGTGGCTAAAACCTACCTCTGGTGCATAGCCATCCAAGTCGGGTAGCTTGGTGAAATCAATAATGTTGCTGATTGCGCTTTCAAATTCTGGCGGCAGCGTGCTGCGTGCGGTTTTGATCGGCTTTCGCTTGGCTTGGTCTTGTGCGTTTGGGTCGCCCCATTGCACGACGAAATTATCTTGACTGCGGGTGATTGCTAAGCCGTCGAAATAGCCTTCGCGCGCCAGCGCTTTTAGGTTTTTGGCGTGTTCTGGCGCAAACACCGTGGCCAGTTCAATTACGAGCGTGCCGCGCGCAGTCTGCATCACCAGCAGGTTTTTGGGATCGAGCGCGCGCCATTCACTGGCTTGGGACGCTGCAATGATTTCGGCCATGCTCATCGCCTTCGCTACAACTGGGGTGGACAAAGCCGCCTTGACTGGTTTGACCGCCTGATTTGCGCAGGCGCTCAGGGCGAAAACGCTCAAAATCAATAGTGTTTTACTCACAGTAGTCCTCGGTAAAATCGGAGTGGATCGGGTTTTCTGATTGGCGCCATTTTAAGCAACGTTTAATACATGACTCGGGCGAGCGCGTGGCCGCGTTTGTGCAGTCATTGTCGTGATCAAACACAAAGATTACCGCATCTGAACTGACGCAAATGCGGATAGGGGACAACTTGCTGCACAATCGTGCTGATCCGGTCAAATACCGCGCCGAACAATTGTGTGCAATCTAGCTGCACCAAAAGCAACACTCCAACTACACTTCAGCAAAGTCAAATCCAAAAAGTTAAAAGGCAAGAGTCCATGGCCGCTGTCGCATCGTTATATTTGCATGACCTCCCCACTGATTTGGAATGGGTGAATTCTGCCCCGATCCCCTTAAGCGAGCTGCGCGGACGCGTGACCTTGCTGTATTTCTGGACCGGCAGCTCAATCCACTGCCAGCAGGCGCTGTCTGAAATTAAATCACTCGAGGGCAAATTTATTGAGGGCCTGTGCGTGATTGGCGTGCACACGCCCAAGCACAACTTTGAAGCCAGCGCGGCGGCGGTGTTAAAAACCATCAACCGCTGGTTTATTCGCCATCCCGTTATCAATGACTCCCAGTGGCGTTTGTGGCGCCGATTCGCTATTCCCGCGTGGCCAACCGCGCTGTTGTTGGACGCCGAGGGCAAGGTTTCAGGTATGTATGTCGGGGAGGGCCAAAAGGCCGCGCTTGAAGCAAAAATTACCGAGTTAATTCGTGACGCGGCGGGTAAGGGCATACGCTCTAGCGAACCCGCGCCGATCGTGAAAAAGCCAGAGCCGCGTACGTTTTTGCAATTCCCCAGCAAACTCTGCGCCAGCGCTGAACGCCTATATATTTCTGACACCAGCCACAACCGCGTGTTGGAAGCGACGTTTGATGGCCGCGTCACGCGCATATTCGGCTCCGGCAATGCCGGGTTTTGGGATGGCCCAGCGGCGGAGGCGGGTTTGCGTGAGCCGACCGGGATTTGTATTGGGCGGGACATGCTGTTTATTTGTGACACGGGCAATCATGCGATTCGTCGCGTGCGATTTTTGGCGAATGATCAGCTTGATACGCTCAGCGGCAATGGCCGTCAGGGTAAAAGTGCGCCGGAAGACGGCCCTTCCAGCTCCTTGATGTTGGCCTCGCCGACGGATTGTGTGCTGCATCAAGAAAAACTCTATGTCAGCTTGGCCGGTGTGCATCAGGTTTGGGCGTTTGATTTGCTGCGTAATAATGCCTCGCGCGTGGCCGGCAGTGGTGAAGAGGGCGTTAGCGACGGCGCCATGATGGCGGCAAATTTTGCGCAACCCGCAGCCCTGGCCTTGGGTAAGGAATTTTTGTACGTGCTGGACGCGAGCTCGTCGGCACTGCGCCAAGTGCGGCTGAATGACTTAGTGGTTAGCACGATTGTGGGTGAAGGGCTTTACGATTGTGGCGATAGCGATGGCCCAGCAAGTTTGGCCAAGCTGCAACACCCGACGGCGGCGTGCTATGACCACCAGCGCAATGTGCTTTGGATTGCCGACAGTTACAACAATAAAATCAAAATTTTCTCGCCCAGCAAAAACGAAGTGAAAACTTTGAATGTCAACTACAAGCTCGCGCAGCCTGCCGGTTTGACCCTGGCCGACAACGCGCTGTGGATCGCCAATCAAGACGCGCACGAACTGTTGCGGCTGGATTTGAAATCCGGGAAATTATCACGCGTGCCGGTCGGCGAGGTTTAGCCATTGGCGGCCGCGCAGATGCAAAAATTTAAGCCATTTCTACGTAAAAAGCGCACTGCGTTTTCGATATTCCGAGGCTTTGCGCACTGGCTTTCGCACCTGTTTACCCAACGCAAAGTGGTGAAATTCAGTTTGACCAACGTGCCACTGACGTATTGGGTGCCTGGGAACTCCTATTTTTCGAGGCATCTGGCGAAATACGGCTCGCACGAGGCGGAAAACTCGAACTGGGTGCTTAGCGAATTTCCCACGCCCCAAGCTAGCAGCGGCCTATTTGTTGATGTGGGGGCCAACTTCGGCTGGTACTCCATGCTTTTTTCGATCTGCGCCGGGCCGAATGGTCGCGTCATCGCGATCGAGCCAGAGCCTGGGAACTTGAAATTATTGCGGAGAAATATCGCTGAAAATGCAAGCAAAAACGTGACTGTGGTTGCCGCTGGCGTCGGTGCAAGCGCAGGCTCAGCCGAATTATCCCTGATCGATGCGGCTAATCCTGGCAAACATTCCATGCGCACGGGCGAGTCTTCGTATGCCCAAGTAGCGATCGAAATCAAAACGCTGGACACCATTTTGGAAGGCACGCTTGGCGAAATCGAGCTGTTAAAAATGGATATCGAAGGCTTTGAAGTCGACGCACTTTTGGGGGCGGCCGCAACGCTGGCTAGAACCAAGCGCGTAATGATCGAGTTTTCGCCGAAATTCATTCGCGCCTGCGGCCGGGATCCTCACCGTTTCCTCGCTATTTTTGATGAACATAATTTCAAGCCGTTTTTAATACAAGATGGCGTGCTGGTGGCATCGCATATCGATCAATTGATAGCGATGGATGTTGCCGCAGGCGTAGAAAAATTCTGGCAGGTTGATATTTTTTACCTGACTTAGCGCTAATCCTCAGTATTTGGTTCGTCATCCTCGCGAACGCGGGGATCCAGGGGCGGTGACGACAGAAATTGGTTAGTGCGAAGCTTACGGAAATTAGAATTCAGGATTTTGAAACATCGCCACAACCAGACGCCTTTGCATTCACCCTGGATTCCCGCCTTCGCGGGAATGACGATTTCGTGATTAGCGCTATTCCTTAGTATCTGGTTCGTCATCCTCGCGAACGCGGGGATCCAGGGGCGGTGACGACAAAAATTGGTTAGTGCGAAGCTTACGGAAACTAGAATTCAGGATTTTGAAACATCGCCACAACCAGACGCCTTTGCATTCACCCTGGATTCCCGCCTTCGCGGGAATG
>JANNYA010000250.1:0-3941 GCA_031409855.1 Rhodanobacteraceae bacterium | reverse complement strand
GCCAGCAGGGCATCTTGGCGCACATCTAATTCAACGTGCTCCATCTCAAACAAGCGCTTAAATTGCTTAATGATCGCGTTCTTCGGCTCGCTCAAAATCTTCACCATTGCCGCTTCATCAAGCTCTTCAAGCGTCGCGATTACGGGCAAACGCCCAACGAATTCAGGTATAAGGCCATAACGCACCAAATCTTCTGGCTCGATATCACTGAGCAGCTGACCAATATTCGTTTTCTGTGTTTTGCTTTTTACTTCCGCAGAAAACCCAATGCCCGCTCGTTCTGAGCGCCGCGCCTGGATGATTTTATCTAAGTTGGCAAATGCGCCGCCGACGATAAACAGAATATTTTTGGTATCAACCTGCAAAAACTCCTGCTGTGGGTGTTTACGCCCTCCCTGCGGCGGAACAGATGCGACCGTGCCTTCAATTAGTTTCAGCAACGCTTGTTGCACGCCTTCACCTGAGACATCACGGGTGATCGACGGGTTTTCGCTTTTTCGGCTAATTTTGTCGATTTCATCAATATAGACAATGCCGGTCTGCGCCTTTTCTACATCGTAGTCGCACTTTTGCAGCAGTTTTTGGATGATGTTTTCGACGTCTTCACCGACGTAACCCGCTTCCGTCAGCGTCGTCGCGTCCGCAATAGTAAAAGGCACATTCAAAAGCCGCGCTAGCGTTTCCGCCAAAAGCGTTTTACCCGATCCAGTCGGGCCGATTAACAAAATATTACTTTTTCCAAGCTCTACTTCATCGCCCTTCGATTTTGATTCCAAGCGCTTGTAATGATTGTGCACAGCGACGGAAAGCACCTTCTTAGCACGCTTTTGTCCAATCACGTATTGATCAAGCACTTCCATGATTTCTTTAGGTTTAGGCAAATTGCTACGCGCAGCTTGCCCCTTCTCCTCAAGTTCCTCGCGAATAATGTCATTGCACAACTCAACACACTCGTCGCAAATAAAAACGCTCGGGCCCGCAATGAGCTTGCGCACTTCGTGCTGGCTCTTGCCGCAAAAGGAGCAATAAAGCACTTTGCCGTCAGACATCTTGTTTGCCTTTCTCTGATATTTGTTCGTTCATCTGAAATTTTAGCACGAAATAGCGTCGCCTTTAGCAGTAACAGTGCGACTCGACAGGGTTATTCGCAAACAATTTAAGCCGGACCGGCCTGCAAGCGAAGCGCGTTTCGCACACTTATAACTCGTGGTGACGCCTATGCGCCTGCCGCAATTACCGAGCTATCGGCGCGCTTGTCTATTACGGAGTCGACTATTCCGTATGCTTTTGCGTCTTCAGCGCTCATAAAATTATCGCGGTCCGTGTTTTTTTCGACGCTTTCAATCGGCTGGCCGGTGTGCTTTGCCAATAACGAGTTTAATCGGTGTCGGATTTGCAGAATTTCCTTTACGTGGATATCCATATCCGCTGCTTGCCCCTGAAAGCCGCCTGAGGGTTGGTGGATCATCACGCGCGCGTTTGGTAAACAAAATCGACGCCCTTTTTCACCCGCTGCGAGTAAAAATGCGCCCATGCTGCAGGCTTGGCCAATGCAAATCGTGCTGACCGGCGCTTTCAAAAACTGCATGGTGTCGTAAATCGCCATACCGGCGGTGACAGACCCGCCTGGACTGTTGATGTAGAGGCTGATTTCTTGATCTGGATTCTCAGATTCCAAAAATAACAGCTGCGCGACGATTACATTTGCCATGTAGTCCTCGACTTGCCCGACACAAAACACCACTCTTTCTTTAAGCAACCGGGAATAAATATCGTACGCACGCTCGCCGCGTGGGGTTTGTTCGACCACCATTGGCACCATATTTAAATTTCGAATTTCCATGGCCTTTCCTTGTTTGTGGAGCTAAAAATTAGGTAACCGAATAAACGGCATAAATACTGTGCAGCTAAAAAGCAAAAGCCGCCGAAATCGGCGGCTTTTGATACAACTACTTCGCATGTCTCGCTAGGCAAATGGGCGCACTAATCGCATTTGCAAGTGCCAATGCTAAACTTGAACCTAGCGAGCAATAACTTCCGAAAAAGTACGGTCAATCGTCTTTGCCTGCGCCTTTTCAGCAATCCAATCTGCAACTTGCTCTTCCATAACGCGCCCTTGCAGCGATGTCATCAAGTTGCGATCTTTGCCATACATCTGCATCACTTCACGTGGGTCTTCATAGGTAGATGCAATGGCCTGAAGCGCGTCAATGACTCGCTTATTGTCCAATTTCATCTGGTTTTTTCGAGCCAGCTCATTGAGCACCATTCCGGCACGCACGCGGCGTGCCGCCTGCTCAACAAAAGGCGCGAGCGCAGGCTCACCTGTGACTGTTGCGCCCTGTCGACGTGCATTTTCGACGGCCTGAGTGCGTAAAGCGCGGGCATCTTGATCGACCAAGCCTTCTGGCAAATCAAAGCCGGAGAAACGCTCGATTAACTTATCGGTGATATGGGCGCGTAAACGGGCGCTCAATGCACCTTTTAGTTCGCGCTCTAAATTGCTTCGCACTTCACGACGAAATGCCTCGTTCGTGCCGTCTGGCACACCAAAGCTACGCACAAACTCTTCGTCGAGCGCAGGCAATACCGGCGCTTGTACGGATATAACGTTTAGCTTTGCAACACCCGATTTTCCAGCGAATGCCACGTCGCGATAGTCTTCTGGAAATGCAATTGCAACCTCTTTTGATGCCCCTGCGGAAACCGAAGTTAAACCCTCTTCCAAGCCTGGCAGCGTGGCGCCAGTACCAATAATGGTGGCGGCGCTTTCATTACCTTCTGCGGGTAGACGCTTGCCGTCAACTTCCGCACTAAATTCAAAACTTACCAAATCATCAAGCTGGCTGACACGACTAACATCGGCCCAAGTGCGACGCTGTACGCGCAAAGTATCGATCATACGATCAATATCCGCATCAGTAATTTCTGCAGCTTCGCGCTCTACAACCAAACCTTCGAGACTGAGTTCGCCCATTTCGGGCATGACCTCAAATTCCACGACATAAACAAAACCGTCTTTTGTATTGTCCATCGCGGTGATAGCAGGTGTAGTGGCTGGACGCAGCTTTTCTTGCTCAATCGCTGGCCCTAAACTTGAGCGGACCAGCTCTTCCGTTGCTTCTGAGCGAATCTGTTGACCAAAACGCTGATTAATAATCTGCATAGGCACTTTGCCTTTGCGGAAACCCTTTAAATCGACGCTGCGCGCAGCTTGATGCATGCGTCCAGCAATCGCTTGGTCCAACTGACCGGCGGGAAGATTAATCGTCAGCTTACGCTTGAGCGCGGCTTGGGTTTCTAACGCAACTTGCATGTGGGCCTCTTTTGATTGACTCGCTTTGCCAAGGCAAAACTCCGTGCATCCCTAAAAATGAACATAGTATTTTGAGCGACAGTTGCCGCCTTTAGGGATTTAAGACGGATTATCAATCAAAACGTGCGAAAGAAGAGACTCGAACTCTCAAGGGTTGCCCCGCTGGAACCTAAATCCAGTGCGTCTACCAGTTTCGCCACTTTCGCGTAGCTTTTGCACGCGTACGTGCCCAATCTTTATTAAAACATCCAACACAAACATCTTTCTGGTGGGCTGTCAGGGACTCGAACCCCGAACCTACTGATTAAGAGTCAGCTGCTCTACCATTGAGCTAACAACCCACTGTGCAAAACTTTGTAGTACACACCCACCACAAACACCTCAGCACTATTAGAAAAAACGCCAAAACTTTTCTAACAACACTGGTCAAAACTATATTGAATTTGGGGAGGAAGACGGGGTTCGAACCCGCGACCCCCGGAATCACAATCCGGTGCTCTAACCAGCTGAGCTACATCCTCCATTAACTTGACAGAAGCATTGCTGGCGCGCCCGGCAGGGATCGAACCTGCAACCCTCGGCTTAGAAGGCCGATGCTCTATCCATTGAGCTACGGGCGCAAAAA
>JANNYA010000249.1:0-14198 GCA_031409855.1 Rhodanobacteraceae bacterium | reverse complement strand
TCTAATTCAGCGGTGTAATGGCCGCCCGCAGTCCAGCTTGGACCCTCGTCGATGATGCTGTCGAGGTCGTTTTGTGCGTAGCTCACCGACACCAATGTTGCAAAGGCGAGCGGTGCAAATAGTTGAGATAGGCGCATTTGTATTCTCCAGTTCGCAGCCGAAGCAGACTGCATAGAAATATTGCGCCTAAATGAGCTGAACCAAAAGTGGCGGATGCGCGTAAATTATGGCGATATAGGACTATATGGGCTTGGAAAGGGGCTTTCGTGCTGTACCTAGCGCTCTAAACTAAAGCCCGCCGCCTTCTTAATCGCATTCAAGATAAAACTTGGGCTCCAGCGGCTGAGCGCGGCCGGGGGTTGGGCTAAGGTTCGGCCTTCTCTGACAGCCGCCTGCGAATTTGCCACCGCGCTGGCGATGCGTGCCATGCCCGCAGGGCCTTCTTTCGAGCAGCGCAGCGCTTCCAAGCCAAGTCGGTCCCAACGGATCATATGTTCGCCGGGTACTTTGACCCAGTCCATGCCATGTTCGTCGGTGCGATTGAGTGGGTCCCAAAATTTCGCGCCCATCAGGGCGAGGGCTTGTAAGCGTACGCGGCCGTGCAAGCGAAAGCCCATCATGTCTTCATTGACCATCGCGACAAAGGCATAGCCGTGCTCCATGGCGCATGGATAGCCATAAACACGCCCGATCACGACGTTATCGTGATTGCGCGCGAGGTATTCGCAGATCGTGTCAAAGCGGGTGCGTGCGTTGGCCATCGTAGCCCGATGCAGTGAGCGGAGGTTGAGCATATCGCAGTCTTTGCGGTTTTGCCTTTTTGCTGCAATCGCACATTTGTGGTCGTGCAAAATATTGGGCCACGCGACATAAAATGCCTTGACATACTATGTCGCGCGCGCTTAGCCTAGACGCCATGACTAACCCCTACGCCGTAACTACAGGAAACCACGCAATGCGAAAACTAATTGCAAAAGTTGAGCCGGCCGCCCTTGCAGCGGCGCTGCAGCTGGGGTTGGTCGGCGCGGAATTGGAACCGCTGCAAGGCACAGTGCCGGTGGTGCAGGTCAGTTTTACCGGCAGCGATCGCTTGCCAATTTATGTGACCGATGCCGGCACGCAGCTGTTGTGCATCAGCTATTTATTTCAAGAATCCGATGTCAGAGTTAAATCACGTACGCGGCTGTTGGAAACCTTGTTGGATCTCAACCCGAGCGTGCCGCTGTCGGATTTTGGCCGTATTGGTGAGCATTATGTTTTGGTCGGTGCGCTCAGCCCGAACTCAAGCACCGAAGATTTGGCACTGGAACTTGCCACCCTCAGTGATAACGCAACCGATGCGCTAGCGACGCTGAAAGATTTTTTAAAGGTTTAATGCTATGTCGTGGTGGGATGATGTTTTAAATTTATTGCGCGACGAGTTCGCCAGCCCTGATGCCGTCGTTCCCAGCGAACCTGCGACGGCGCGCCAAGCCGAAGTTTTATTGAAGCGCACGACGCGCGAGCTGGACGCCGCAAAAGCGCGTGCCGAGGCAGCGCGGCGGCGCATGCTGCGTGCGCAGGATGACTTGCTGGCACTATCGCGCAATGAGAAGCAGCACGCTAGCTATCGTGACCGGCTGACGCTGTTGGCAAAAGCAATTTCGCATGAAAGTGAACTCGTTGAAGCCTTTGACGCGCATATTTTGCGCTTGAGTGAAGTGCACAATCGAGTGGCGCATGAATACGCCAAGTTTGAACGCGATTTGCAAATGGCGCGCACCGCGCACGCGACGGCGGCGGCGACGCAACGGGTTAAACCTAGCGTTAAACCGACAACGAGCAATGCGCCGGGCGGCTTTCGGCGCAGCCGTGACGCCGGTGTAATCGATGCCCTAAAAAAGGGGCCGAAGCACGATCCTGTTGCTTCGTTTGCCAAGGCAAACAAATGAACTCGAATTCACTGAAAGCCAAGCTGCCCGAACGATGGGCTAGCAGTGTGCAAGCGATTAAAGCGGTGCAGGTGGCGTTTGATGTCTCTGAAGCGGTGCTTGAAGCGGTGCGTACCGCCGCATTTAAGTCCAGCCTTTCCACCTCTGATCAAGTGCGTGTGGTGCTCGGGCTTGAAATCGTGCGGCAGGCCAAGCGCCCGCGTTTGACCATCAGCCTAAATAATGACGATTACCAAATTTTGGGGCAGCGCTTTGGCCTGCAACCAAGCGATCATTTAGCGATCAAAGAAAAAGTCATCGGGACACTCGTCGCTTTTAGCCAAGCCGAATCCAATAAAGTGGCCGCAAAAGCCACTGATAAAGTTGTCGTCAAAAAGCTGCGGGGTAGAGTAAATTCATGAATGAAATCATAAATGTCATCATCAGTTTTCCCGGGATTGTGCCGTCGGTGCTATTGGCGGTGCTGATGATTTTTGGTCTGATTTCGCTGCTGGGGCTATTAGATTTTCATCACATTGGGCCCGACTGGCATATCGATTTTAATCACGACGCGCACGTGGATGGCATACCCGATTTGCTGGTATCGATTGGCTTTGGGCGCATGCCATTTTTTATCGTGATTAGCGCCATCGTATTTGCTTGGTGGGCTTTGCTGATGACCGCGCAACTTTATGTCGTGCCTTGGATTCCCTTGCCAAACTGGCTAACCGGCATCCTTGTTCTGATCGGCTCGTTTGTTGGTTCCCTTCCGATTGCGGCGATGATTGTCAGGCCATTAAAACCGTTGTTTGCTAACCGCGATGGCGGCGCAAGGCCACTGGACTTTGTCGGGCGGGCTTGCAAAATCTCAACCGGCAGTGTGGATGAAAAATTTGGCCAAGCGGTCGTCAACGTCGATGCCGGCTCGCACCACGTCGTACAAGTGTGGGCGCGCACGCCGAACTCACTGACCCGTGGCAGCAGCGCATTAATTTTGCAGTTTGATGCCAGTTCTAAACGCTTTGAAGTTGAGTCTTACGATCCATAGTTCCGTGACTTTTAGTTTTACAACGCACATCAAGTTTTTAGTTCACTTTCTTCTCTAAAAGGCTACGTCATGACGCTGTTCTGGATTCTTTTTGCGGTCGCTTTTCTGTTTGTCTTCTTCGTTTTGGCAATGATGGCTAAGTGTTATCAAACCGTTGCCCAAGGCCAAGCGATGATCGTCAACACCATGCGTGCGGAGCCAGAAGTTAGCTTCACCGGCAAGGTGGTGATTCCAATCCTGCACCGCAAAGAGGTGATGGATATCTCGCTGAAAACTATCGAGATTGATCGCTTTGGCAAGGAAGGCTTGATTTGCAAAGACAATATTCGCGCCGACATTAAGGTTAAGTTTTTTGTGCGCGTCAATAAATCGGTGGATGATGTGCTGCGCGTGGCGCAAGCGATTGGCTGCGAGCGCGCTTCGCACCAGGAAACGCTGGACAATTTGTTCTCCGCGAAATTTTCTGAGGCTTTGAAAACCGTTGGAAAGGCGATGGACTTTGTCGATTTGTATCAGGCGCGGGATCGTTTTCGCGATGAAATTATTCGCCAAATTGGCCAGGATTTGTCCGGCTATCACTTAGAAGATGCCGCGATTGATTACATCGAACAAACGCCGCTCGAAAAGCTGGATCCACAAAATATTTTGGATGCGCAGGGCATCAAGAAAATCACGCAATTAACGGCGGAAGAAAATATTCGCACCAACGAATTTCGCCGCAATGAAGAAATGCAGATCAAAAAGAAAAATGTCGAAACTGCGGAAGCGGTGCTTGAGCTAGATCGGCAACAGGCCTACGCGCAAGCGCATCAATTGCGGGAAATTTCGATTACCAAGTCACGCGAAGAAGCCGAAGCCTCGAAAATTGCCTCAGAAGAACGCGCAAAGTCCGAGTTGGCGCGTATTGCCTCCGATCAAATCATCGCGGTGCAAACCGAAAACCTGAAACGCGAAACGCAGGTCGCAGAAAACAACCGCCACCGTGCAGTGGCGATTGAAGAAGAAAAGGTAATCCGCGCACGCAAGCTGGAAATTGTGGATCGCGAGCGCGAAGTCGCGTTACAAGAGATTGAGCGTGATCGCCAGTTAGAAATCCAAAAGAAAGCAATTGCTGACGTGATCCGCGAGCGCATCGTGGTGGAACGCACAGTGGCCGAACAAGAAGAGGCGATCAAAGATATTCGCGTGATTGCCGATGCCGAGCGCACCAAAAAAGCCTCGGTGGTGTTGGCGCAGGGTGAGGCGGAGCAAAAATTCATCTCCAGCATTAAAGAAGCGGAAGCGAACGAGCAGCGCGCGAAACATCAGGCGAATCAAGAACTTACCCTGGCCGATGCGCGCTTGACCGTGGCTGCAAAAAGTGCCGAGGGCAAAAAGCGCGAGGCTGAAGGCAATGAAGCGACCGCTGCAGCACCTGGGCTGGCAGAAGCACGCGTCATGCTGGCGAAGGCGGACGCCACCGAGAAAGAAGGTTTGGTGGGCGCACGTGTGCGGCAAGCCGATGCCGACGCGGCGCTAAAAGTCGGGCAAGCCAATGCTGAATCGTTGCGCCTGAAAATGGAAGCCGAAGCGATTGGGCGGGAAAAACAAGGCTTGGCGGAAGCCAGCGTGCAAACCGCGCAGGCGGACGCTTCGGCAAGACTAGGCGTTGCTAACGCCGAAACGCTGCGCTTAAAACTTGAAGCCGAAGCTACCGGTAAGCAACTGCTAGGTGCTGCTGATGCCAGTGCGATTGCGGCGCGCTTTAGCGCGGAATCGATCGGCCTAAAAGACAAATTTGCCGCGATGAGCGCGATGAGCGAACAAACCCGCGCGCACGAAGAACTGCGGTTGCAAATGGATTATGCGCACATCCAAACGTTGAAAGGCATTGACGCGAACCAAGCGATTGCGCGTGAACAAGCCAGCATTTTGGGCCGTGCACTGCAGCAGGCGAAGATCGAAATCGTCGGCGGTGACGGCGATTATTTTGAGAAGTTCATGAATAGCCTGAGCTTGGGCAAAAGCATTGATGGCGCGATCAGCAAAAGCACGCTGCTCAGCCAAGCGACAAAAGACCACCGCAGCGGTAAGCGCGATTTGGTGAGCGATGTGAAAGATATCGTTGGGGCCTTGGGTGGTGCCAGTGCGGAGGTGCGCGATTTGAGTGTCACGACGCTGATTCAACAGCTACTTGCGAGTGGCAAGACGGATAAGGCGGCGTTGAAGAAGTTGGTGGACGGGTTGTAGGCCATTTCTGCTCGTCATCCCCGCGAACGCGGGGATCCAGGGACAATGGCGCAGTTTCCGCGGTCGGCCTGGATTCCCGCTTTCGCGGGAAAGACGATTGATTTACGTCGCGTGTTCTTTGCCTAAGTTTGCCTAAAAAATCCTGGAACCCCTAAATGTCTGATCCCGCCAGCTTTGAGCTATTACGCAAACGCCTGAGTGCCGCTGCCGCCGTGGTGCGCGGCAAAACCGATGCGCTCAATGCGCAACGTTTGGCAATATTTGGCCGAGTCGAGCCCAAGTTATTGGCGCGCTTAAGTGCGCGCACGGAGAATAACTGCGTTGCGCGCGATGTCGTTCGGGTCGGGGATCTATTGTTATTTGGCTATCAAGTTTTTATTGGCTTGAAGCGGGAAACCACGATCAATGATGTGTTTTGCCTGTACCGCTTAAAAGATCATAGCGAAGCGGCGGAACTGGAAACCGTGGCGATTGAAACCAGTTTTCTTGCCGATAGCCGTTTTGCCGCCGATTTTAAGGAGCTGATTACCTATTACAAAGCCACCACTTTGGAGCAGCTACGTGTCGTCAACGATAAGCTGTTAATGCTGTTTCGCACCGGCAGCCAGGTGGGGGATCGCAAGGTATTTCGCTTTGCCATTGACGCTGGTGGCGCGGTGCAATACATCGATAACCGCGGCGAGCGCGATCATGTGCTGCCGCCGGCGTTTGACTTTGAATGGGTAAACGTCACCCGCGAAATGCACGTGCTTGGGCGCCACCCGCACGTGAATATTTTGGACACCGTGTTTGTGGAAACCGTGGGCGGCGATTTGACCGTCAAGATCGAAAACAACACGGAAACCGGACTCGGTATTTATGCCGAGTTGGTTGAGGATAAAACGCAATCCTTAGCCGACGCGGAAATTAGCTACGCGGATTTGCGCCACCAGCTGTTGATGCGCGTCAAACCGTATCGGGAAGCGATAAGTCGCTACTTGATTTTTAATAAGCGCCTGAAAACGGTGCTGCGCTGTGACGAAATTGGCGTGTCCTGTGTGCAATTGCCGGAAGATCACGGCATCGTCTTTCCCGGTGGCTATGCCCTCGAAAGTGGCGAAACCAAGCGCTTTAGCGAGCTAGGTTTGAATTTCGACGGCTTTCGCCTCAAGCGCGTGATTCGCGCGCCGAATGGCGAAGATGTTTTATATGTGTTCTATGAAGAAATTAGCGGTCGCTATGGTTTGTTACCTTACAACTTAATTGACCGCGCTATCGGCCAGCCGCTGATGGCGCATGGCTATGCGCGCTATTTAGATGGCTCAATTTTGCTGTTCGTACCGGAAACCGGGGAAGCCAGCCGTTTGCATGCGATGCAGCTGTGGCGCACGCCCTTTTCGGATAGCGAACATGCGGCAAGCGCCAAAGCCGTGCCGGGTTTGCTCGGGCGTTTGGGCAATGCATCGTTGGTGCGCGCGCTGGCAGAACTGCGGCAATTGACGCAATTAGCCGAAGATGCGCGCGTGATCGGCCAGTTTGAGCGCTTATTCAAGCTGGGGCAAAAATGCTCGGAAGGCTATCTGTGGCTGGCTGAAATGGAAGCCGGAGCGCTGCTGGCGGATGTGCAGGGCCTAGCCCGCACCGCAAAAAGCGCGTTAGAAGCGTTCGAGCAGCTGGAACAGGCGAAATTGAAAGCGGCGAATGCGGTCAAGCTGCAAGCCACCGCAGTGCGCGAACTGATTAGTATCGTTGCCGCGAAGCTTTGGCAAAAGCCGGAAGATTTTACCGATGCCATCGTCAAGCTCAAGCGCAAACGCGGCGAGTTGACCGCCTTAGCTGAGCAAGCGCATGTTTTGGCGAGTGATATCGAGCCTTTGGATCTGGCAATTACTGAGGAGCTAAACCGCGTCGGCGCGCGCGCATTAAAGTTTTTTGCCGACCCCGCGGCGTTCGCATCGCTTAAAGAAGGCTTGAGACGTGCCAGCGTTGAGTTGGGGAAAGCCACGGGCAGCAGCGCGCTCAAAGCGATTGCGACTGAGCTAGACACCCTAGCGGAATCGCTGGATGGTTTAACCGAATTAGTGTCCAGTTTTGAGCATTCTGATCCACAACAGCGCGCCGATTTATTGAGTGCAACGGGCGCGCTTTACGGCGACGTCAATCGCTTGCGCGCCGGTTTGCGCAGCAAACGCAATAGTTTACTAGAACGCGAGCAGGGCGCAGAATTTGGTGCGCAGCTGCAGGTGCTTGAACAGTCGTTGGCAAGCACCCTTTCCCGCTCGGACACGCCAGAAGCGATTGATGAAGCCCTGGCCAAAGCCTTGAGCCAGCTGGAGCAGCTCGATGGACGTTTTGCCGATCAGCCGCAGTTTGCCGCCGAGCTAAGTACCCGGCGCGAAACCACGCTGGAAGCTTTTGCCGCGCGTCGGGATCAGCTTTCAGCGGTACGTGACAAACGCGCGCAAGGTTTAAAAGAATCGATTAGCCGCGTTTTGGACGGCGTGCCGCGGCGCGTGGCAAAACTGACGAACAATGAAGACATCCACGGTTTTTTTGCTGGCGACAGCCTAATTGAGCGCGCTCGCAGCCAGATTGCGGATTTACGTAAATTGGGCCGCAGTGTTGATGCCGATGAGCTGAGTGGCAAGCTGCGCTCCTTGCGCGAGTCGGGCCTGCGCGATGTGCGTGATCGCATTGAGCTTGGGCAAGATGGCAACACTTTAAAGTTGGGCAAGCATCGCTTTTCCGTCGCCAATCGCGCGCTCGATTTAGCTTTGAGCTTTGATAGCCAGGGATTAAGCGTCAGTCTAACTGGCACCGATTACCGCAAGCCCATCGCCGCTGCCGCCACCGATGCGTTTAAGTCTGTTTGGCAGCAAACCTTGCCTAGCGAAAACGTAGCTGTTTATCGCGCGGAATATTTGGCTTACTGGCTGTTTCAGGCGTTGCGCTCGGACACAAGTGATCTCAATTTGGCGGAACGCGCTGCTTTGCGCGAAGGCTTGCAGGCAGCGCCCAAGGATCAAAAGCTAAGCTTGATCGAGCAGCTGAGCCGGATTGCCGCCCAGCGGCCCATGGATGACTATCAGCGCGGTGTGCATGATCGCGACGGTGCGCAGATTTTATATGCGCTTGAAAAGCTGGACGAACACGCTGGTGCGCTGCGCACGCGCGCACCGGCGCGGGTGCTGGCGCAGGCGTATTTCGCCGGTTTACGCGCGGAGCCCGCGAACGAATTGAAAGCGACAGCGGCCGGGTTGCACTGGTTGAGCGGACAAAATCAGCCGATTGTGATTCCGGAAAGCTGGCTCAAAGCCTTGGCGGTACTCTGTGCCGAACTCAAATTCGACGCTGAATTGAGCTTTGCCGCCGCGCAACATTTGATTGCGGCATTGGGTGCCTCGGATGCGTTTCCAGCCACCGGTACGGCGCTGGATTTGGCAGCAAAAATTGAGGAAATGGTGCCGAAAGCGCTGTTGAGTGGTTTGAAAGAATCGCGCGCTCCCCTGGGTGAACGTCTGAATTTGCTCAATGCCATTGCCACCACGGTGGATGACGCAGCCGTCGCCGATATGCGTTTAGAAGCGGCCGCGATTGTGTTGCTTAGCCTGCCAAGAAATCGTGCCAACGTTGAGCTCAGCATGAGCTTGGATGGTATGTTGGGCGAACATGCACGCATCGCTGGCGGTAAATATCTGCTTGATTTACCTGAGTTTTTGGCGCGCTTGAGCCAGTTCGAGCGGCTGACGCTGCCCGCGTTTAAGGGCTTTGCCCAGCTGAAATCCCAGCTGCTTGGCGCCGAGCGCGAACGCTTAAAACTAAGTGAATTGCAGGCGAAACCATTGGCCGGGTTCGTGCGCAATCGCTTAATCGACGAAGTGTATTTGCCTTTGATCGGCAATAATTTGGCGAAACAGATCGGCACTTTGGACGACAAACGTGCGGATCGCTCCGGCATGCTGCTGCTAATTTCGCCACCCGGCTATGGCAAAACCACCTTGATGGAATATCTGTGCGACCGCCTAGGCATGATTTTCGTGCGCATCAACGGCCCGACTCTGGGGCATGAGGTGGTGAGTTTAGACCCAGCCAGCGCCGCGCATCGCGGTGCCTCGGAGGAATTGGCCAAGCTCAATTTGGGCTTGGCAATGGGCAATAACGTGATGCTGTATTTGGATGATATCCAGCATCTAAGCCCCGAGTTTCTGCAAAAATTTATTAGCCTTTCGGATGCGACGCGCCGCGTCGATGCGATTGTCGATGGGCAAGCGGTGACTTTGGATTTGCGTGGCAAGCGCTTTGCCATCGTGATGGCGGGAAACCCCTACACCGAAACTGGTGAAGTATTTCGTATCCCGGATATGTTGGCGAACCGTGCGGATGTTTATAACTTGGGCGATGTTTTATCCGGGCGCGAAGCGCTGTTCGCTGATTCCTACATCGAAAATTGCCTCAACGCGCACCCACTGACCGCAGCGATTAGCGAGAAAGGGCGCGATGCGGTATTGGCCTGTATGCGGCTTGCCGCCGGCGCTGAAGCACAACTACCGCCTGAGCTGTCCTTGGAAGCCATTGAAGTGTTGAAACGCATGATTAGCGTTCGCGAGGTGCTGGCTAGGGTCAACGCCGCCTACGTCGCGAGTGCCGCGCAGGATGATTCTTTCCGCAGCGAGCCGCCGTTCAAATTGCAGGGCAGCTATCGCAATATGGTCAAGCTGACCGCGCAACTCAGTGCGCTGATGACCGCATCTGAGCTAGACGCACTGATTCGCGACCACTATCGCGGTGAGGCGCAAACCTTAGGCGCGCGCGCCGAGGAAAATCTGCTCAAGCTTGCAGCGCTGATAGGGCAACCATCAGCCGATGAAAGTGCGCGCTGGACGACGCTTTGTGAAAACTTCCGAGCGCAGCAAAAGCAGGGCGGCAAAAACAGCGACGGCAGCACCAAAATTGCGAATTTGCTCGCTGATATTGCGCTACAGATCGAAAAGCAAAGCAGCGCTAGTGAACTACATCAGTCCGCAAGCCGAAAACTTACCGACGTCACCAATAAAGAAATATCCGGCGCGTTAAAAGTACTGGCGCATTCGGCGCAGGCGGCAGGGGTTGCGAATGCGAGCAAGACTAACGCCTTAGTCGCGCCGCCAGAACTGTCGCGCGCGCTCGAACGGCTGGTGAAGTCCTATGAAGAAACGCTGGTGCCGCTGGTGTCAGCAATGCACCACAAAATGACGCTCGATCATTCAATTTGGGAACACGTGCGGCAAGTGCGCACGGATTTGGATGAGCTGGTTAAGCGCGGGAAGGCGAGGGGGCCGGGGTTTTGAGTGCGGCCATCAACTTTAGCCGACGCGATGCAATTCTTTAAGCGCCAACGGCGCGAATTATCACAGCCTGGGCTTCCAAGGAAACCTGAGACGGTGTTTCTTTAATGTGCTTGCGGAAACCTAGTGCTTCAATGGCATGCTACAAGCGAAACCGAACCAAAAAATGCATTTCGACGAGATCGCACTACCATTGACTTTTCGGGCCGCATGACGGCTGAATTAATCGTTAGTTCAAGGAGACAAACTAATGGCCTCGTGTAACCAAGCATTTCGATCAATGCTTATGTCTGTTGTACTGACTTGCCAATGCGAAAATACTTCGGTGCTCAGTGGCGTGCGCGCAGCGATGAAGCGTTGCGTGCCGGTGGCAAAGCTACCGCCGCCGTAGCCACCCGTTACGCCAAGGGCAAACTGGGCGTGCGCAACGTGTGCGACGAACAGTAGCAGTGTTGCAATAAACAACCTCGGGCGGAGCAGCAAGTTCATTGGCATTGAGATTTGAAGGCGACCTCGGCAATAACGCATTCACCGCAATCACGTTGACGCATCACCACGCTGTCGCGCAGCACGCAATCGCCGATGTACTAAAGCACTATTCATCAGAGTCGTCAGAGTCGTCAGAGTCGTCAGAGTCATCAGAGTCATCAGAGTCATCAGAGTCGTCATCTTCGGCAGCGGCTTCAGCGCCTGAGGTGGCTTGATATAGGTCGTCGTCGTCTATTAAGTCATCAACGTCGAACAAATCGTCTGCTTCGTCTTCCTCTTCCTCCTCCTCTTTGTCTTTTTCCGCTTCGTCGCCATCTTCCTCTTCAGCGCCCGCCGCGCCAGTCCGGTTGCCACCGGCAGTTTTCGGCACCCTAGACTGGCCTTGTGCGACTACTTCCTGGGATGCAGTAGGTGGCACTACTGGGTCACTCGGCACGGCGAGCGTCATGGAGCCATAACCTAAAAGCAAAAAAGCAATGGGCACTGCTGCGTAATTCAATGTGGATCGGTTTGCGCTACGAATCATCACGAATAAGTCCAAGGCGACGTTTCAGTGAGTGTATGCGTTTGCACCGCTAAAAACGAAACACGCCTCCGTCAGTAATCGCTGCATGCAGGCGTTCGTCTAATTTCGCATGCGGCACATGCGTTTGCGCCTGAAAATGAAAGCCAACGCCGATTCTGAGTGGCTTGTTTGCGCTTATTCCTTGCAAGTAACGGTCGTAGTAGCCACCACCTTGCCCAAGCCTAGCGCCGCACGGATCAAACGCCAGCAGCGGCAGCAACATCACATCAATATCGTGCGCCGCAATAGCCCCGGAGGCATCAATATTGGGTGCTAAAATTCCATGCGGGCTGGGCACCAAACAACTTTCGCCATGAAAGCGTAAAAATTGCATTTCGCCGCCCGCAGCAATACGTGGCAAATAAACAAATACCCCGCGCGCAAGCAATAACGCCAGCAGCGGTTTGAGGGAAAGTTCGCTTCCCGCTGCCCAATAGGCAGCGACGTGCTTGCCACTGGCAAATAGACTACTGGCAAATAGACTCTTGGCAAATAGCTCGGTTGCTAGCGCGTGGCTGAGCGCTGCAATCGAAGCCTGTGTGCGTGCTTGCGGGTCAAGTTGGTGTCGAGCAGCACGCATTTGCTTGCGCAGCAGCGCTTTTTCGGCTTTGAGCTCTGATGCGTGCTCAGGCAAAGGGGCCCCCCGCCTGCGTCGGTACATTTCGGGCGACCTTGATCCCAAGGATCAAGTGGGATGGCCGGCCAAACACTAGGCTTTCCGCGGGGAGCGGATTTGCACAAATAGTCGGCTATTGACCAACCCGGGGTCATGTATAAGGGACAAGGCGATATGTCGAATTGCGATCGAACACCGCAGGGGGCGCAACGCCATTCTATGCGGCGCGCAGCGCGCCATCAAGCGCTGCATTCATGCGCTTCAGCTCGTTGCTTAAGGATTCGTTCAAATTCTCGAACCGTGCGTCTTTGCCCAGCAGTTCCTGCGCGAAGGTAAGCGCGGCTAATACCGCCAAACGATCCAAAGTCAGCATTTTGTCGGATGCTTTCAGCTCACGCATACGCGCATCGAGCGCTTGTGCCGCGGCTAAAAGTCCTTCTCGTTGTTCAGCTGGGCAACCCAATTTGTAGTCGCGATCAAAAATACGCAGGGAAACGGTGGAACTCAAATGTGTTGCTCCATTGCCTTCAATCTAGAAATCATCGCTTCAATGCGTGCACGCGCCTGATCATTTTTACCCGATAATGCCGCGCGCTCGTCCAGCAATTCTGCCTGTACTGATTTGAGCGTGCGATTTTCTGCGTCGAGCTTGCGCGCAACTTCAACAAGCTGATTTAACTTAGCCGCAAGTGTTTGCAATTCGGTTTGAGTCGATTCAGTTCGTGCAAGGGCAGTATCCATGCGCCTAGATTAGCCATGCGCGCAACATCAAGCAAGGTGGCTAACGAAAAAACTACGGGCGCAGCAACGAAAAAAGGCCTGCAGACTTTCGTCTCAGGCCTTTTCGTCGTAGGCAAAAGCTTTTAGCCTTCGGTGCCTTCTTCAACGCTCACTTTTTGTTTGATATCAATCACTTTCTTGCCACGGTAAAAACCGCTAGCGGTGATGTGATGGCGGCGATGTACTTCGCCAGTGGTGCTATCGGTCGCAAGCTGGGTTGCGGTCAACGCATCGTGCGAGCGGCGCATGCCGGCGCGTGAAGGGGTAACGCGAGATTTTTGAACGGCCATGGCGGATTTCCTTTTCCAAAATTACTATTTAACTAAAATAACGGTGCTTTGATCAGCATTCTGTTTTGAAGGACTCCTGAGACGAGGCCGGAAAAGCAAGCTCCAGCTCAGAGTGTTCAAAAACTTAAGCCCACGAGTATAGCCAAATTTAATGCGCTGTCAGCGTAAATAAATTTTATTCATCGCCTTTCCTTCAGCTTGGCTTAGTTTTGAGCAAACTTCCCAAGCTCGCAAATGGATGCGCCTTCTCCGGCGCGCGAGCCTGCCAAACGCCCGGGCTTTCGGTGTTTGACAACGCTGGATTCACCGGAACCGGCGGTATCAGCAAAATGAGTTCATCTTCAACCAGGCTCAGGGGCGTAATCGCGTCCTGCGCGATCATCGCTGGGTCGATCAAAATCGGATCAAAGCCGGGCATTAATGCAGATTCCTCCTCCTCGGTGGCGATAAATCCCAGCTGAGTATCGCTGTCAATCTTGAAATCAAAACCCTCCAACGAGCGCTGGCACAGTAAGCGTGCCGCGCCATTGAGCAGCACCCGCACACACGCCCGCCCAACCATATCGGTGGAAAACACGAGTTTGTAATTCACCGAACCGAAAGGCTCAACCAACAGCCCAGTCAGCCGCGCCAAATCCCCTAGAGCCACCACGCCCTCAACGGTACGCCCGGTCGTGGCTAATCGCATGGCATCGGCCATGCTTGAAATCAGAGCATTCATTGCATTAACTCAATAAAAAAGAAAGATCGGGGCCGACTATCGCGACAAACCGCCATGACACGCGGCGCAACAGACAGAGTAGTTCTGCGGTCAAGCTTACGCAAGCGTGAGCCTTGTCCAATGAGGTATGAGCCTGAGTTCGCGACGTGAATCCAAGCAGGCGTGAGCCTGAAATTGGATTAGGCGAGGTGGTTTTGATGGGTTGATCATTCAAGGATGGTGATCAACATGAACGAAACACGGCTAA
>JANNYA010000248.1:0-7996 GCA_031409855.1 Rhodanobacteraceae bacterium | reverse complement strand
CACAACAACCCCACAGATCCGGCGGCGTTCTACCCGCCGTGGTGAACAGTACGGCCGGGGTGTTCTTACAATTTCGCGGTACTCCAAACATTTGTGCATTCGGTGCTGCGCTTAGCACCTATGGCACTACGCAAGTTACGGTGGTTAAACTCCTCTAAGCATTGCCATAGCCAATTTATAATACCGACAACTTAGAATATTAAAGAGACAGAGCGCAATTTAAAAAGTTGCGCTCTTTTCGTTTACAAAAAGCCACGCACTAAAGCAATTTTAGCTAGCAAAAGAAGCCGTTCATGCATCCATTGCACCAGGTTTTAGCGAATTATAAATTTATTCAATGGTTTGTTTTCGTAATCGCCTGCTTTATTTATGCCAATACTATTGTCAATAAGTGGGCCGTTGATGATGGCATCATCGTTCATCAAAATAGCTTCGTTAAGCAAGGTGTTTCAGGTATCGGCAGCATACTAAGCACCGATGCCTTCGCTGGTTTCTATGGTTCAGATGTTAATGCCGTGGTTGGCGGCCGCTATCGCCCACTGACACCCGTAATATTCGCCATACAAGCCGAACTTTTTGCGTCCGCCGAAAAAGATGTAAAGCAAAAACTCGAACGGGATAAAAAAGGCCACGTGGCCAAAGACTTAAGCGCCGAAACACTATTTCCAAATATATTGCATTTTTCTAACATAATTTGGTATGGTTTATTGTGCGCTGTGCTGTACCGCACTTTGCTTTTAGTCTTAAATACCGATGCCGCGAACACTAATTTCATTGCTGCCGCCACCGCTATTTTATATACCGTACACCCGCTGCACACCGAAGTCGTCGCGAATATCAAAGGCTTGGATGAAATCCTCGCAATGCTGTGCGCGCTACTAAGCCTGCACTGCGTGTTTCGTGCGCACGATTTTTCCAATACAAGTATCGAAAAAAGCAATAAAAAAACCACGCGCGCAAAATGGCTATTCGCCGCCGCCGGGTTCTTTGTTCTAGCGCTACTTGCCAAAGAAACAGCGGTGACGTTTATCGCAGTCATTCCACTCAGCCTATGGTTTTTTAGATCAGTAAGTGCGTCAACCATTGCCAAACTTTCGCTGCCTCTGGCAATCGCACTGCTATTATTTCTCGGATTAAGAACTGCGGTGCTCTATCAACCTGCAAAAGGCGCGATTGCAGAAGAAGTCATGAACGATCCGTTTTTGGTATTGGATACCAAAGCACAGTACGCACCGCTGTTGGACGGCTCAGACATTGAAAAGCTAATCAACCCGAATGCTGGCACCTTCACAAAAATGCCATACAGCAATGAGTTAGCAACCAATTTCTATACTTTTGGTAAATACCTAAAATTACTGATGCTGCCGCACCCGTTAACGGTTGATTATTATCCTAGGCATATTGCGGTAAAATCTTTCGCAGATTCATTCATTTTACTATCGCTTTTACTACACAGCGCGCTGTTGACGTGGGCGTTGCTGAATGTGCGCAGAAAGCACTTCGCTGCCTACGCCATACTCTATTACTTTATTACCTTTTCCATAGTATCAAACCTATTTTTTCCGATTGGCACCAATATGGCAGAACGCTTCATGTTCATGCCATCACTGGGCTTTTGCTTACTCGTCGCCTATTTCCTAAATTTAGTTATAGTCAAATTTAAGCTAAAAAAATCAATCGCATTGCCGATCACCTATTCCGCCTTTGCGATCGTGCTGATGCTCATGGGTTTTCAAAGTATCAATCGCAATCGCGACTGGAAAAACAATTTAACCTTATTTTCAAAAGACATCTTGGTGTCGCAAAACAGCGGCAAGTTAAATACCGATCTAGCGGGCGAATTCATTGCCGCCTCGGTAGTAAAAAGGCTGGAAATGCTCAGGGAAGTGGAAGATGCGACATTGGCTAAAAACAATGCTGCACTGCACGCGAATGAGCAAGTGCGAAGCAAATTACTTTTGGACGCCGTTCCGCTATTGAAAAAAGGCTTAGAAATCCACCCAATGAGTAATTTGACTTGGCTTTACCTGGCAAAGACACAGCATTTCCTGGGGCAAATGGACATTTATAATCCCGACACGAAATTGGTATACCTAAAGACAGCCATCGCCGCCTATGATCAAGCCGATTTTTATCAGGCGGCGGGCATGCAGGAAACAATCAATGAATACAAAGCGCTCTGCCTTCTCGACCTAGGCAAACTGCTCGGGCAGCAGTTCGGTGATATTCAAGGCGCGATTGCCTTGCTCGAACAAGCCAGGCAGCTGGCACCCAATGAAGCTGAAACCTATTTGCTGCTTGGCACCGCACATTCGATGCTCGGGCATTTTCAAAAAGCCATCGACTACACCCAACAAAGCCTGAAATTACGCCCACACAATCGCAGCGCCAAAGAAAACCTAGCGGTGGCCTACCAAATTGTTGGCAATAGCGATGCCACCAAGCTAAATCTAGTGGCTGAGGCCGAAAAAATACTGCTGGAAGTGTTGAGCGAAGAAAAACTGCTGCCCGATAACGACACCACAAAACAATCCAGCTTATTGCGAACGCTGGATTTACTCTATCGAAACGCCCAAATTCGCGCTGACGAAGAAAAAGCCAGCACTTACAAAGCAGCGATTCTAGAAATCAACCCTGAAGCATTCAATAACCATGGCGGTTGAGATGCATGTTTTTGGCGGACATCTGCCCAAGTGCTAGGATCAAAGCGCATTGCCGTTGTTCTGCCTGCATTTAACGCAAGTAAGACGCTTGCACGAACTTATGCAGAAATCCCGTTTGATATAGTCGATGAAATTATCTTAGTGGATGACGGAAGCGACGATAATACCGCCGATATCGCCGCACAACTTGGCATTCAACATATTCTTAAGCACGACAAAAACCTGGGCTATGGGGCGAATCAAAAAACCTGTTATGCCAAGGCGCTTTCGCTCAATTCCGACATCGTCGTGATGCTGCACCCCGATTATCAATATACGCCAAAGTTAATCACTGCAATGTGTAGCATTATCGCAAACGAGGTGTATCCAGTCGTTTTTGCCAGCCGCATTTTGGGTAAAGGCGCGATCAAGGGCGGCATGCCTTTGTATAAATACGTTGCTAACCGCGTTTTAACGTTGATCCAAAACCTATTAATCGGGCAAAAATTAAGTGAATACCACACAGGCTATAGGGCGTTTAGTAAAAAGATTTTATTGGAAGTCGAATTTGCAAACCTCAGCGACGATTTTATTTTTGACAATCAAATGACGGTTGAGATATTCGCCAAAGGGTTCGAAATTGGCGAGATTAGTTGCCCAACTAAATATTTTGAAGGTGCCTCCAGCATCAGTTTTAAACGTAGCGTAATTTATGGATTTGGCGTTTTATTTGTCAGCATAAAAGAATTTTTTAAGCGCTAACAACAAACAGACGTCCCTCGCAGCAAGTTGACTTCGGGTTTCGGTTCGACCCATGACCTGCGCCACATGAATCAGCGTTAAGTCTGAACTAGAGTCGCGGCGTCGTCTTTAACCGTCCCACACTTCCACCATCGGAGCCACTATGCGCCTACTCGCTGCCGCACTTGCACTTACTATTTCTGGACTCAGCCACGCGATCACGGCTGAGGAACTGATCACTAAAAATATCGAAAGCCATGGCGGCTTGGCTGCGTTGAAAGCCATAGGGAGCACCACTGCAACCGGAAAAATGACCTTCGGCAGCGGCGATTTTTCGCTGGATCTGGCGCTTAAAGTGGTGCAATCACGCCCCAGCAATTCGCGTATGGAGGCGACTTTTCAGGGCATGACCATGGTCAACGCCTTTGATGGCAAAGATTCCTGGACGATCTCGCCGTTTCAGGGCCGCGTCGATCCCCAGCGCAACAGCAGCGACGAAGCAAAAATGGCAAAAATTAACGCCGATCTGGATGGGCAACTGGTGGATTACAAAGCCAAAGGCTATACGGTGGAGTATTTAGGCATGGAAGACGTGGATGGCACCAACGCGCACAAGTTGCGCGTCAAGCTCAATGCCACCGACAGCCGCACGTTTTACCTTGACCCGGATTACTTTTTAGAAATTCGTTTGGAAGATCGCTTTCAAATGCGCGGTGCCGAGATGGTGGTGAAAACCGATGTCGGTGATTATGAAAAGGTCAACGGTTGGTTTATGCCTTTTTACAGCGAATCACAGGGGCAAAAAATTAGCTTCGACACGATTGTTGCCAACAGCAAAATTGACGCGGGTCAATTCGCCTTTCCCGCTGCGCCAAAGAAATAAGGACCGCTAACCATGAAAACTAATCTTGCAAAATCAGCGCTGTTTATCGCTTTGGCAACTGCCTTAGCAACCGCAAACGCAGCCGATACAGCGGTGCGTTACGACTCCACAACCCTATCTGGCTTAGGCGCACGCAACATCGGCTCCGCTGCGATGAGTGGCCGCGTCAGTGCGCTAGCTGCCTATGAAGAAGCGGGCAAAACCATTATGTATGTTGGCGCAGCCTCGGGTGGCGTTTGGAAAAGCCGCGATGGCGGCGCCAGTTTTGAGCCGATATTTGATAAGCAGTCTGCACAATCCATCGGCGCAGTCACGGTCGATCCGAGCAATAAGAACATTATTTGGGTCGGCACCGGCGAAACTTGGGTGCGCAACTCCGTCAGCATCGGCGATGGCATTTATAAGTCGGTAGACGGCGGCCAAAGTTGGAAAAATATGGGGCTGAAAAACTCCGAGCGCATCAATAAAATCGTTGTGCACCCGAGCAATAGCCAGATTGTTTACGCCTGCGTGCCGGGTAAGTTGTGGAGTGATTCGAACGATCGCGGCCTTTATCAATCCATTGACGGCGGCGAGTCTTGGCAGCAAATTATTAAAGGTACAAACGCATCAACCGGTTGTTCTGCGCTAACGCTAGACCCAAGCAGCCCGGATGTCATGATTGCGGGCATGTGGGATTTCCGCCGCTTAGGTTGGACGTTTCGCTCCGGCGGCGCGGGGCCGACTGAGAAAAGTGGCTCCGCAATGCTGAAAAGCAGCGATGGCGGCAAAACCTGGGCGGCAATGACGGCGGAAAACACCGCCGGTTTGCCCGCCGGGCCGTGGGGCCGAATCGAAGTTGAAATTGCTCCAAGCGACAAAAACATTGTCTACGCCTTTGTTGAGGGCGTATCGAGCGCGCTGTATCGTTCCAGTGATGCCGGTAAAACCTTTGAGCGCCGCGATGATTCGCAGATGATGGTGTGGCGGCCGTTTTATTTTGCAAATTTAATTGTCGACCCGAAAAACGCAGACCGATTGTTCAAGAACAATCTAAATTTGATCGCCTCAGAAGATGGCGGCAAAAGTTTCTCGGGCGCTGGCGGTGGCTGCCATCCAGATTGGCACGACGTCTGGATCAACCCAAATAATACCCAACACGTCATCGCTGGCAACGACGGCGGCGTGTGCATTAGTCACGACGGCGGCAGCCGCTGGCACATGATGATGAATTTACCGATCAGCCAGTTCTACCAAGTTTCGGTCGATAACCAAGACCCTTACAAAGTCTACGGTGGCTTGCAAGACAATTCCTCCTGGTCGGCAGAATCCAGCTACCCCGGCGGCATAAGCAACGACCGTTGGCAAAACATGTTTGGTGGCGATGGTTTTTGGGTGGTCACTGAGCGTGATAACCCGAATGTGATTTACGCGGAAAGCCAAGGCGGCAACGTCGCGCGCATTGATGCCGTGACGAAAAGCACGCGCGATATTCAGCCCAAAGCCTTGGCAGGAGAAAAGCTGCGGTTTAATTGGAACACGCCGCTGCACATCAGCCCGAATGATGGCAAAACACTTTATATCGGCGCGCAAGTATTGTTTCGATCGCGCGACCGGGGTGACTCGTGGGAACGCATTAGCGCTGATCTGAGCACCAATGACAAGTCTAGACAACAACAAGAATCCTCTGGCGGCATTACCGTTGATAACTCCAGCGCCGAGATGCACACGACGATTTACAGCATCGCCGAACAAAAAGGCGACGCCAATACCGTTTGGGTCGGCACCGATGATGGCAATGTGCAAATCACCCGCGATGGCGGCAAGAGTTGGTCAAATGTCGTCAAAAACGTCAAAGGCTTGCCGAAATCGTCCTGGGTCAGCGCGATTAATTTAGGTAACGCACCGGGCGAGGCCTACATCACCTTTGATCGCCATACCGTCGGCGATATGGAACCTTATGCCTATGTCACGCGTGACTTTGGCAAAACCTTCAGCCGTATTGCTAGTTCGGCGCAAGGCATTCGCGGCTATGCGCATACGCTCAAGCAAGACCCGGAAAAGTCGAATTTGCTGTATTTGGGCACCGAGTTTGGCCTTTGGATTTCCATTGATGCCGGCAAACGCTGGGCCGAATTTAAAGCCAATGACTTCCCGGCAGTTGCGGTGCGCGATATGGATTTCCAAACCCGCGAGCATGATTTGGTACTTGCCACGCACGGGCGCGGCATTTGGATCATTGACGACTTAACGCCGTTGCGCGCACTCAATGATGAATTACTCGCGAAAGACTTCAGTGTGTTGCCAGCGCGGCCGGTGCAACAGCGCCTGAGTGGCGTTGGTGGCTGGAGCCCAGGCGATGCCGTATTTGTCGGCGCGAATCCGCAAGGCGGCGCGATCATTACCTATTTCCAAAAAACCCGACATTTGTTTGGCAAAATGGTCATTGAAGTGCTGGATTCTGCCGGCACTGTGATCGATACCGTGCCAGCGGGTAAGCGCGCTGGCATCAACCGGGTCAGTTGGGCGGGCCGGGTCAAACCACCCACCGTACCAAAGGCGGCGCAAGCGGCATTTGCTGGCACCCAGGGGCCGCGCGTGCTGCCCGGCACTTACAGCATTCGCATCACCAAAGCCGGGCAAAGCTACGAGCAAAAAATTGACATCAGCCTAGACCGCCGCGCCACCTACACCGTCGCGGATCGCAAAGCTCAGTTTGATGCCGCGATGCAAGTGCACGCCCTGTTTGGCGAAATGAGTAAAGTCACCAGCGCAATCGAACGCATGGCGATGCTGGGCCAAGTCGCGCCGAAAATGTTCCCACCGGGCGCGCCTGAGCTGGCACAAATCACCAAACTAATCACCAGCGCGCAAGACATTCGCAAACGCATCGTTGCGACCAAAGAAGGCGGCGCGATCACCGGCGAAGAGCGCCTGCGCGAACATACCGATATGCTGTACTCCTCGATTTTGGGCTACGAAGGCAAGCCGGGGCAGTATTTGCTGGACCGGATCGTGGTCTTAAGTGACGAACTAAAAGCTATCCAGGCGGAATTTGGCGCGCTCATGCAAAAGAATGCGCCATTGATGGAAGCGGTCAAGGGCAAAATGCAGGGCATGCCGATGGGGATGCGCCAGCCCGCGTTTGAACCCAACGGCGTCCACGTGGTTTTTCAGAGCGATGAACTGGGCCGGCTAAGTGCCCAATTTGATCGCGCTGAAATCGCTACAGAAACGGATTAGAACCGACGGTTTTACAGCTGACCCTCAGTTTGCGGGTCGTCATC
Organism: Rhodanobacteraceae bacterium; assembly: GCA_031409855.1. GTDB lineage: Bacteria > Pseudomonadota > Gammaproteobacteria > Xanthomonadales > SZUA-5 > JANNYA01. The sequence continues at coordinate 464 of JANNYA010000248.1, read as the reverse complement.
CTCGCGAACGCGGGGATCCAGTTGCCGATGCAGCAGCGTTTACCACTGCGAAGTCTAGCGCGACTGGATTCCCGCCTGCGCGGGAATGACGAATAAAAGGCCGCTTAGGAATGCTGCAAGCGCGGTGCCCTGAGCTGTTCCACAACCCAGATTAGGTTCATTTGCGTGTGCTAAGTTCGCCCTCGAGTCCGCTGGGCAATCGCGTTATCAGCAGCAAGATACCGAGGAAAGTCCGGGCTCCATAGGGCAAAGTGCCAGGTAACCCCTGGGCGGCGTGAGCCGACGGAAAGTGCAACAGAGAGAGACAGCCGAACGCAGCGCAAGCTGGCGTGGTGATGGTGAAACGGTGCGGTAAGAGCGCACCGCGCACCTGGTAACAGGCTGCGGCTAGGCAAACCCCACTTGGAGCAAGACCAAATAGGAAGGCATTGGCGCGGCCCGCGTTGCCTTCGGGTAGGTTGCTT
>JANNYA010000247.1:0-14036 GCA_031409855.1 Rhodanobacteraceae bacterium | reverse complement strand
CGCGCCCTTGACCCCGCTTCCACTCGGGCCACAGCAAATTCCCAGGCGCGCGCTACACTCTGATCTTTAACGCCAGCAACTCAACAAATCGAACCTTGATTTTTGCTTTGCTCAGGCTCATACCTGGATTGGAAAATACTCTAACGCAGCGTTGCGCGACCCCACTGAAATTACAGCGACAGCCTGCGCAACTCACTCGCGGGTACGGCGCGTTCCCAAACTTCGTCAAAATAGCGCTTGAGCCTAGATTGTTCAGCGATGCCGTACAGGTCTCCGACGAACTCAAACCGATCGCCAAAACGGCGCTCAATATAGCCAAAGCGGTCATTAAGCAAGAATGCACCAGCATAGTGCAAATCCTCTGCCACCGGGCAGCGAAAGCTAAATGCATCCGGTAAACGGCGACTCAGTTCGATCAAACGATGCCCATCTTTAACCGCGCGATAGGTGTTTTGCAGCAGCACCCGAATTTGACCGCCGACTGAATTCGAGGGCCGTAGCGCCAAAGTTCGCAAAGCATCAATGGCGGCTGTGGAATTGAGTAGCTGTGGATCTAAATCACGGGTATAGATCACGAAATCAGAGCGCGCTTCGTGGATCAATTGCAATATCGCACCCGCCAAGACGGCCGACGTGTCGCCGCCAAAGGGCAAGCTGACTCGTTTGCTGGGATCAATCGGCCCCGGCTGGGCATTGTGTCTTGAGATTTTGTCGACATCGGGTTCCATGCGCGAATATTGCCTTTTCAACGTGGCGCTTGACAAGAATTTGGTTGCGATGGGCTAGAATCGCGGTTTTACAGCGGCCACGCGCAACGCGTACTTCGGCCGATCAAGATGGTTCCATGCGTGCGATCGTAATTTTCATTATTTTAATATTCTTGACCACAGCAGGCGCTTTGCTGCTAATCAGTTCGCCGCAGCATGGCCCAGCGTGGGCGTTAGCATTGAGCGCACCCCTGATTTGGTTGGCGCAGGCTTGGGCAGCCGCTATTTCGCCGCTCGCAAGCCCGAGCGGCGCGATCACCGCGCAATTTTCGCCCGCGCGCTTCGCGCTCAATGCCTATGCAATGGGGCAGTTTGCACTGGTCGGCGCGCTTTGGCTGAGCTTGCCGATCTATTGGCTGACGCGTGGTGGTGGCATGCCCGCCGCGTTGGGCTGTGCGGTGGCGGCAACGGCTTGGCTGGTGCTGTATCGACGGCGCTGGGCCTATCCGATGTGGGTATATTTTCGAGTGGCGCAAGCGCGTCGGCTGAATTTACTGTCGCGCGAATTGGAAGCTGGTTTTTGGCAGGCACCAGAAGGCAGCGTGCGCGCAGGCCAACTTTTTTGGCTGCGCGGCATTTGGGTGAACGCGCTCGACGCCAGTGTGCTTTTGTTGCCGCTGCTGTTATTGCTACCCGCCGCATTTACAGAACATCAATTGCGTCATTGGCTGAGTTATTGCTGCTTGCTATTGCCTAGCCTGAGCTTGCTGCGCGTGCAGCTCTGCGACAAAACAGTCACGCCCATCGGTGCATCTGAGCTTGTTTTGCCATTGCGCCGCACAGGCAGCCGCGACGAGCGCTACCATGATTTGAGCGGCGCCTTTGATAGCTTGGATGCCGTTGCTGAGAATGTGCAATCGTTGGAGGCAACATTTGAGCCAACCTGGACGCATACAGCTGATTTAGCTCGTTCAGTGGCAGCACCAGCCGAATCTGACGGCACCGGCGTCCAAGAGCCGCAAGCGATGCAACTGACCGAGCAACAGCGTTCAGAGGCTGTCACTGATCCTGGCGGTTCTAAAGATTTACTGCTACAGCGCGCGGTCATCCGGGGCGATGCGACTGCAGTAACCAACCTGCTCAAGCGCGGCGCGAATCCGAATGCCTTGCCGCTCGCGAATGCGCCCGATCAGCGCACGCCGCTCGTTATCGCCTGCGCCAGTGGCGGCTTGGCGATTATTAAATTACTGATTGCCGGTGGCGCTGATGTCAATGGCAAAAATGGCGATATCACACCCTTGCTAGCGGCCACGCGCGATACCTGGAGTGGGCGTTTTGATGTCGTTATGACCCTGCTAACTAACGGCGCCGATGTTGCCACGCTCGATGACCGGCTGGTTGGCGCTTTACACGGTGCGGCGCGTAGCACGGACGTCGCGCTGTTGCAGCTATTGTTGGAGTCGGGCGCAAATATTGACCAAATTGACGCGGAAAATTATCATGCTCTGGCGCGCGCGGTGCAATCAGGTCAAACAGATAATGTGTTGGCGCTGCTAAAAGCGGGTGCAACTTTCGATGCTGCTGGCATGGTTTCACTGGCACGTGCGCTGTCGCTGTGCCGCGAGCCGGATGCGCAATTGATCGAATGTATCGTGGCGCGTAGCAAAATTGAAGCAGCGGATGCCGCCGGTAATACCGCACTGCATTTTTGCGCCTTAGAAGATGCGGCAGAATTTGCCGAAGCGCTAGTGCTTGCAGGTGCCAATGTCAATGCCAAAAATAATTTGCAGCAAACGCCGATTATGTTGGCAGCACATGGGCAGAGTTTACGCACCGTACACCGGCTTTGCTTAGGCAAAATCAACCCAGCCTTGGTTGATAGCGCTGGCAATACCGCGCTGCATCATGCGTTGCTAGCGGAGCCGCCTAAGCTTGAAATCATCGAAATTTTACTGAAGCTGGGCTGCGCGCCACAGCGAACGAATGCCGCCGGGATCACTGCCGCTGAGCTCGCGCTGAAAGCCGCGCGCTGGGACTTAGCGCGCCGCTTGAGCCCGACCCAAGAGCTAAGTGATGAATTAGAGGGTGAACTTGAGCACTCACACGAAAATGCCACTCCAGCCAGCTACGAATCCGGGCCAAAGCGCGAGCAGCTATTAATCCAGGCGGCACAAGCCGGCCGTTTCGCTGCGGCGCAGGCGCTGCTAAAGCTTGGGCCGGTGGATCAGCACACGCATTTGCAGATTTTAATTGCCTTGGGTGATCAGTTAGACAGCGAGTGGTTGGCTGAACTGATTGCAGGTGGCTTGCAGCTTGGCAAGCTGGAAGTCGAACCGAAATTATGTGCGTTGGCGCGCCAAGTGCCGCCGCCATTACTGGCAATCCAATGTTTGCTTGACGCGGGTGCGGCAATTTCTGCCGACGGCGAGTGCGCTTCGCCCTTAGTTTTATTGTGCGGTGCCGCCGCTGAGCTAGAAGGTGCCGACGCCCCGGTGGCACAAAGCCCGACTGGCGAATTGATTACGGCAATGGTCGCGGCGGGTGTGGATATTGCCGTACTTGATGGCGAGCAGCGCGGCGCGTTGAGTTATGCGGTGCAGTGGTGCGAGCTTGCAACGGTGGCAACGTTACTGCAGGCTGGTGCGGTAAAAAACCTCGGCTTAAACACCACTGACAGCGCGGGTTTGACGCCGCTTTTGCGAGCGTTAGCGCGTACTAATGCCGCTGAATTGGTTCGCCTTTTAATCACAGCAGGCGCAGATCCGAATGTAGCGGGCCGCGATGGCCGCAGCGCGCGTGCCATCGCATTGGGTATGGGCAAATTTGCGCTAGCAGAAACATTAGATTGGCCGGATGGCGCACACCCGGCGCGCGCCGTGGTAGCAGGCGATTTAGTGCAAGCGGCGGCGCGCAACGACCAGGAGTGTGTGTTTCGTCTGCTGCAATTGGGCTTTGCCATTGACGCCACCGACAATGCCGGAGCCACAGCGCTGACCTACGCATGCGCCGCAGGCAACATGGATTTAATCGAATTTTTGCTGAAACATGGTGCATCGCCAGCGGGTGCCAGCATGCCAGCACACAGCACCGTGCAAGCGCTTACACCCTTGGCTGCGGCAGTTCGTGGGCGTCACTTCGATGTGCTGCGCCGTCTAATTGCGCTCGGCGCACCTATAGACGCGCCGATGGGTGAATTGAGCTGTTTGAGCCTGGCCGCTGGTCTGCTTGATTTGGACTGCGTCACCTTGTTGATTGAACTAGGTGCCAGCACCACGCCCGGGCCACCGTTGTTGCCACCGGTGCACGCGGTTTTGCTCGCGCTTCTTGCTGGTGGCGATTTGGCACTAGGACAAAAACTGTTACAAGTTTTAATCCAGCGCGGTGCGGACCCTGACACTTTGGATAGCAGTGGCCGTGCGCCGCTCATGCTGCTGCTGTGCAGCAATATGAACAGTATGCGCCACGCCGAAGACGCGCGGCTTTTGAGCTTGATTGAAACCCTGCTGCGCTTAGGTGCGAACGCTCAGATTAGGGACCAACACCAGCGCGGCGCGCTGCATTGGTGTTGCAAACACGCGCTGTTCCAATGTGCCGAATTGCTACTTAATGCCGGGGCAGATCCACTCGCGGTCGACGAATATCGCAAGCTTCCTAGCGATATGGCAACGACGCTAAACCGCCACGATTTTTTGGCGCTGTTTCGCGGCTAGCTGCGCAATAGCGCCCAGCGATATCGCAACCACGCACCTAAATGGACCGCGACACGCAGCGGCCATGGTGTTTGCGCAGCATCAAATTTCTCGAAATAACGCAGCATGCCACGATACTTTGCCTGTGCCACCAAACGTGGCACTGTCGTGCTTGAAGTGCCCTTGTCATGCAATAAGCGTACTCGGGTATCAACTAATACACGCAACTTCATTTGCCGCGCACGCCGGCACAAATCCAGATCCTCGCAGTGCAGAAAATAGGCCTCGTCGAAGCCATTGAGCGCTGAAAACACTGTTTTATCGAGCAGCATTAAAGCGCCAGAACAGGCCTCTACCTCGACCACAGTGGGCACCGCCGGTGCGCTCATGTGGATGCCTGCCGCACGCCAGCCCAAACTTTCGGCGATTGCACGTTTCGGCGTTGGGTCTAGGCGCAAACTCTGCCTCTGCAGGCTGCCGTCACTATTGAGCAGCTGCGCGGAGAAAATACCAACAGCGCGCTCGAACGCGCGCGCCGCAAGTAACGCGCTGACATCGTGCGTCCCCAACACGCAATCTGGATTTAAAATCAGCACGTTCTTAGCCGTCGCCGCAAAGCAGCCGCGATTTGCCGCATTTGCAAAGCCCAGATTGACCTCATTGCGCAACAGCAAAATACGTGAGTTGATCGGCAGCACCGCGATACTTTGATCGCTGGACGCATTGTCGACCACGATCACGTTTTCGACTGCACTTGCCGCCAACGCCGAGTTCACCGCGCGCACGAGCCAAGCGCCGGAATTGAAGGCAACGATAATGACGTCTACAGAGGGTTTTGAAATCACGGGCAAGGGAGTCGAATAATTTCAAGCGAGTATGGGCGAAAAAAAACCGGCGACATGCGCCGGTTTTTTGCTGGCATCCAGACTTTACTTGACGCCGTGCATGAGCTTGTTGACCAATGGCGCAATAAGAAACAACAAAATACCTGAACCAAGCAGCAAATAGAAGCTGAAAGTGAAGCCAGACAATGATGATGCGACTGTTAAGCCATCATCGCCAGCACTCATTTTTTCTGCCAGTTCCGCTGCCGCTTTGTAACCCAGTGAAATACTCAGGAACCATGCGCCCATTGTGGCACCCACAATTCGAGCGGGTGCTAATTTCGTAACCATCGATAAACCGATAGGTGAAATCGCCAACTCACCAATGGTTTGAAACACGTAACAGGCAGTCAATGTCCAAAACGGAATCATGCTGCGGTCATCAACCAAATATTGCAACGCATACATAAGAATCAAAAACCCAATCGCGTTTGCAAGCAATCCTAGTGCAAATTTCCTTGGTATCGACGGCTCAAAATTACGCTTACTCGTGAAGGCCCAAATTGCCGTAATAATAGGTGCCAGGATCACGATTGCGGCAGGATTCACGGATTGAAACCATGCAACCTGAAACTCAAAAACCCCCATCACGTTTCTGTCAACGATTTTCTCAGCTAAAAAACTGAAAGAACTGCCAGCTTGTTCAAAAAACATCCAAAATAAGATATTAAAGACAAACAATATAACAAGTGCAATGACTTTATCACGTTGAACTGGGCCATCTTTCATTGCTTCGTAAATCAAAATACTTAAACAAATTACGAACATACCAACCAAAATATAGTTCAGCCAGTCGCCCTTCCCCAACATTAAATACATTAATGGAACAGCAACGATGGCACCAATAACCGCCGGGATGGCGGATGCCAACGACTCCTTGCCTTTTGGTGGGCGGCCAACGTGACCCAAGGATTTTCTGCCAAACCAGAACCAAATAAGGCTAACCACCATGCCAATTCCGGCCGCAATAAAAACTGTTCTTAAGCCGGAACTTTGCAAGGTTGCCGCATTTATCTTTAGGTAGCCATTTTGCGCTGCAATCCATCCAGTGATGATGGGCGCCACAAACGCGCCCGCATTAATTCCCATATAAAAAATGGTGAAGCCGCGATCACGTCGAACGTCACCTTGAGGGTAGAGCTGCCCAACCATCGTCGAAATATTTGGCTTGAACAAAGAATTCCCGACGATCACGAAGGAAAGACCCGAGTAAAAGGATACTAACGAGTCGCCGGTCAACGCGACGAACCCGATAATAATGAATACTGCACCGATCAAAATCGCGCGTTGATACCCCAAAATCCTATCCGCTGCTAATCCACCAAAAATGCTTAATGCATAGATTAATGCGGTAAAAGCACCATACACGCTGTTCGCGGGTGACTCGCCCGAAGCAGTGCCATCATAGAATTTCGCCACCACGTAAAACACCAGCATCCAACGCAGGCTGTAAAAACAAAATCGCTCCCAAAATTCTGTGGCGAAAAGCATCCATAACTGTTTTGGGTGGCCGAGAATATCCCCGGCGGGTGGTGCCACAAATGCGTCGTCACGACTGACGGCAGAACTCATAATTTTCTCCAATGTGTTTTCGTCGCGACGCCCGCAACGTTAAGCACCGGAGAGTTATCCGGCAAGCTAGCCGCTGTCAAAGCCTTTTGATGCTGCGCCGCAGCATCACCGGAAATCTGCATGGTTTTGATACAATCGCGGCACAATGCTTGCGTTGCGTTAAACGATAGGATATAAAGACCGGCTGTTCTGGTATAATCCGCGCCCTCGAAACTCGAACAATGAGCGCACTGTGGCCAAACCAAATCAATCTCAAAAGCTTTCTGCCGCTGCGGCGGCCATGTCGCTCCTCATGCCGAATCCAATCGCCATTGAACCGCGCGCGGATTTGAAACTGTTGATTGCGAAAGGCCGCGAGCAAGGCTTTTTGACCTACGCCGAAGTCAACGACCATCTTCCAGATGACGTGACCGTTGACTCGGATCAAATCGAAGAAATTATTGGCATGATCAATGACATGGGCATTCAAGTCCATGAGCGCGCGCCTGACGCGGAAGCGATGATCGTGCAGGAAACCCCAGCACCACAGGCGGATGATCAGGAAGCCGAAGAAGCGGTTCAGGCGCTGCAAGCGGTGGAAACCGAAGTCGGCCGCACCACCGACCCGGTACGTATGTATATGCGTGAAATGGGCACGGTTGAGCTGTTGACTCGTGAAGGCGAAATCGTGATCGCCAAACGCATCGAAGAAGGCTTGGTACAGGTGCAAACGGCGCTCAGCTCTTTTCCTTGGTCGGTGCAGATTTTGTTGCAAGAGTATGACCAACATTTAGATGGCAAGCGCCGTTTATCGGAGGTGTTGACCGGTTTTATTGACGTCGAAGAGCCCGCCGTAGAATTAGTTGAGGAAGTTCTCGAAAGCGAAGATGAAGATGGTGTCATCGTCGAAGCGAAAGAAGTTGAAGTGAAAGAAGGCGCTGAAGGTGAAGAAGGCGAAGGCGAGGAAGACGCGCCGGGCAATCTAGGCCCAGACCCGGAAGAAGTGAAGCGGCGCATGAATGAGCTGCGCACGCAATATCAAAGCTTTCAAGATATCGTCGCGGTTTCAGGCTCAGGCACCGATGCCTCAGATGCGATCCGCCAACAGATGAGCACGGATTTTATGCGCTTGAAGCTGCCGGTGATCATGATTGACAGCTTTACCGTCAAATTGCGCGAAGTTGTGGGCAGCATCCGCGGCCATGAGCGCACGATCAGCGAACTTTGCGTCAATCGCGGCAAAATGCCGCGCGCACAGTTTGTAAAGAGCTTTGTTGGCAACGAAGCCAATATGAACTGGTTGGACGAAGAAATTGCGAAAAAGCCGCGTTATTTAGCGGGTTTGAAACTGATTCGTGATCAAGTATTGATCGAACAAGCGCAGCGCGCCTCGCTAGAACGCGCGCTGTATTTGAGTACCGGCGAGATCAAAGAAATCAGCCGCTCCGTCAGCATCGGCGAAGCCAAAGCGCGCAAAGCCAAAAAGGAAATGGTCGAGGCGAATTTGCGCTTGGTTATTTCGATTGCGAAAAAATATACCAATCGTGGGCTGCAATTTTTGGATCTAATCCAGGAAGGCAATATCGGCCTGATGAAAGCCGTCGATAAGTTTGAATATCGCCGGGGTTACAAGTTTTCGACCTATGCCACCTGGTGGATTCGCCAAGCGATCACGCGCTCCATTGCCGACCAAGCCCGCACAATTCGTATCCCGGTACATATGATCGAAACGATCAACAAGCTCAATCGCATCAGTCGGCAAATGCTGCAGGAAATGGGGCGAGAGCCGACGCCAGAAGAGCTGGCGGTGAAGATGGAAATGCCGGAAGACAAAATTCGCAAGGTTTTGAAAATTGCGAAGGAACCCATCTCCATGGAAACCCCGATTGGCGATGACGAAGACAGCCATTTGGGTGATTTTATTGAAGATCACTCGATTGTTAGCCCATCGGACGCTGCTACCGAAATCGGCTTGACCGAAACCGTGCGTGATGTGTTGGCTGGCCTGACGCCGCGCGAAGCGAAAGTTTTGCGCATGCGCTTTGGAATCGATTTGACCACTGACCACACGCTTGAAGAAGTCGGCAAGCAGTTCGACGTCACGCGCGAACGTATCCGTCAAATTGAAGCAAAAGCGTTGCGGAAATTGCGCCATCCATCAAGATCTGAACAGTTGCGCAGCTTTTTAGATTACGAATAGGACGCACTTCATTGGCCTCTGAGAGTAACGCGTCGTCATTGCGAACAAAGTGAAGCAATCTCAGCGCATTGGGATGTCTTCGCAGCGCTCGCAAAGACGATATTCACAGCCTCCACCGCATAGGCTGAAAGGACGCTTGGATTTAACGCCGATTTGCGTTGTTCTTGCTAAAATAATGTTATGAGATTACATCGCATATCATTATCAAGTGAAACGCTAATCGTGGCCACGATAGCGTTTCTACTAATATTCGCTAATCACTCCTTTTGGCAGCGTTTGGGGATTGGCCTGGGCGCGGTTTCCACACAAAACTGGCTTACCTATGCGGCGGTAGTGGGCATTTTGCTATCGCTCCTAAGTCTTTTGTTGGCGCTGTTTTCCCCACGCGTGATGTTAAAGCCCATATTGACGGCTTTGCTCGTTATTGCGGCTGGTGCGTCTTATTTCATGGACAACTACGGCGCCATTATTGACCGCCACGCCTTGCAAAGCGTATTGGAATCGGACGCGCGCGAAAGCGCGGAGTGGCTGTCCCTCGGGATGCTCTGGCCCGCATTGAAAATTGCCCTCATTCCAGCCTTGCTGCTGTGGTTTGGCACAGACATTATCAAACGTCCATTGGCTCAGGCCGCTCGGCGGCGGATCGCATTGATTGCGGTTTGTGCCGTCCTGGTGGGTGGTTTAATCGCGTTAAAATTTCAGCCGCTGGCATCGCTAGCACGAAACCACACCGAACTTCGCGATTTGCTAAACCCACTAAACGTGATTAACGCAACACGCACCTACATAAAAAAAACCGGAAGAACGCTACCCACAGTCATAGAGCCCGTGGGGGCAGATGTAAAACGTGGCCCAAGCTGGACCGTGACAGCACCTGAGACGCCGCGTAAACCAACGCTATTGGTTATTGTTTTAGGTGAATCAGCCCGCGCATCAAGTTTTGGCCTACTCAGTCGTGCGGATGACCCAAAGGCACCAGACACGACTCCGGAACTTGCAAAATTACCGATTACCCTGTTTGCCCACACCGATTCCTGCGGCACCAATACTGCAACTTCGGTGCCCTGTATGTTTTCCAACCTAGGGCGCAAAAACTATGACGAGTTCCAAGCAAACAGCCAAGATAATCTATTAGATATCTATAAGCGCGCAGGTTTTTCGGTTAGCTGGATTGACAACAACACCGGCAGCAAAAATGTCGCGCGTCGAGTCACAGAAATAGACGTCGCGAATCGAACCGATCCAGCTTTTTGCGTTAGCGACGGTTGCCATGATGAAATTCTACTGCCCGAGCTTGACCAACACATTGCGAGAATCAAAGGTGATAGCGTGATTGTGCTGCATATGCTGGGCAGCCACGGCCCGGCGTATTTCCAACGCTATCCCGAGCGGTTTACACGTTTCAAACCCATTTGCAAGAGCGTGGAGCTGCAAGATTGCTCTAGGGAGTCTTTGAAAAACAGCTATGAGAATACGATTCTGTACAGCGACTTCGTACTGGCAGAAATGATCAAACGCTTGCAACAGGCCACCTCATTGCAGACGGCGTTATTTTTCGTTTCCGATCACGGGGAGTCCACCGGTGAGCACGGTTTCTTTCTACACGGCGCACCCTATGCAATTGCGCCGGACGAGCAAACACGCGTGCCGATGTTTTTCTGGCTCTCCAATGAATTTGAGCACGCGCGTGGCATAGACGCTAGCTGTTTAGCCCAGAAAACGTTGGTTCCTACTTCACATGATGCGATGTTCCCCATGCTGCTGCGTCTAATGGACTTGCGCACCGATGCCTACCGGGCCGAATTAGACCCAATTGCAGCTTGTTATCGGAAACAAGGCTAATCCGTCCACAGATAAAACGTCCCCAAGCTTTCCTGCTTCACAACTTTCCGTTAGCCTCTGCACACCCCGGCGCTATGCCCAAGTGGAGCTCTAACGTGGCAAATTTCCTTCGTAAACGTAGTTTGCTCATTGGCTTTGCAGTAATTTTGAGCCTATCGGGCTGTGCTAACGGCCCGCGCAGCAAGGCGGATGAGTTGGAGGCGACTTTGCGCAGTTACGAAGGCGCGATTCGCTGGGGAAATTTAACCGATGCCTCGGCGTTTCTAGACCCAGAAAGTGCCACGCTCCACCCTGTCACGAAATTTAACTTAGATCGCTTCGCACAGTTAACTGTGGTCGGCTATCGCACGCAAACCGCCACTATCGTCGATGAAACGGGCATAGCACGCCAGCAAGTGACGATTGAGTTGGTTAATAAACACACCCAAACCCCGCGCACGATTTTAGATTCGCAAACTTGGCGTTTCGAGCCAAAATCAAAGCGATGGCTGCTGAGCAGCGGCTTGCCCGATCTAGAAAATACGATTGAAGAACAGTAAACGATTAAATTTGGCCTCACCTAAGAGTTAACCCATGATTCGAGTTGTATTCAACCAAAAAGGCGGCGTCGGCAAAAGCACGATCGCCTGTAACTTAGCGGCAATTTCCGCCGCTAGCGGCCAGCCGACATTGCTGATTGACCTAGACGCCCAGGGCAATAGCTCACACTACGTGCTAGGCCACGACATAAAGCCTGAGCGCGGCAGCCATGAGTTTTTCGAGGAATCGTTGAATGCTCGCGCAAAAGCACATGCACCGGAGCATTTCATCACCACCAGCCCTTGGGAAAACTTAAACGTCATGGCGGCAAGCCCAGGTTTGAGCGATTTGCAAAGCAAATTGGAAGCCAAATTGAAGATCTACAAGCTCAAAGAAGCGCTTGAGGAGCTGAAGAAAACCTACAAGTCAATTTGGATCGACACCCCACCCGCGCTAAATTTCTATACCTTGAGTGCGCTGATTGGCAGTGATCGCTGCCTCATCCCATTTGACTGCGATGACTTTTCCCGCCAAGCGCTTTACCGGCTGTTGGAAAATGTCGAAGAAATTCGCGCGGATCACAATAAAAAGCTGAAAGTCGAAGGCATCGTGGTCAACCAGTTTTCAGCACGCTCAAACCTGCCCACGCGTGTAGTGGACGAGCTTATCGCAGAAAAACTACCAGTTTTGCAACCGTATCTATCTGGCTCGATTCGTATCAAAGAAAGCCACGAAGCCGCGCGCCCGATGATCTATTTTGATGGCAGCCACAAAGTCACGCAAGAATACTTGGCACTTTGGAAGGGCTTGAAACGCTAGTCGCTTTGAAAGCACTTGGTACTTCAAAACGACTTTAAACCACGCTTTTGCGACCTGATTGAAAAACTATCTTGGCGATTTTCCAAGGTTAAACAAACCTAGGAAAATTAATTGCGCACGAAACACCCTACACCAAACTTATTCAGCCGGTACGTATACGTTCGTCTCAAACTGTGCTTCTGGCGTGCCCGCAGGACTTAAATATTCCGCAAAGGTTCTTCGGCCACTTTCTACAGGCGCCAGACGCACGTCATGCACTGCTGCATAGGCCAAAATTTTGTCCTTCGTTTGGCCTGGCAAATGCCAGTTGTCGCGGATTCCTAAATGTTTCGCCACCAAAAACTTACCGCCAGCGGTCGTTATTGCTTTGACGTCACCGGAAAGCTTTACGCCTTCGATTTTGTCAACCGGGATAGTCGTTTCAAACACGACGATATAGTTGATTGGGTCGCGAGAAATCTCGACAAATTGCGGTGCTTGCGCCGTCAAATTATTTGACGCGATAACCCTTTCGATGCTTTCGATGGCAACTTGGCGATCGCGTGGGATGTTTAGGGGCTGCGTCGAATAGCCTTTGGATGTGCTGGTTAACTGAAGCGCAGGCGCGGGAAGCGTCATTTTTTCTTCAACCCCTGCTTCCGCGTAGTCCGCTGCATAGGGCGAATTCTCTAATGTTGCTTTCAAACTTGCGAGCCCTAAATTCAGTTTGTCGCCTTGTTCAGTGTCCAAATACAGCCCTTTATAGCGTTCAAGCAGGCCATTAAATTCGGTTTCAAAAGTCATGAACACTTTCACGCCAACGTCCAGCGGCTCAATTTTGATCGTGCTTACGCCTTTACGTTTGCCCAGATCCATTTTGAGCCTGACCAGCTTCTCAAGCTCACCACCCGCCATAATCTCCTGTGAGCCATTGCCCAAAACAGTCGACGTCCAATAAGCTTTCGAGCCTTCGCCATCTTGTAGCTCTGAAAACTCGATACCCGCATCGGGATCTTTGTAGGTCCAGGGCTGCCAAGCAGAAAAGCGTCGTGTCGAATTCACCATATCGTAGACATGGATCGCAGGACGCTCAATTTCGATATTTCGCTCGATTATGCCTTTACTAGGCAAAGCAAACCCCAAACACACGAAAAAGAGGGCAGAAATAGCCAACGCTATGAGAAGTTCAATCAAAGAACGCATTGAGCGGAAGTCCTTGTACGGTTCGATATGGGAATGTATTCGTCAATTCTGATCTTACTTGGCTTAGCGGCGTGCGGCTAGCGAATTAGCAGACTGACTTGAGAAAGTTTTAGCGCTGTCGTTTGAAATTTGATGCTAGGTTTCTATTTAACTGATCGCTGCGGCGTAGGTTTCTGCATCCATTAACGCAGCAAGTGGATCACTACCTTCGGGCTTAAGCTTGAACATCCAACCCTGGCCAAAGCAATCCGAGTTGATCGTTTCCGGCGCATCTGCCAGCGCCGTATTCACTGCAATCACGGTGCCAGAAATCGGTGCATAGACATCGCTTGCTGCCTTGACACTTTCTACCACCGCCGCTGGCGTACCTGCGACCAAAAGTTTGCCCACCGCAGGCAATTCGACGAACACTAATTCGCCCAATGCTTCTTGCGCATGCTCAGAAATCCCTACGGTGACGGTACCGTCAGACTCTAGTCTGGCCCATTCATGTGATTTGAGATAGCGCAGGTTGGCGTTTACATCGCTCATAGACTCGTCACTTCTGGGGCAGGGGCACGCAGTGTACCTAGGGCGCACGCCAAAAAACAGCAAACCCCGCGATTACTCGCAGGGTTTGCTGGATTTTAACTTGCTAAATCAG
>JANNYA010000246.1:0-18187 GCA_031409855.1 Rhodanobacteraceae bacterium | reverse complement strand
CAGCGCAAGTGCGGACTGCGCGCGTGCCAGCGGCATGCTGATCAGCGAAAAATCACTGTCTGGCGATGGCATGCCAGTGCCCGCACCGGCCAATACCGCGATGGGTATAACTGCGACGCAGGCCAAAATCAGATAGCTGGAGAAAACGAGCCGCGCCAGTTTTAACTCACGTAAATCTGCGCATTCAACAACGGCGACTTGAAACATGCGTGGCAGCAGCAAACTCGCCGCCGCCGCCAATATTGTCTGCCCGATCAAGGAAAAGGTATTGAGCGCGGTCCAGTGGTTTTGCCGAGCCAAACCATCCAGTACAAGCGCATTTGACGGTCCCGCCAACATTGCCTGATGCCAATCCAAGGGCGTGCCGCCGACCAAAAATGCCGCCCAAAGCGCCAAAGCAAGCAAAATGATCAGCTTGAATAGGCTTTCAATACTCAACAGCAACACAAGCCCCGTGCGCTCCGCCACCGTGCGCGCATCCTGCACGCCAAAGCGCAAGGTAAAAAGCACCATCAGCAGCGCAAACAGCAGCACCCAAGCGGTCGGAAATAGCACGCCTATGGCGCGCAATGCACCGCTCAATGCAGTGAGTTGCAGCGCGACATAAGGCACCACAGCGGCCAACGATACCAACGCCACCAACGCTGCGAGCGCGCCCGCTTGACCATAGCGCGCGCCTAAAAAATCCGCCACCGACGCCAGCCGATGCCGCTGCTTGAGCGCGACCAAGCGCTCCCAAATCATTGGCGTAAATAGTGCAACTAGCAGCGGCCCCAGATAGATCGCCAGATAAACATAGCCATCGCGCAACGCGCTGCCAATCGCGCCAAACACCGTCCATGTCGAGCAATAAACGCCCAGCGCCAAGCCATGCAGCACCGCCCGCCCGCGCCCACGAATTAAGCCCAGCGCCGCACGCCGCTCGCCCCAACGCGCCAAGGCGTACACAAAGCATAGATACAGCGCCGCGCAAAGTAGAATTAGATAGCTGGGCATGTCGATTTAAGTGATTGAGTCAGGACTATGCTAACGCATACCTTGATGGTGCTTTTCGCGGGTGGCGTGCTGAAGCCCAACCTCAATGCCCGCTCGCCCCCTCCGCGTGCAGGCCAGTATTCTGGCGCACATAAAGCTCTTCCCACAAATCCTCGGAACGCTTTTCGCGGGTCAGCAGTGATCCCAGAATTACCAGCAGAAACCCGAATGGAATACTAAAAATTCCAGGATTTCTCAGGCTGATTAAGGGTGCGGTCAATCCCACCAAGCTGCGGGTTTGACCTTGGACTAGCTCGATCTTGGCTTGCGCTGTGGTGCTAGCGGCGAGCGCTGCGGTGCGTTCTAGCTCGAACTTGCTACGCTGGGCGGCGTCAAGGTTGCCACTGAGCGCGGTTTCGATGCTAGCCAGTTTCAATTGCGCCGCCGCAACCAAGGGCGTGTTGGTGCTGCGCACTAGATCTGGGTAGGTCATATTCGGGCTAACCAACACTAGGCCAATCGCGCACGCGGCGCCGCCGTACATGCCCAGCACAATGCCGCAGGTATTGCAGCGCTTCCAATACAGCGTCAGCAACACGGCGGGCAAATTGCTCGACGCCGCTACCGCAAAGGCAAGTGCCACCAAATGCGCAACGTTCTGACCCTTGGCGGCGATGCCAATGCCGATCGCGATAATCCCGACTATGATCGAACTAATGCGCGCGGCTCGTACTTCTTGATGCGGCGTGGTTTCCGGATGGATCACACCTGCCCACAAGTCGTGGCTCATCGCCGAAGCCGAGGCCAGCACTAGCCCGGCAACTACGGCAACAATGGTGGCGAAGGCGACGGCTGCAACAAATGCTAAGAACAAATTACCCAGCATCGATTCCGGCCCACCCCCAACAAACTGCGCCAACAGCGGCCCGGCCATATTGCCACCAGCGTCGACTGCGCTAATTTTTGCCGCGCCGACATTGATCGCGGCACCCAAGCCTAGGAACAATGTCAAGACATAAAAGCCACCGATAATGCCCATCGCCCAAAGCACGCTGACACGCGCATCTTTTGCGGTGGGCACGGTGAAAAAGCGCATTAAAATGTGCGGCATACCGGCGGTGCCAAATACCAAGGCTAGGCCCAAAGAAATTTGGTCAATCGGGCTTTTCAGATACAGGCCAGGCTCAAGAAAGCGCTGACCAAGCTCGGCCATGCTCATTTGTGTTGCTGGATCGCCGAGCAGTTTGCTCACCTGCGCAAGCACTTTTGGATCAGCCACCGCCGCTTGCAAAAAGCCGGGCAAGGAAAAGCCGTATGGCATCCAGGTAAAAAACACCAGCAGCAATGAAGCGCTCACCAGCAACACTGCTTTGATGATTTGTACCCAAGTCGTTGCCACCATGCCGCCGAACACCACGTACGCCAGCATCAACACACCGACGGCGATGACGCTAATTTCATAGTCAATCCCGATTAGTGTTTTCACCAACACGCCGCAGCCCACCATCTGCGCAGTCAAATAAAATATCGATACGGTAATGGTCGAAAGTGCGGCGACGGTTTTCGCCTTCTTTGGGTCATTGCGAAACGCCAAGATGTCGCCCAAAGTGTATTTGCCGATATTGCGGCAAGGTTCGGCAATCAAAAGCAACACAGTAATGTAGGCCACCAGCCAACCGACCGAATACATAAAGCCATCGTAGCCATAAAGTGAAATCAAGCCCGCGATGCCTAAAAAACTGGCGGCGGAAAGGTAATCCCCGGCGATTGCCCAGCCGTTTTGGATGCCGCTAATGGAGCGGCCGGCGGCGTAAAATTCATTCGCGCTTTTGACCCGGCGCGCCGCCAAATAGGTGACGCACATAGTGGCCGCAATAATCAAGCCAAACACCAAAAACGTCAGCCATTTGTATTGCGCGGCAACGGCACCGCCGCTTTGCGCGAATGCTGGAGTTGCTGCGAAAATCGCTGCAAGCAGTGCACTTCGTGATCGTGTTTTCATGCTGAGACTCCAGGGGAGTTGGTGGGCGTTTTGCTGTCTGTGTAACGCGCTACCAGTGCGGCGGCGCGCTGATCAAATTCACCGTTGGCGCGCCTGGCGTAAACAAAGGCGATGCCCCAAGCGACGCCAAATTGACTAAATGCGAACACTAAGCCGACGTTGAGCGGGCCCCAGAGTTTGATTTTGAAAATTTCCGGGAAATAGCCCGCGCCGATCGGCAGTAGAAAATAAAACAGCACAGAAATAGCCATCAGCCGCCAAAGAAATCCTGACTTCAAGCGATGCAGCTCAGCAAAGTCGGGATCGCTGTGTATTGCGGCCCAGTCTGGTGTGGCAGCGGGCGATAAAGGTTTATTAGACATAAAATTCTCCTCGTCAAAATCGGTTAAAAACTATATTTGGCGGACGCCAGTATGCGCACTAGCTCACCCGAGTCGCCTGATTCAAGCTCGCGCTTGGCGAAAATAATCTCAGTGCCCAAATCCCACTTTGGGAACGGTGAATAGAATAAATTGGCGTGCAGGCTTTGGCTGCTTTTGGTTTGTGCCAGCCGTGCGACGCCATCGTTGTTGAATTCTGCGCGCGCGTAGAACACGCTGCCGCGCAGCTGCGGGTTAAACAGATGCCGATAGGCGATAAAACGCACGCTGCCGCCGATAGCGTCAAGCTCGCCGCGGGCGTTGATTTCCGCATCGTTAGCTTCATTCAGTGCCAGATAGCGGCCCAAACCTTTGCCTGTGGTCAGCGCAAAACGCACATCATCTAGCCCCAGCGGCACTTTGCCAAACACGCTCAGGCCGTAGCCAGTGCTGCGTTCGTCAATCGCATTCGCACCGGTGCTTTGGTAAGCCAGTTCGCGCACGATCGCGGCAATGCCTAGGCTTGACCCTCCGGTGGTTTTGTAGTTGTAGCGCACGATGGCATCGGGTAGCCGGTTATCATCTGAGCTGACGCGACCACCGGTTATAGGCGTCAGCGTGGTTTCGGAGTTCTCTAACGCCAACATCCAATTGCCGCTAGTAAAGCGCAACTGCGGCTGGCGCACAAACACCGTGCCGTCAGTAGGCCCAATCAAATCCGTGGATTCTGGAAGTGTGGCGGCGTCCATCAACGTGCTCCAAGTTTGTCCGACTAACCAGCGGTTATTAAGATTCACATAGGCGTGGCGCAATACAAAGCCGGAGGCATTGTTGAAGCGCTGATCGCCTAAACCGTTACCGAAGAAGTCCCCTTCAATTCGGCTTTGTACTGTGCGGCCATCGTCCAAGCTTGAATCGGTGCCAAAAATGATGCGGGAGAATTTTGCATGCGCATTGAAATCAGTGGACTCATTCGCGCTGGACTCAGTCGCGCCGCGCACCGGGATCAAGCCCGGAACATACAAATCGCGAGCGATACCGCTGTCGGCCAACTCGCCGTCCGAAGTCTTGCTCAAAAGTGCGTCAAGCTTGACGAACCCGGAAAAGAAAAGCTGGGTGCCAGGGGCGGCATTCGGCATGTTTAAGGCGACGTGCGCTGTGCCAGCCGCGGGCAAAGCAGCCTGGGGTTTGGCGGCTGCACTGGTCAGTGTCAGGTTTTGCGGCACATTTTGCGCCGCGCTGAGTGCAGCCTCCAGCTTTTCAATGCGCGCTTCCAGTGCTGCGATGCGCGCGGTGTCATCGGCGAATGCAGCGCCGACTGGCCATACGGCACAGCCCAATACCCCCAATATCGCCAAAGTTTTACTACTAATTGCTTGTTGCATTGTCTGCCCCGCACACGTTGTTAAGATGCAGGCATGCTGCACCTAGGCTTCGTGCGGCGCTATTCGACCATGGTCGAGTAGCGATCTGTCAGGCCAACAGCGCGTTAGACATGAAAACTTTTGGTCATTGCGCAATATTGAAGCGTGTATGGATTGCCGTGACAACGCTCACTTTTCTATCGCCCGTCAATTTGCCTTTTAAAGTGCTGTCATCTCTAAAACTTCCTGACCCAACAAAACGCATTTGCCCAGGGTGCCATTCAAACTGACGGATCGTCATCCCCGAATGTTTTAGTCGGGGATCCAGTCGGCTCTTGCGAAAGCACGACTAGTTACAAGAGTGAAACGCGTAATGAACCCACTGGATTCCCGCCAAAAGCATGCGGGAATGACGAATTTAGAGCACCGTCATCGCATCACATTCGGATCATCGAAAATTATCGGGTCGCCACACCAGTTTGAATTGCACCGTTCGCAGTAACAGCAGTAGATCTAGATTACGCAGTGGTGCCATCGTTTTAGTCGCGTATCGATATCAATTCGGCTATCGTCATCCATATGAAAGCTAAGAAGCTTTTCCGCCTGGGCGCTGGCAGCGCTGGCGCAACGATGCTGCCCGGAAAACGCGGGCAGGGCGAATAGGAGCAATGCACCAGCTTTAAAAAATGCGTTCGTGAATTCGCCGTATTAAGTTTCCACTAACTCCACGCCGTCTAGGCCGCTAGCTAGTGTGTGTGCATCGCCGCCTTGACTGAGCTTGATGCGCAGACGCACTTCATTTGCTGAGTCAGCATGGCGCAGTGCATCTTCATAGCTAATCTCGCCCGCTTGATACAGCTCAAATAAGCTTTGATCAAAGGTGCGCATGCCTAGATTAGTCGAGTCTTTCATCAAGTCTTTAATCTTGTGAATTTCACCTTGGCGTATGTAATCCGAGACTAACGGCGTGCCGAGCAAAATTTCCATGGCAACGCGCCTGCCTTTACCATCGGGCGTGGGAATCAACTGTTGCGCGACAATGCCTTTCAAATTGAGCGACAAATCCATCAAAAGCTGGGTGCGGCGATCTTCCGGGAAAAAGTGCAAAATTCGATCAATCGCTTGATTCGCGTTGTTCGCGTGCAGCGTGCATAGGCATAAGTGCCCAGTCTCAGAGAACGCGATTGCGTGATCCATGGTTTCACGGGTGCGTACTTCGCCGATCAAAATCACGTCCGGCGCTTGGCGCAGCGTGTTTTTCAGCGCGTTGTCGAAATTATCGGTGTCGATGCCAACTTCGCGCTGGGTAATGATGCAGCCTTCGTGCTTGTGCACAAATTCGATGGGATCTTCGATCGTGACGATATGGCCGGTGGAGTTTTGGTTGCGATAGCCAATCATCGCGGCAAGCGAGGTGGATTTGCCGGTGCCGGTGGCGCCGACGAAAATAATCATGCCGCGTTTGGTCATCGCCAGCGTTTTGATAATCGCTGGCAGGCTAAGCTCATCAACACTGGGAATTTTGGTTTCAATACGCCGCAACACCATGCCGACGTGGTTGCGCTGATAAAATGCCGATACCCGGAAACGCCCGACACCTTGCAGCGAAATTGCAAACTGACACTCGTGGGTCTTCTCAAATTCCTCGCGCTGATTCGGTGTCATAACGCTCAACACGACATCGCGCGCCTGTTGGCTGGTCAATGGGCTTTGCGTAATGGGCCCGATACGGCCATTGACTTTCATCGACGGCGGCACACCGGTAGTGATGAATAAATCCGAGGCCTTTTTGTGCACCATGAGTTTTAAGTAAGAATTGAAATCAATGCCGCTCATGCGTATTTGCCTTAAAAGGTTGTAGCGTTGGTCGTTAGACGTCGGTGTTTAATGGAGCGTAGCCAACTTTCATTGGCCAGAGACAACGAGACTGAAAGCTTAGCTGTCAAAATTTTTCTTTTCTTTGGCGTAGGTCGCCGCCTGCTGCCGCGTGACCAAGCCGCGCTTGACTAAATCCATCAAGCATTGATCCAAAGTTTGCATTCCGTACTGCGACCCGGTTTGGATAGACGAATACATCTGTGCAACTTTGTCTTCACGAATCAAGTTTCGAATGGCCGGGATGCCGGTCATAATTTCGTGCGCTGCGACACGTCCGCCGCCGACTTTCTTCAACAAACTTTGCGAAATAACCGCGCGCAACGATTCTGAAAGCATCGAGCGCACCATCGGCTTTTCGCCAGCTGGGAATACGTCAATAATTCGATCGATGGTTTTCGCGGCTGAGCTGGTGTGCAGTGTACCGAACACTAAGTGCCCGGTTTCCGCCGCAGTCAAGGCCAAGCGAATGGTTTCTAAGTCGCGCAATTCGCCGACCAAAATATAATCCGGATCTTCGCGCAGTGCCGATCGCAGCGCCTCGTTAAAACCGTGGGTGTCACGGTGCACCTCGCGCTGATTGATTAGACACTTATTCGAGGTGTGGACGAATTCAATCGGATCTTCGACGGTCAAAATGTGCGCGTATTCGTTTTTGTTGACGTGATCCACCATTGCTGCAAGCGTGGTCGATTTGCCCGAACCCGTGGGGCCGGTGACCAAAATTAGCCCTTGTGGGAAATCAATCAATTCACGGAAAATTTTCGGCGCACCTAAATCTTCCAAGGATAGAATTTCTGATGGAATCGTTCGAAATACCGCCGCAGCGCCGCGGTTTTGGTTAAACGCATTCACCCGAAAGCGCGCTAGACCTGGGATTTCAAAGGAAAAATCGACTTCCAAAAATTCTTCATAATCGCGACGCTGTTTGTCGCTCATGATGTCGTAAATCAAACTGTGCACTTGTTTGTGTTCCAGTGGTGGCACATTAATGCGCCGCACATCGCCATCGACCCGAATCATTGGTGGTAGCCCAGCGGATAAATGCAAATCCGATGCTTTGTTTTTTACCGAAAAGGCCAATAATTCTGCGATATCCATGCTTTTTCCTTATGTATCAAACGAGGTTCTGGAGGCAATTTTAGGCGCTAGATTCGGCGCCAAGCGTCAAGAGTATACGCTCGGGCCGTGCGGAACAAACTCATCATCGACGCGAAATTATCGCGATTAGTTTTCGCGGTCGTGGCGGCGGCTCGGTTAAGCTTGGTGGCCACTATCTCCACTATAAAAAGCTCAACGAATGTCTGATATTGCGCAAAATGTGCAGGGAATTTTGGCGCAGATTGCCGCTGCTGCCCAAAATAGCAGGGCACTCAACGGTACTGCACCGCGCTTGGTTGCGGTCAGTAAGCATATGCAAGCAAGTGCGGTGCGTGCTTGTTATGCAGCAGGACAGCGCGCCTTTGGCGAAAACTACGTTCAAGAGGCGATCGAGAAACAGGCGTCGTTGCGTGATTTGGCCATTGAATGGCATTTGATTGGGCCGTTACAGTCAAATAAGTGTGCCCAGGTGGCGGCGCATTTTGATTGGCTACAGAGTTTAGATCGCGCCAAATTGGTGCCGCTGCTGGCGCGCGCGCGCAGCCCATCCGGGCCGCCGTTAAATGTGCTTATTCAAGTGAATATCGATGACGAAAGCACGAAGTCCGGCTGTGCGCCAAACGACGTGTTGGCGCTGGCGGATTTGGTGGCGGCTGAAGCGACACTTTGCTTGCGTGGGCTAATGGTGATTGGGCGCCCAGATGCGGCGCAAGCGACCTTTGTTGCAATGGCTGCGCTGTATGCAGAGTTGCGCGCGCATTTTTCTGGCAAATCAAGCTTAAGCGTCGCGCTTGATACCTTATCTATGGGCATGAGCGGCGATTTTCCATTGGCAATTGCGCATGGCGCGAATTTGGTGCGGGTGGGGTCGGCGATTTTTGGCGCGCGCTAGCCGTGGATGATTTTCTGATAGGCACGGACTGCGCTATCTAGCCCGGCATACAGCGCATCGTTGAAAAGTGCGTGGCCGATGGAGACTTCGCATATGCCCGGAGCCGCCTTAAGTAGCGCGGCCAAATTGCTCTGGCTCAAGTCGTGCCCGGCATTGACGCCCAGGCCAAGGGCGCAGGCGATTGCACTCGTTCGTGCGCAGCGCGACAGCGCTAGTTGGGGTTCGCCAGTTTCTCCGATGCCTGCCTCGAATTCATGCGCGTAAGGCCCCGTGTATATCTCGATGCGCTCGGCACCCAGATCACGCGCGCGCCGCAGTTCTGCTTCTTCGATATCGTCGTCAACAAATAGGCTGACCCGCGCACCCAATGCCCGAATACTAGCGATCATCGGCGCGAGCCGAGCTGCGTTTTCAGCAATGCGCCAACCGTGATCTGAGGTAATTTGGGTATCGCCATCTGGCACTAGCGTCACTTGCTCCGGCCGCGTTTGCGCAATAATGGCGAGCAATCCTGGATATTGCGCATTGGCGGGGGCAAATGGATTGCCTTCGACGTTGAACTCACGGCCACGAAACTCTGGTGTGTTGAGAAGTAAGCGTATGTCTGCGCAATCGCCAGGATGGATATGACGCAAATCGGGGCGTGGATGCACGGTGATGCCGTCGCAACCCGCGCGCAAAGCGGTTTTCGCAGCGTGCACCACATCCGGCAAGCGTCCGCCACGGGAGTTTCGCAACACCGCCACCTTATTTACGTTAACGCTGAGTAATGTCATTTCGAAAATGCCCGCAGATTTACGAATTATTTTAGCGCAATCCAAATAGGTGCTTGTCAGGACTTCGTCTTTTGTACTAACCTTTGCATTCGGATTTTTACTCTAATGCACGATCAAGCGAAGGACAAGCAATGACAGCTTCAGGAATGGCAGCTTCGGGTATGGCAAGCTCGGGTATGGGCATGATGGATATTTTAAAGCATGCAGGCATGGTGGGTTGGTTGACGTTCGCCGTTGTCGCGATTATGGGTTTGGCTACGCTTTATTACATCATTCGCAACACGATCAAAAATATGGCGGTGCGCAGCAACGCTGAGAACGTGGTCACGCAGTTCTGGGCGACAACAAACCCCCAAGAAGCAATTCGCGCGATGGAAAGCTTTCCCGCGAACGAGCCGTTCTCGAAAATCGCGCTCGAATGTGCCCAAGCCGCAGCGCACCATGCGAAAAGTGAAGGTAATCGTTTAGTTGAAGCGTTAAATCGCTCCGAATTCATTGACCGCAGCTTGCGCCAAGCCGTCACCCGTGAAAGCGGCAAGCTCGAAGAAGGCTTGACCTTACTTGCAACCGTTGGTTCGACCTCGCCATTCGTCGGCTTGTTCGGTACGGTCTGGGGTATTTACAACGCGCTGATTCAAATCGGTGCCACCGGCAACGCGTCCCTCGAAAACGTTGCAGGGCCAGTGGGTGAAGCGCTGATCATGACCTGTATCGGCCTCGCAGTCGCTATTCCTGCGGTGCTTGCTTACAACTTCTTTGTTCGCGCTAACCGCGTAACCTTGGGTCGGTTCGATGAATTCGCACATGATTTACATGACTACTTTGCGACCGGTTCGCGCGTTGGTGGTCAGGCAAACGTTGGTGGGCGCGTACCAAGCGCACCGAAGCTTGCGGCGCCAATGAAATAAAGTTGTAGAGATTTCCGGTTGACAAAACGCGCCCTAGTGGCGCGTTTTGTTTTATAGCTTCGATTCTTCGAAAGGTCCGCCCCATGCCAGCACAAACTGCCTCACACATCCGTTTAGATTCGTTAGATGGGAACTCGCAAAAACTAGATGGTGGTGCGATGTTTGGCAACGCGCCACGTGTGATGTGGGAAAAGTGGCTTGCCCCAGAGGCTGACAATCGGGTTCCGCTGGCTTGTCGTTGCCTACTGGCGCGCGGACTAAATGGCAAGACGGTACTGTTTGAAACCGGCATCGGAGCTTTTTTTGAGCCAAAAATGCGTGAGCGTTTTGGCGTGGTGGAAGCGAATCATTGCCTGCTCGATTCGCTGGCAGCATTGGGCTTGACGGATGCGGATATCGACGTCGTAGTGCTCAGCCATTTGCACTTTGACCATGCCGGTGGCTTACTCGCGGCCTGGGAAGCGGGGATGCCGGCACGCCTGCTATTCCCGAATGCGACCTATGTCGTTTCCGAAGGCTGTTGGCAGCGCGCGCTAGCACCGCATGCGCGTGATCGAGCCTCCTTTATCGCGGAGTTACAGCCGCTGTTAGAACAGTCAGGACGCTTAGAATTGGTGCGCGGCGCGCATACTCCGGTGCTCGGCGATTCGGTGCGCTTTCATTACAGCGATGGTCATACGCCGGGATTAATGCTGGCGGAAATCTGCGGTGAAAATGGCCTTGGCGGCATCGTTTTTTGTGCCGATTTAATACCCGGCGCGCCTTGGGTGCATGTGCCGGTGACGATGGGTTACGACCGGTTTCCTGAACTATTGGTCGATGAAAAGCGTGAGTTTCTTAGCGATAAGGCAGCGCGTAACGTGCGCCTGTTCTTCACGCATGATCCAAAAATTGCGAGTGCGGCCGTCATTTTTGAGAACGGGAAATTTATCGTAGCTATGCCCGAAGCCCAGTTACTGTCAGCAAACTTGCTGCACTAACGCAGCGCATTAACTCGGTGCACCGCGGCGGTATGTCAGTGGCTAAGCGACGTGCACAAATACCGAATTGAGCGTGTGAAAAAGCAGAAACGCGCGCTACACTTATGGCATCAAGTCTAGGCAAGGGCAGAAATGTACTATCCGCAACAGCAACAGCAGGCACGCAGCGGTGGCCGAGGTGGATTCGGTATGTTGCGGCTATTGCCGCTGGTGTTTTTTGGTTTATACATGGCGTATTACTATTTTAGTCACCGCGAAGTTGTGCCCGTGACTGGCCGAAAGCAGCTGGTGGATTTGAGCCGTGAACAAGAAGCGGCGTTGGGCTATCAGTCTTATCAAGAGATTTTGCAAAACGAACGCATCGTTACTACCGGTGATGCGGCAAAACTAGTGCAAGCCATCGCAACGCGATTGATTAATGCGATACAGCAGTTTCCCGGCGCAGACCCTGGTTTTGAATGGGAAGCGAGCTTAATTGAGTCAGATCAAGCCAATGCTTTTGCGTTGCCAGGTGGCAAGATTGCCGTTTACACCGGCATTTTCCCAGTCGCTGCCAATGCCGATGGCTTGGCGGCGGTGATGGGCCACGAAATTGCACATGCGGTCGCCCGGCACGGTGCTGAGCGCATGGCGTATCAAAAATTGGTGCAAATTGGTTCAATGGCGGCAGGCGTATCGGTTGGCGATATGAGTCCAGAGGCGCGCCAAGCGGTCATGGGCGCGTTGGGTGCCGGCGCAAAATTTGGCGTATTGCTGCCTTTTTCGCGTGACCATGAATCCGAAGCCGATGAGATGGGGCTATATTTTGCTGCTGCTGCGTGCTTTGATCCTAGGGAAGCACCAAAACTCTGGGAACGCATGGCAGCCCAGGGCACCGCCGCGGGCGGCGCGCGTCCCTCCGAGTTTTCAAGCACGCACCCAAGCAACGAACGCAGAATTGATGATCTAAATCGCTGGATGCCAAAGGCTTTGGAAATCAGGGCAAAGTATTGCGGTGGCCAAACGGCTGAGCGCCAACCATAAAACGGGAAAAAACATGAGTGTTGACGCGAATTTACTGAAAAACCTATACCCGCTTGAGTCCTTGCGCCCCGAACATTTGGAGGCACTGGCGCGCGAGGCATCGGAAGCCTACGTCGACTGTGATGACGTATTGTTTTCTGCGGGCGACACGGATGAGCACACGATCTATTTGCTGGAAGGTGAAGTGCGTGGCGATTATCCCGATGGCCGTACCAAAAGCCAGACCGGCGGCAGTTCTCTGCAGGGGCGCTATGCGGTGGGTGATTTGCAGCCACGGCGTTTTACCGCCACCGTGCAATCCCCGCGCGCACGCATCGCGAAAATTGACCGCCGCTTCTTGGAAAAAGTGATCGCCTGGGATCAGGTCGTCAAAAGTGGCAACGTGAAGCACTTTGATACCAACCCAGAGGGGAATCGCTGGGTGTTTCGGCTATTGCAAAGCAAGGCACTGCGGAAATTGCCGGTGGCAAACGTCGAACGCCTATTTACCCGGTTTGCGGAAATGAACGTGAAAAACGCGCAAACCATTATTCGCGAGGGCGATGATGGCGACTATTTTTACGTGTTGAAAGAAGGCGCGGCTGCGGTCAGTCAAATGAACGATGCGGGTGAATCAGTGATCGCCTATTTGGTGCGTGGCGACAGTTTTGGTGAAGACGCGCTGTTAAGTAATAACGTGCGAAATGCCACGGTAACCATGATGAAAGACGGCAAATTAATGCGTCTAGCCAAGTCAGACTTTTCCGAGTTGCTTAAACAGCCCGTGGTGGAATGGCTTTCACCCGGTAAGGCCTCGATCGCAGTACGGGGTGGGGCAGGGGTGATTGATGTGCGCACCGTTGAAGAATTCAACGAGCGCGCCATCAAAGGCTCAGTGAACATGCCGCTTTCCAGACTGCGTGAGTTTGCCGCTGAGCTTGATAAAACCAAACGCTATATCACCTACTGCAATTCCGGCGAACGCTCGTCTGCGGCGGCCTTTGTGCTGAGCAAGCTGGGTTTTGAAGCCGCAGCACTGCAGGGCGGCTTAAATGCGATGGTGCGCCAGGTGGATCAGTCGAAGGCGGGTTAGGTTTTATTGATAGCTTGCAAAGATATGCAGATAGCGCAGTCCCAGGCGGGCGACGTTGAAGCCATCCTCGATCTCTACGAACACGCGGTGCGCCTGCAGAGGTTGAAGGGCGCGACGCAGTGGCCGGCGTTTGACCGAGGTTTTGTCGAGTCCGAGGTTAGCAAGGGTCTACAGTGGAAGATTATTGTTGACGGCCGCCCCCGTTGCGTCTGGGCGGTCGCCGACTCCGACCCGCTCATTTGGGGCGAGCGGAACGCCGACCCGGCGATTTACATCCACCGCATCGCCACTGACCCGGAGTATCGTGGCCGCGGGTTTGTGTTGAACATCGTTGATTGGGCAAAGGCCTATGCTGCGGTTGGCGGGCGGCGGTTCGTTCGTATGGACACCGTCGGCGACAACGCCGGACTCATTCGGCACTACACCAAGTGCGGATTTGTTTTTCTGGGCCTGTCCAAGCTAGCCGATACAGCCGGGCTGCCGTCGCACTACCATAACGCGACGGTGAGTCTGTTCGAGATCGACCTGAGCTGACGAACATACGAACAATCCGTTTGCGTTTGGTTAGCGGCGCATTGCCGTGGCAGTTAGCGGCACATTCAAATAATGTCATTGTGCACTCACCAAAGATCGTGTTCCCGCTGATGACGTACGGCCAGAATAGTTACTGTGCTCGCGTCATTGATTTCGAACAACGCGACATAGCCAGCTGCACCAAACGGTATGATCAATTCGCGGTGGCGGGGCAAATGCGAAACTATCTTTCGGCAGGAAAAGGGCGAAAAACTAAGCAATTTAATCGACGCCGAAATCGCTAAGAGCGCACGTTCTGCCGTTTTGATATCGGCCGCATCAAGCAAAAAATCGTAAAGCCTATGCAAGTCTGTTTCCGCGCGCTTGGTAAAACGAACGCTATAATTTGGCATTACAAATTGCGCGACTTTGCTAGTGCCAGCTTCTCCTTAAGCTGATGTAGCACATCGGCGGCAGATACATATTCGCCACTTTGCGCGGCGTGTTCCGCAGCAGCCAGCCCGCGCTGTAGAAATTCCATTTTTGCGCGGCGGTGTTCAATGTGCTCGTTAACCGCTTCGATCATAAAACTAGAAAGGGATTCGTCTGGGTGCAGCACAGATTCAGCTTTTAGTCGGAGTTCGGGCTGTACTCGAAGTGGAGGTAATACCGCAGTTTTCATTTGAGTCGCTCGCGAATAACGTTTCACACAGTATGCATCGCGTTTGCAATGCATGCAAGTTAGGCAACGCTGCGGCGTTGCCTACTTCGGCGTCCAGAAACCGATGCTCATTGATTCTGTTAATCGGAAAAACCGCCTAAGCCGCGCAACATGTGTCCGACTTTGGTAATCACTCCACCCCAAACACCCGATTGCAAAGCTGGGCCAAAGGCTGCGAATACAATCCCAGCAACGCCAGCAGCAGCGTATTCAAGATAAGAATTAGCCGTACATCCAGCGCTGCGCTTGGCGTGGCATCTGATTCCGGCTCGTCGAAATACATCACCTTGATCACGCGCAGATAATAGTACGAACCGATCACCGCAAATAACGCGGCAACCAGCACCAGCGCCTTCCACGCCGAGCCTAGCGCCACAACCGCCATCAACACTTGCAATTTAGCCCAAAAACCTATCAAGGGCGGGATGCCAGCAAGAGAAGCCATGACGATTAGCATTGAAAATGCCATCCACGGGCTGCGCTTGTTTAAGCCTTTGAAGTCGTCAATACGATCAAATTCGATCCCTTCGCGGGACAAACTAATCATGATGCCGAAAGCCGCTGCGGTACTGATCGAATAGACGATTACATAAAACAGCAGTGCCGAATAGCCGATGGCGTTAGCGCTTAACAGCCCCAGTAGCATAAAGCCGACATGGGAAATGGTGGAATAAGCCAGCATGCGCTTGAAGTTGTATTGCGCGATTGCGCCCAGATTGCCCACGATCAACGATGCCATCGCCAGCAGTGCTAGCATTTCTTGCCAGCGCGGCGCTAATGTGCCCAAGCCCTCTGGCAGCAAGCGAATAGCCATACCAACAGCCGCCAGTTTTGGCACGCTGGCGATAAAAGCAGTCATTGCTGTCGGTGCGCCTTCATAGACGTCGGGCAACCACATGTGAAACGGCACCGCGCCAAATTTGAATGCTAGGCCGATTACAATAAAGGCCAGTGCGAATGACATCAGCACTAAGGTCGCTTTATCCAATTCGTAGAGACTCGCGAGCTTAGAATTGATCTCAAACAGATCGAGTGAGCCGGTCAAGCCGAATAGCAAGGACATGCCGTAAAGCAAAATGCCGGAGGCGAGTGCGCCGAGCACAAAGTATTTCATCGCCGCTTCCGAGGCGACGCCGTTGTCACGATCCAGCGCAACGATAGCGTAGGTCGCCAATGCCATCAGCTCTAAGCCCATGTAAATTGTGACTAGATTTCCCGCCGACACCAGTACCATCATGCCCAGCACGGCAAACAAGATCAGCACATAAAAGTTGCCGAAATACTGGCGCTTGCTATCAAAATAATGCCGTCCATAGACAAAAACTAAGCCAGTCGCCAACAGCATAAAGAGTTTTAAAACATCGCCCAAGCCATCGCGTACGAATAGGCCCGCAGCGGATCTGTCCGGCGCGCCGAAATGCATGTCGACGGTGATGGCAAACGCTGCACCGAGTAGCGTCAGGGTTGAAAGAAAATGCATCCAACCGCGTTGTTTGGGCCCACTAAAGGCTTCAAACATCATTAAAAATAGGCCGCCGACGAGCACAATGATTTCCGGCAAAAGTGGCCGTAATTCGGCCATGCTCGAGATCATCATTGGCCTACTCCTGACGTTACGGCGGTATTTGCGCCAAAAACCTGCGCGGCTTCGTCGATTTCTGCCGCTTTCTTCACCTGGATTTGCTCAATAAGCTTGGCGACACTCGGTTGCATTACGTCGGTTAACGGCTTTGGATATAGACCGAAAAACAGGGTGTAGGCGGCGAGGGTGGCCATGACGGTCCACTCGCGTGGGTTTAAATCATGCAGGGCTTTGACATTATCATTCGAAATTTCGCCAAAAAATACGCGCTTGATCAGCCAAAGTGTGTAGGCGGCACCTAAAATTAATGCAGTTGCGGCGGCAAAACCAAGCCAGAAATTCGCCTGCACGGCCGCTAGAATGACCATGAATTCACCGATAAAGCCACTGGTTCCAGGCAAACCACAGTTAGCCATACCGAAAAACACCGCAAAGCCGCCGAACCACGGCATCGTCTTCAGCACGCCACCGTAATCTTTAATTTGGCGACTGTGCATACGGTCGTAAAGTACGCCAATCGCGCCGAACATTGCCGCCGAAACGAAGCCATGGCTGAGCATTTGCATCAACGCGCCCTGCAACGCCAACGCCGCGCCGTCGCCACGGCCATCACTTGCCAACATATAAGCGATAAATAGGCCTAAGGTGACGAAGCCCATATGTGAAATGGATGAGTAGGCCACCAGCTTTTTCATATCTTCTTGCACGAGCGCGACTAAACCGATGTAAATCACCGCAATTAGGCTCAACGCGATCACGATCCAGGCTAATTCGGCGCTCGCATCCGGAGTAATCGGCAACGAGAACCGGACAAACCCATAACCACCGATTTTGAGCATGATCGCTGCCAACACCATCGAACCGCCGGTCGGCGCTTCGACGTGTGCGTCCGGCAGCCAGGTGTGTACCGGGAACATCGGAATTTTGACCGCGAATGCCAGGAAAAATGCCCAGAACAACCAGAATTGCTCGGTGCGATCTAGTGCCAGCTCGTGCCAAGCCGCCAGTTGAAATGAACCAGACTTTTGATACAAATAAATCAGGCCGATCAACATAAAGATCGAACCTAAGAATGTGTAAATGAAGAATTTAATCGAGGCATACACACGACGCGGCCCGCCCCACACACCGATGATAATAAACATCGGAATCAGCATCGCTTCGAAAAATACGTAAAACAGCATCGCATCTGCCGCGCAGAACACGCCGATCATTAGTCCTTCCAGGACTAAAAATGCGGCGTAATACTGGCAAATTTTGTCGGTAATTACTTCCCAACCGGCGATCAATACGACGCTGGTAATAATCGCGGTGAGCAAAACCAATGGCACTGCAATGCCGTCCACGCCTAAGTGATAATTGATCGCAAACGCTGGGATCCACGGCAAGTTTTCGACAAACTGCAAAGACGCGACGCCGGGGGCAAAATCTGCCCACATTTTTACGCTTAAAGCCAGCACCAGCAACGAACCCGCTAACGCCGCCCAACGCGCCAAAGCCGCGCGCTTTTCACCCAAGGCCAGCACAATGACGGCGGTGAGCATGGGTAGCCAAATAATTAGGCTCAGTAGATATCCGTTTGCGGACATAGATAAAGTCGATTCCACGCCTGCCCCTCTAACGATACAGCACAAAAAAGCCGATCATCACGATCAAACCTAAGATCATGGTGAAGGCATACTGATACAAATAGCCGCTTTGCAGCTGCCGCACGCCATGGCTTAAGCGCCCGACCAATTTCGCCGAGCCATTAACCAATAAGCCATCGATCAGACCTTGGTCGCCGCCGGCTGATAGCAGCTTGCCTAGGCGCACAGAGCCTTTGGCAAACAGCCATTGATACAGCTCATCAAAATAATATTTTTTATCCAAAATACGATGCAGCGGACCCAGGAAGTCCTTTTCGCGATCATCTTTGTAAGCGGATTTCAAATACAGCACGAAAGCGAGTAGGGCGCCTGCCATTGCTAGCCAAAACGGTAGGTGCAAAAAGCCATCAAGCGCAAAGTGCAGCGGCCCGTGTTCCAGATGTTCGGCCAATACT
>JANNYA010000245.1:0-38025 GCA_031409855.1 Rhodanobacteraceae bacterium | reverse complement strand
TGCCGCAGGATCGCAGAAAGCAGCGTCGAGCCTGAGCGCGGTAGGCCAGAGATGAAATGATAGGTCGGCTTAGCAGACATCTATTTATCGTCTATTGATTTTTTAGTGTTGCTTTGTGGTGAATCACGACGTGTGCGGCGTCGCTGATTGTTTTGCTAACCGCTGCTATTAAATCTGCAAAAGAATGCTAAAGCTAGCCGTGAATGTTAAACATTGATCTTAGTCTTGCTTTTGTGGTGCATCACGACGTGGTGCGGCTTCGCTGATTGTTTTGCTAATCGCTGCTATTAAATCTGCCGCTGCCATTAGGCCTGCCAATGAATGCCCTGCGCATACTGCCCGATGCCGCGATTGCGCTCCTGCAGGCTATCGCGGCCAAGCGCCCGGGTTGGCAATGAACTTTGCGCTCTGCGTTTATCCTGGCGTCCATGGCTTAATCGGCGCAGGACTTGCCGCCAATGTGCCGATTGGCAAGCCCAATTCTTATCCAAAACTGCTGCGCTGGTTGCGCGAGTAGTCTAGTTCGGCGCGTGCTAGATCGGCGCGTGCTAGCCCGGCGCTCAACTGACTAAACCCAGAAGGCGCGCCAAGCTATTAGCGCGCCTTCGAAAACTACTCCGTTACCGCCGCATCCTCGTAACCATCCGCAAGTAGCCCCATCGGGTCGATATCCGCCGCACTATTATTCGTTGCATCAGTATCGGTCGTTGGCGTTTTCACCGTGATGCCAGCGGTTTGAGTGATCGTGCGCTCGGGTGTCAACGGTGCGGTGACATCAAGCCGATAAATCACCACGCCGCCAGGTGCAAAACTCAGCTCTTGATCGATATTGCCCGTGCCGCTCGCGGCGCAATTCGCTAACGTTGCGCTGATGCAGGTGTAACTTGCGCCCGCAAAATCCGCACTGATCGGCACCTGTAAGCGTCCGACTGCTTAGCGGTACGGCAGAGAAGTCTGGAAGCAACTAAAATGACAGGGCGTAAAGGGTGTGAATAGCCTAGCTGCGTTCATGGTGCTTCCCGGGTTTGTGGCAATTGCTCAGTCGTAATGGAATCAGTACCAAACTGTGATGAAATCTGCAAATTTGTTATTGGATACATTTGTTTACGCCTACACCGCGCCGCTGCAAGCCATGAACCGCCTGTCGAAGTTTCGTTCGCCCTGAGCCTGTCGAAGGGCCACCTCAAACTGGCAGCGCACTATTTT
Source organism: Rhodanobacteraceae bacterium (assembly GCA_031409855.1). Taxonomy (GTDB): domain Bacteria; phylum Pseudomonadota; class Gammaproteobacteria; order Xanthomonadales; family SZUA-5; genus JANNYA01. Next base: position 36,819 of record JANNYA010000245.1, on the reverse strand, counting down.
GGTTCGAGGCTTCATGGTTCGCCCCTTCGTCAGGCTCAGGACTCACCACGAACGGACGATTGTGGCGCATAGGCACCTAAAATAAATCTATTCACTCATAGATGCAGAATTCTACTTTAAGAAATTATTTATTCATACAAAACAATACGTTAAAGCATCTAATTTTTCTGATAATCTATTCACTATGCATACCAGTAACCCAGTCCTTGCGCAACTGCGTGCCGCACTGCAGGCCAATACCAGCCTGAGCGCCAAGCAGCTGCGAGTGCCGATGGGCTTGAGCCAGCCGAGCCTATCGCGCGCGCTTGGCCGCATGCCGAGCGAGCTGGCGGTGATCGGTCGCGGCCCGCGCACACGCTATGGCTTGCTACGCAATGTGCGCGGCTTGGGTACGCGTTGGCCGATTTTCCGAATCGCCGAATCGGGCGCAGCCTCGCAATTCGGCGAGCTGCACGCCCTACATCAGGGCGCATTTTGGCTGCAATGCGAGCAGCGCTGCGATTGGCTGAGCGGCGAATTTCAAGAGGGCGTTTTTCCGGATTTTCCCTGGTTTTTGTCAGATTTACGGCCACAGGGTTTTCTTGGGCGCGCCTTGGCGCGCTATGTAGCACCGATCTTGCTGTGTGACGCCGACCCGCGAAATTGGTCGGCGGATCTTTGTCTGCACGCGCTGTTGGCCTTTGGCAGCGATGTGAGCGGCGATATCGTCATCGGCAACGCGGCCTTAGCAGCGGCGCAACATGTGCTGCGGCTGCCGCAGACCGTTGAGGCATTTCCCGAGTTGGCAGAGCGCGCGCTCAGCGGTGAAATCATGGGTTCATCCGCGGCCGGTGAACAGCCGAAATTCAGCTGTAGTCTGCGCGGCCCGCAGGGTGAATTGGTCGCGAATTTAGTGAAATTTTCGCCGCCGATGCACTCAGCATCTGGCCAGCGCTGGGCAGATTTATTAGCCGCTGAAGCCGTTGCTGATCGTCTGTTAGGCGGTGCGAGCGCCACCGTGGATGTTGCAAATCGGCGATTTTTAATGTCACCGCGTTTTGATCGGGTGGGCGCATCGGGGCGGCGCGGCTTGGTCAGTCTTGGCGCAGTCGACAGCGCTTATTTTGGCGGCTTAGATAATTGGGCGCTGTGCGCTTCGCGCTTAGAGAAAGCGGGTTGGCTGAGCCAGGACGACGCCAACACTTTGCGACTACGCTATTTCTTCGGCCGGGCGATTGGCAATACCGACATGCACTTTAGCAATGCCAGCTTAGTGTTAACTCCAGCACTGCCAATGGCGCTCGCGCCCAGCTATGACATGCTGCCGATGATTTTCGCGCCGCTTGCCAATGGCGAAGTATTGGCGCGCAGCTTCACACCGCCCGCCAGCAGCAACGACCCAATACAGGCGAAAGCGCACGCGCTGGCGAAGCAGTTTTGGCGACATGTGGCACAAGACGCGCGCATCTCAGTTGAGTTCGCCAAGCTTGCAAAGCGCTTGGCGTGAGCAAGAGCCTTAGCCAGTTAACACCGCGCTCGTCGCAATCAACGCGGTGCGAATTTGCCTGTTCAAGAAGGCGCGCCAAACTATTAGCGCGCCTACAAAAACTACTCGGTTACCGCCGCATCCTCGTAACCATCCGCAAGTAGCCCCATTGGGTCGATATCCGCCGCGCTATTGTTCGTGGCATCGCTATCGGTCGTTGGCGTTTTCACGGTAATGCTGGCGGTTTGCGTAATCACACGTTCCGGTGTCAGCGGTGCCGTGACATTGAATCGATAAATCACCACGCCGCCAGGTGCTAGGCTCAGTTCTTGATCGATGCTACCCGTGCCGCTGGTTGTGCAACTTGCCAAAGCGGCACTAATACACGTGTAGCTCGCCCCGGCAAAGTCGGCACTGATCGGCACTTGCAAGCGCCCAACTGCCGCCTGCGTGCCGATGTTATCGACCACGATCAGATAGCTCAACGCTTGTCCATCACCAATATTGCTGACGCCATTGCCGATGCGCACGCGTAAATCGGTGCTGCTCGGCGTGGCCACAATCACCACCGCCGAACCGCCGATACTAGCGCTGTGATTGCTACCCGACGGCGTGTAGCTTGCACTAATCGCTTGATAGCCGACGCTGGCGAAGTTCAACGCGCAGCTGCCGGCGCCCGCCGTCAATGGCGCGGTGCAACCCAATGCGCCCGAAGTCAATGTGACGCTGCCCTGTGGCACGCCACCACCCGGTGCTTCTGGGGCAACAAGGACTGCAATACTGACAGTGCCCGCCGGTGCAGGGTTCGCGGCTGGTGTCAGCGTGATGCGGGTGCCAGCCGAGTTCACAAGTTGCGCCAAATCCGCGCTGACGGAGGCGCTGTTATTCACATCCCCGGCATAGCGCGCGGTGATTACCGAGGTGCCAACAGGCAGCGTGCTCGTCGTCAAATTCGCCAGCTTCAAGTTCGCGCCGCCGCTCGGGCTGGCGACTAACGCTGCCGTGCCTAAACTCGTCGTGCCAGCAAAGAACTCGACATTGCCGCTCGGGTCCACACCGGCCAAATTCACACTAAACGTCACCGCTTCGCCAAAACGGCTGGGCGAGACATTGCTGGTAATCAGCTTGAAGGTGCTGGCTTGGCCGACGTTGAGCGCTACGCTGACATCATTATTTGCACCGCAATTATCGGTGGCGCGAATGAGTAGCGTGTGGCTACCGGCAGGCGTGGCGCTATTCAAACTAATCACGCCGCTGGTGCTGACACTAATTCCGCCGGTGTAGGTGCCGCTGCTTTGCACTGAAACAGTCGTCACCGTGCCGTTATCGCTTAAGCCGGTACTCGGTGTAATCGTCAGCGAGTTACCCACACTTACATTGGCCGCACCATAGGCCAAACTCGGCGGCGTATTGGCGCTGAGGTTGATTTGCACGGTATCGGTATCGGTCAAACCGCCCGAGTCGGTCACGCGCACGCTGAAGCTGCCAGCACTGGCTGTGCACGATGCTGCCAACGAGGCGGTAACGGTGCCGTTGCTGTTCGCGAGGCCCGTGGTCGCTACGCCGGTGGTGGTGTCCGCAATAATCGCAACCGCCAAGCTATTCGCCGGATCGGTCAAATCGCTGACGATTCCCAAAGTCGCTATCGCTGCGGGGCTGCCTTGTTGACGCGTAATCGGCCCGGCGGGCGTGAAGGTCGGCTCGCCATCGTCGTTGCTGATCGTGCCTATTCCTTGCGCATCCGCAAACGAGGCATTGAGCGGTGCGCTCAAATCGACAGAGAAGTTTTCATTCCCTTCGATCATGAGATCACCATTGATGGTCACGCTCAAGGTCGTGGTGCCGGTCGCGCCGCCCGCCGCAATCGAGGTGGAGCCCACAATCGCCTTCAGATAATCCGAGAATTCCGTCGCGGTGCCATCGTTGGCAGTGGCGACAAAACTAGCGGGCAGGGCCGTTAAGCCAGTGCGCGTCACGGTAAACACCATGTTCTGCGTGCCGCTATTGCCTTCCACCACGCTGACGTCATTAATTGCCAGCGTTGGCGCCGTGTCGTCATTGGTGATCGTGCCCACGCCTTGCGCATCTGAGATTAGCGCGTTGGTCGGGGCGGTTAGATTGACAAAAAAGCTCTCGGTGTTTTCGAATGTCACCTCGCCATTGATGGTCACACTGACCGTGGTACTCGCCGTCGCACCGCCGCTTGGAATGATGACGTTGCCGTTTGTTGTCACGTAATCGCTGTCCGCAAGCGTCGCCGTGCCATCCGCTGTCGCAAAGTTAAAGCCGACCGCAAACGGTGTGTTGCCGGTGCGCGTGACAGTGAAATTCATCACCTGGGTGCCACCATTGCCTTCAATGATCGACACATCGTTAATCGCGAGTGTTGGCAAGTCGTTGTCGGTGATATTCGCGACCACATTTCCAACGGTGACGCCATTGTAGTTAGGATCAGGACTGACCACGAGATGACTAATCGTGCCGGTGTGCGGGCCTTCAACGGCGGCATCATCGACCGCGGTCACAGTGATCGTTTGTTCAATATTCCAATTCGCATCGGTGAACACGACCGGACTCGCCCCAACTGAGACCTGCGCGCCGGGATTGAGACCGATGCTGACATTTGAATTTGGCTGACTGGTCAGATAGAGCGTGTAGCTATCGGTTGCGCCGCCTTCGGTCACATCCGTGCTGCTCAGCGATTGCGTCAACACAACGCCTGCGACATCATCGTTGTTGATCGTGCCGGTGCCGGTGCCGGTAGCAATCGTGGCATTCGCGGGCGCAGAAAGCACCACCGAGAAGCCTTCATTGGCTTCCACCACCGCATCGCCATTAATCGTTGCGGTCAGTGTCGTAGTACCACTCGCACCGCCTGCTGCAATTGAGGCCGAGCCGACCAATGCCGCCAAATAATCCGACGGTGCGCTCGCCGTGCCATTTGCGGTCGCTGCCGTAAAGGTTGCGGGCAAAGCGGTTAATCCCGTACGCGTGACCGTGAACACCAAATTCTGCGTGCCCGTGTTGCCCTCGACAATCGAGACATCGTTAATGGCCAAGATTGGCGCGGTATCGTCATTGGTGATTGTGCCAATACCTTGGTTGTCAGCAATCACCGCGTTCGCGGGCGCAGTCAGATTGACGAAAAAGCTTTCGTTGTTCTCAAAGATCGCATCGCCATTGATGGTCACACGCACCGTGGTTGAACCCGTCGCACCGCCACTTGGAATCGTGCCGGTGCCGCTGGCTGTCACGTAATCGCTGCCCGCTGTGGTTGCACTGCTGTCAGCGGTGGCGAAATTAAAGCCTACTGGGCCTGGGGCTGTGCCGGTCCGCGTGACCGTAAATGTCAGCACGCTGGTAGCAGAGTTGCCCTCGCTGATCGAGACGTCATCAATAGCCAACGTTGGCAATAGCGTGATGGAGTCGCTATCTGTTGCTGAATTATTTCCGGGAGTGCCATCGGTAACGCCACCCGGTTCAGTCACTGAAGCTGTGTTTGACAACGTGCCACTCGCTGCCGCAGAAATCGCACAACTTGCCGTGTAGCTAACACTGCCACCACTCGGCAAATTCACCGTGTTGTTGATGTTGCCCGCGCCCGTTGCGGTGCAGGTGCCACCGCTAGCGCCGACGCATGTCCAAGTGCAAGTCAATGATGCAGGGAAGGTGTCGTTCACCGTTGCGCCCGTCGCGTTGCTTGGCCCGGAATTGCTGGCGACGATTGTGTAGGTGGTATTGCCACCTGCAAATACAGACGCGACGCCATCATTTTTGGTGATCGACAAATCCGCCATCGGGGTCAGTGTGTCAGTGTCGGTTGCGGAATTATTGGCGGGATCGGAATCACCAATGGCACCAACAACGGTTGCCGTATTCGACAAACTTCCCGTTGCAGAAGCAGAAATAGTGCAGCTCGCGGTGTAGCTAACGCTGCCACCAGGGGGTAAACCTACGCTTTGGTTGATATTGCCCGCACCTGCAGCGGCGCAAGTTCCACCACCTGCACCCACGCAAATCCAGCTACAGCTTAGCGCCTCCGGGAAAGTGTCTGCCACAGTTGCGGTAGTCGCATCTGGACCTGCGTTCGCGGCCGTAATCGTATAAGTCACGGAACCACCTGGCACTGCGCTTGTAACGCCGTCAGTTTTGGTGATTGACAAATCAGCGGATGCAAGGCGATTTTGTAGCGCGAACGAGGCACCGGTACTGCCATTGCTACTTGCTAAAACACTGTATGAACCGACGGTGCTGTTTGCCGTCGCGGTGACGCTGGCAACGCCACTCGCGTCAATTGTTGCTGGGCTGGTCGCTATCGCAGCGCTTGCACCTGCGCCCGGCGGTACAAAATTGACCCGCCCGCCTTGCACCGGTTCGATAGGTGTCGCCGACGTTAGCGTGGCAACGAGGGGATTGGCAAAAGCCGTGCTCACCAATGCGGTTTGGCTGTTGCCACTGCTCAGCGCCATAGTAAATCCACGCGATTCGAAGGCCCCGATGTCAACTGCGCCAACCCGAGCGATGCCGCGCTGGTCGGTGGTTTGCGCGGGATTGCCGTTTCCACAACCGTTGGCCGTGAGAACGCAACTGCTACCGCCATTAATCGCCGCACTGCCGGGAAGCAGTGCATGGGTTTGTGTCGGGCCGCCATAGCTTGCGAGCGGCGCAAGCAAGGCATTGGCGCTGTTCTGATCGCTGACTTGATCCAGGAAGACGGAGCTGTTTTCGCGGCTCAAGTTATTCCCCAGAGATGTGATTACGCCGCCTTCGTACACCCGCAGTGTGGGAGTCGCTGTGGCGGCGCTGCCATTAAGGAGGGTGTTCACCAGCCTGACAGTGGATTGCGTTCCGAAATTGCCGGCGTAAATGTCGTCCGCCGTTGGATCAGCGCTAGATGTATGTCGATTGCCGTCGAAAGTGCAATTGGTCAATGTAGCGGTTGTGGCAAAAAATTGCGCCGTGTTCTCGAGCCCGCCTCCGCCTCCGGTCGGGTCTGCGAGGCTGGCCGTATTGCCGGAGAACGTGCAGTTAGTCATTTGCAGTGCCCCGCCATTGTTGTGTATTCCCGCGCCAGCTCCGGCGGTGTTGCCTGTCAGTGTGCTGTTCATGAAGGTCGCGCTCGGAGCCGAAGGTCTACCCAAAGCTGAATTCCACAATCCTCCACCGATGAATGCCGCGCTGTTGTTGGATAGCGTTGAGTCAATGACCTCCAACACGCCCTGATTGAATACACCGCCGCCACCCGTGCCCGTAGACGTGTTTCCACTCACGGCGCACTGGTTAAGCCGAAGGGTTCCGAGGTTTCGCAGGCCGCCACCATCGCCGTCTCTGCCGTTGGAGATCGTCAGGCGCGACATGGATACGAGCGCGCTGCCGGGCACATTGAAGATCCGGAAATCCGGCGTGCCGACTGCGCTGCTGCGCGTGACAGTGACCAAACTAGTGCCACCATCAATCGCAAGGTTTTTATTGATCGCAATTTCGGCGCTGGTCAGCGTCAGGGTGCTGACACCCGCTTGGAAAGTGATCGTGCTGCCCACACATGCATCCGCAATGATCTGGCGCAGTGAACCGGCGCCGCTGTCGTTGCCGTTAGTCACTATGTTGGATGGGCATTCGTCGGCGACGATGGTAGCACTAGCCGCATTATTCGGCGACGCAGCAACTATATAGCCCGTGCCGACGGCAAGCGTCAAAATCACGGTCTCATCGCTTTCGGTGACGGCATCGGCGCTCGGGTCGACGGTGATCGTGCCCGAGCTGGCATTTGTAGGGATCACCATCGGCGAGGTGATCGTCGCGTAGTCGGTGCCGTTGCTTGCGGTGCCAGCGATGCTGTAGTTCAGCGTGGTGGCAGCGACCGGATTCGGCTGACTCAAGGTCACGGTATAGATCAAATTCGTCGTGCCATCTTCGAGTACGCTGGCTGGCGCCACGGCGATGGACGCGGTCGCTACGTCGTCATTGGAAATGTTGCCGGTAGCCGCATTATTCGGCGACGCAGCAACCGTGTAGCCCGTGCCGGCGGCAAGCGTCAGGAGCACCGTCTCGTTGTTTTCGATGGCGATATCGGTGGCCGGGTTGACTGTGATCGTGCCCGAGGTGGCGTTCGTAGCAATCACCAGCGGCGAGGTGATCGCGGCGTAGTCGGTGCCGTTGCTTGCAGTGCCGCCGATGCTGTAGTTCACCGTGGTGGCGGCGCCCGGATTCGGCTGACTCAAGGTCACGGTATAGATCAAATTCGTTGTGCCATCTTCGAGAACGCTGGCCGGCGCAACAGCGATGGACGCGGTCGGAACATCGTCGTCGTTAATCGTGCCAGTGGCACTTGCAGGTGCAGCCACCGTGTAGCCCGTGCCCATAACAATAGTCAAAATCACCGTTTCGTTGGGCTCAAGGCCGGTGTCGGTGCTTGGATTGATCGTGATGGTGCCGGTGGTCGTGTTGGCTGGGATGCTCAGAGGTGAAGTCACCGCCGCGTAATCGCTGCCCGAAGTCGCGGTACCGGCGACAGTAAAGTTCACCGAGGTCGCAATGAGCGATGCCTGACTCAGGGTCACGGTGTAGATCAAATTTTGCGTGCCATCTTCAGTCACGCTTGCGGGCGCGACGGTGATCGAGGCGCTCGGCTCATCGTCATTGAGAATTGTGCCCGTCGCCGATGCGGGCGCACCCACGGTGTAACCGGTACCGGCAGCGACGGTGAGAATTACGGTTTCGTTGACTTCCACCGTGCTATCGACGTTTGGGTTAATGGTGATGGTGGCGTTGGTGGCATTAGCCGGGATGACAACGGTGGCCACGCCGCCAGCGTAATCGCTACCAGCGCTCGCTGTGCCGCCGGTGCTGATGTTCACGGTAGTCGGCACGGAGAGGTTGGCGCTGCGGGTGACGGTATAGGTCAAATTGGTTCCGCCATCCTCAGCGACGCTTGCGGGAGAAACCGCGATGGAAACGCTCGGTGCCGCAACTACATTTAGTGTCAACGATTCCAACTCGAAATAGGCGCTGGCCGTTGGCGTGCTGGCATCGGTCACACGAATGCTCGTGGTGGTCGATCCCAAGGCGGTAGGCGTGCCGCTAATGAGCCCTGCCGAACTCATGGTAAGCCCAGGCGCAGGTGCTGTGCCCGGGAACGGCTCGGTCTGATAGCTGTGCGGCGTGACGCCGCCAATCGATGCCAGCGAAAACGAAGTCGCAGCCGATTGAACCAAGGTAAAGGTGTTCGGTGAAAGCGTTATGGACGGATTCTGTACCGAGCCGGAGTAGCCCTTAACCACGAATGCGCCCAAAGCATCCAGCGAGCGCACGCCAAAGGTGTAGCTGCCGCGCTGGCTTGGTATGCCAGAAAGCACGCCACCAGCGGTAAGACTCAAGCCTATAGGCAAAGCCCCCGTGCTGAGCGTATAGGTGTAGGCTGCGGTACCACCGGTCGAGGTCAATGTCTGCGAGAAAGCGGTGCCAGCGGTGAGGGTTGGCAACGACGCTGGGAAAACCACGATAGTAGACGTTGGCGGCGTGATCGTGATCGTTACCCTTACCGTTTCCATACCGCCGCCAGTGCCAGAGGAATCGGTGAACTCGAACGCATCCGTGGTCGCGCTGTTGCCGTTATGGGTGTAATCCAGGAACCAGGCATACGTCACTCCTGGACTGGTTTGACGAACACGCAAAATCGCCGCGCCGTTGGCGGGCAATAGCGGGCCATCAGCCGGGGCGTTAAACCCAGCGCCCCCGAACGGATCACAGTCAGTCACGTTGATGGTGACCGTGCCGCCATTCGCCACCGTGCCCGTTTTCGCGAGGCAAAAAATCGAGGTATGTGCAGCGATCGCGTTGCCGGGCGAAAGCACCGCCACGCAAGCGAACACTAAACTGATCAGGGCAATGTGCGCCCTGCGCAGCAGCTGCGCGAAGTTAAAAGCGGCGTACCCTGCACGCGTTGGTTGACTCGAAAACTGTTGCATTCCCCTGCTCCCTAAAACGAATGATTAACTTTGCGTTGCCAAACCACAGCGTCCGATGCTTCCGGTTTAAACACTTAAACCGAAGCAAGACGACCTGAGACTGTGAAGTCGGCGCATGCGTCCCCAGTTTCGTGGCAATGATTCAAGCGTACTGGAATCACCACCAAACTGTGATGGCGTCCGCAAATTTGTTGTTGGTTGACATTTGTTTAAGTCGACACCGTGCCGCTGCGCTCGCTTTAACCCCGCAACACCAGCACCGCCTTGCCCGAGGCAGTTAGCGCTGCTTCCGTGCGCATCCGCAGCGCCCACTCCGGCGCAACGCTGCGCCGATCAAAAATCACCAAAAAGCCTTCTGATAAGCCCAAACGCTGCAAATAGCGCTCAATTTGTTCTAGCCCATCGCTCAGTGGGTCGGGTTGTTTATCCGCCCACACTTTGACCTCAATCGCGATTTGCTGATTGCCATAGACCAGCAGCAAATCCAAACGCCCCGAGCCTGCGGCGTACTCGCGCTCGATCCGGCCGCCACCATTAATCACGCGCTGCAAATACGCCATCAACACCAAATGCGGTGCGGCTTCGTGATAGGGCGAAGATTGCATCATCACTTCGCCATCTTTTAGCCAAAACGCTTGAAAGTTCAGCAAAAACTGACGCGGGTTGAGGCGGCCATCGGCGTCTTGCCAGCTGGCGCGAATATCATCTGGATGAATATTTATTTGCGCCACGCGGCTTAACACGCGTGGCAGCACTTCGGCATAAATACCATTTGCCGGCTGCAGTGCTTTGCTGCGCACATCACGGCGAATTAAGCCCAGATCGAACACATATTGTTCGTCTGACTCATCGCCAAGGATGCGCGCGCCCATCAACATCGGCTCAATCACCCGGCGCACGCGCGGCTCGCGTAGCTTGTCAGTCAATTGATCCAAATGCGTGTCATTGCGCAAAATCAGCGCCTCACGCGCCGCACGCAGGCGTTCCAAGTCAATCGCAATCGTACGGTCTAGATTTTCCTTGGTTTTCCATACCGCTTGCTCGGCCAGCGCATTCACCAGCCACGGCTGGCCCTGAGTGGATTGCCAGGCCAGCTCAATCGCCTCGTCAGTAAAAACCTGGCCGGTAGCATCAGTGTGCTGCTGATACAGCGCCAGCATCTGCGCCCGCGAAAAATCCCCTAGCCGCAAACTTTCGGCTTTGATATTAAACGCGCTGCCGCCGGTAATAACTTCGCCATCGGGCATGGTCATGCGGTAATCCCGCACATCACGCACGCCGCATAAAATCATTGCCTGCGGGAAATATTTCGGCCGGTCGGTATAGCCCGCGCGAATTTGACGCAGTAAGGAAATTAACGTATCGCCGACTAGGGCGTCGACTTCGTCGAGGAATACAATCAGAGGTTTATCGGAGCTTTCACAAGCCATGCGAAGTAGCGTACTGAGCTGCATACCGCGCCCAGCGGCTTTGCGTGCTGCGTCAATCAAGCCGGGGCCCACTACTCGCTCAAGCATGACGCCAACAGCGTCCAAAATGGCGTCCATTGCAGGCTCAACTTGACCACGAAATGCCTGCGCCGCTTCGATGTTGGCGTACACCGCATGGAACTCGCTGCCTGCATTAAGTGCGTCCCGCAGCGCCAACAAACAGGTGGTTTTGCCAGTTTGGCGCGGCGCGTGTAGGACGAAATAGCGCTCTTGCTGAATAAGAGACTGCAGCGTAGCCAAATCGACGCGCGATAGCGGATCAATTTGGTAGTGCAGGTGTGCTTTTGACGGCCCGGCGGTATTAAAGTGTTTTTCCATCGGACTAGTGTAGCGCAGCGGGCCATCCGTTTAGATTGGCAGGTCTTGCGCATGGGCGCGTGCCGAAACTAATTGCTTGCCTGATACTGCGCTTTGAGTAAAGGCGTACCCAAAATACGTTTGGCCCCAGCAAAACGCTGACGCCAATAAGGCATATCCATACTTTCGATACGCAGCCGCTGGCCGGCACGCGTGGCGTGGATAAAGTTTCGGCCACCGACATACATCGTGACATGCGACACCCTGCCGCCGCTGATGCGATAAAACATCAAATCACCGGGAGATAGTTTCGTGGCGGACACGCGTGGCGCGTCGATTTTGTAGATCGCATCTGCAACGCGTGGTAACTCCGCCTGCAAAACGTCGCGATAGATCCAGCCAACAAAACCTGAGCAATCAAAGCCTTGCTTCGGGGTGGTGCCGCCAAAGTGATACATTGAATTGAGCTGACTGCGCGCACGCACAAGCAAAGTATCGACCAATTCTTGCGGCTCAGCGCTATTAGCACTCGTTGGCTCGGCAGCAATCAGGGCGGCAACTGGATTGGCAAATTCGGTCGATTGAAACGCAGCAACCTGATAATCCGAGGCAAAACCGGGAATTTCGCTAGTAAACGCGGGCGCTGCTGCTACGGCTGCTGGAATGAACAAGCAACCCAAAATATAGGGTTTTAGATTTCGCATGGCCCGATTCTGGCAAATTGCGGGCACGGCGCGTGTTATTTGAAGATGAAGCGGTGTTGAAAGGTTCGAGCTTGTTTGCGATGTTCGCTAATACAGACTAACGCCTACTCCTCGCTAAGCTGCGCCACACCACGCTCTATCTCGCCCAGCATTTTGTACAGCGCGGAATAGCTGCCATCGTTGCGCGGAATCGGCCGATCATTGGCAGCGGCCTCATCACTGCGCGCTTTTGCTGCCGATGCGCTGCGAACTAAGCTGCGTAGGGCTTGACGGTCCGCATGCGGATTTTCGGTCAGGTATTCACTTAAGCAAGTATCGCCTTGTTCCAACATCCGATCACGCCAGCGTTCCAGCCGGTGCATGCGCGCGGTTTCTTTCTTCTGCTCTGATTTTGGCTTATCAATGGCCAAAAACAGCGGCCCCAAATCATCGCTACGTTTGCGTAACTGCTTGGCAACAAACAAAATTTGCCGCTTTCGCGCGATTTGCGCATCAATACGCCGCGCTAAATCGACATGCGCGCGCATATCTTCATCCAGCGGCGCTTTGGCGTAATCACTGGCCTTCAGGTCAACCAAGGCTTCGGCCAGCCGATGGATTTCTTGCGCCTCACGCTTGTGTTCGCTTTTACTTACGTAGTTTTCATCGGTGCGATCAACTTGCATGGTGGCGTCGTTTCTATTTGTATTTAAGGGGCGATTATGATGCGAAAGTGCATTAATGGCGTTGCAATTGGGATCGGCGCATACTTGGCGGCTAATTTTTTCAAAGACGCATGCTATGCCAGTCTCGCATCAATCCGCTTCCTCGCAACATACCACGCCGCCGCCCCACGCCGAACTTGATCGCCTGTCGGAAATCGCACAGCAGGTGCTGGCACGCGCAAAAGCGCTGGGCGCAGCGCAGGCAGAAGTGGATGTCAATGTCAGCACCGGCTTAAATGTCAACGTGCGGATGTCCGAAGTGGAAACCCTGGAACACACACGTGATCGAGGTTTATCACTAACTGTCTATGTTGGCGGCCGCAAAGGCTCAGCCAGCACCGCTGACTTGGCCGAATCATCAATTACCGCCACATTAGAACAAGCAATCGCCATTGCGCGCTTTACCGAAGTCGACGAATGTTCGGGTTTGGGCGAAAGCTCGCTTATGGCAAAAACCCTACACGAGCTAGACGCCTGGCATCCGTGGATGGAAAACGGCACGCCGCTGACTGCAGATCGCGCAATAGAAATCGCGTTGAGCTGTGAAGCCGCCGGTTTGGCATTAGATAAGCGCATCTGTAACAGCGATGGTGCCAGTGTAAATTCGTCCTCAAGTTACGGCATTTACGCCAATAGCCACGGCTTCATCGGGCGCGATTTTTCTACTGGGCATTCGATTTCCGCCGCACTTTTAGCGGGTGATGAAGACGCAATGGAGCGTGATTATTATTACGACAGCAAGCTGTGCGCCGATGATTTAATGCCCGCCGAGGCCATTGGTTTAGAGGCCGCACGCCGCACCCTCGCCCGCCTAGCGCCGCAGCGTTTAAGCACGCGCAATGCGCCAGTATTGTTCGCATCCGAGCTGGCTAGAGGCTTGATCGGGCATTTGTTAAGCGCTGTCGGTGGCGGCGCGCAGTACCGCAAAGCCTCCTTCATGTTGAATGCGGTGAATAGCAAAATTTTGCCGGACTGGTTTGACATGGCCGAGTACCCGCATTTGGCGCGTGCGGCTGGATCGGCCAATTTTGATGACGAAGGCGTCGCCACAAAGCAAAGTAGTCTGGTTACTGCGGGCGTGCTGAACCGCTATTTGCTGGGCAGCTATTCCGCGCGCAAATTGGGTTTGCGCTCGACCGGCAATGCCGGTGGCGTGCACAATCTGGTGGTAAAAGCTAACGCCGGTGATTTCGACGCGATGCTCAAAAAAATGCACACCGGGCTTTGGGTTACCGAATTAATGGGCCAAGGCGTAAATAACGTCACCGGCGACTATTCCCGTGGTGCAGCGGGCTTTTGGGTCGAAAACGGCGTTGTCGCCTACCCAGTTTCCGAAATCACCATTGCTGGCAATCTGAAAACCTTGTACCCACAAATTATTGCCGTGGGAAATGACGCAGATCTACGCGGCAATGTCCGCACCGGTTCGATTTTGGTTGAGCAAATGATGATTGCGGGTTGATAAGCGTAGTGCTTACCTCTGGGATTACGCTAGGTTCTGAAGACAACAATAACGTCTCGCATGCGTTTTGATGCTATGATGCCAGCTATTCTGAATCAGAGCATCAACCATGCGAACCACAGTTACTTTTGATCAAGACATATACGCCCAACTTAAACGATTGGGTGCAAATCAAGATTTCAAGCCTTTCATAAACCGTGTTTTGCGCTTGGGTATAGATGTGCTTGAACAACGATTGAGCCAGCCAGCACCGGAAAAAGTTTTCACTCTGCCCAGCTTTAGTTGCAAGCCGCGCGGGTTTGATGTTGATAACGTGCATCGCGTTTTAGATGATTTGGACGCAGTCTCGCCGAACAGGCGATACGACGAATGAATCTCGCCGAACAGGCGACACGACGAATGAGTCAGCGAATATGTTAATCGACGCAAACCTACTGCTATACGCACTGATAAACGATTACCCGCAACACCTGAAAGCAAAAAAATGGCTTATTGAGCAGCTAGCGGCGCAGCGACGCCTGGCCCTACCGTGGGTTAATATTTTAGCGTTCGTGCGCATTGCAACCAATCGCCGGGTACTCGCCGAGCCGTTGAACGCCCAAGATGCATGGTCAGCGATAACGCAACTTTTGGATCATCCTCGCATTTGGGTACCTACGCCCGGCATAGAGCACCGCGCGATTTTCGATCAATTAATGCAGCGATACCAACCCATCGGCGATTTGGTGATGGATTTAAGTCTCACGGCCCTCGCGTTAGAGCATGGATTGCAAGTCGTTTCCAGCGACAGTGATTTTGCCCGGTTCCCAGAGTCACGTTGGCTAAATCCACTGCTGTGAAATTGTTGTCCATTGATCGAACCATCACACTATTACACCTTGCGTGCTGAGAGAAAATCGATAGCCTTGCCGTCCATGGGTTCGTCAGCAATTTCATTGGCGTATTTATCATGGCAAGTACAGGGAAAGAGAGTCTTGAGTCCAGCAGCGTCGGTTCTAGCATTGTCTGCTTGAGCGCTGGTGTTCTGTGCGCGGATGAGCGAGAAAAATTGCTACGCGCGATCCTCGCAAACCCTGAGACGGCGGCGTTAGCAAAGCTCGGATTGCGGGTTTCTAGCCCAGCACACCAAACCGCGAGCTTGATGGTTCTTGCGGCAAGTGCGCGCCGTGAAAGTCTCTGGAGCGTACGCAATTTGGTGACGGGTGCGTGTGCAAGCCTAGCATTGGTCGCAATTTTTAGTTTTTCGAGCTTCAACCTGCGCACCCCTGAGGCTGGCTTGGTTGCGCTGAATCATGTGCAAACCAACGATCATTTTGGCCCAGCAGGCTCATTTGAAGGCGTCGCGGCATCGAATCAAGCGCAGTTTGTAGATCGTTTTGGCAGCGGCGGCTTCGAAACTGATTGAGTTTAGGCTGGATGTTTTGCGGAATCAAAACAACAACCTACCTAGAATCCTCATCACGCCAAAGTTCGAGCGAGTCCGCATAGCCGCCCAACAAGCTCCACAGCGCCGCTTCCTTTTCGGGCGGGATGCGTGAGAAGGCAAAGCCTAATTCTTCTTCATCAATGCGCATAACCCGCGCTTCAAGGTGAATATTGAGCGATTCGCCGAGCAACAAGTCCAGCACAAAATGATCCCCCCGTTGACCAATCCAGTCGCTGGGCCGGTGCGCAAGCAAGCCGGTCGCGGAGATATCTTGTAACTCCGTCGTCCACGATTCGTCACCGCGACACATTAAGATCGCGCTATCAGTCGGCATTCGTCGCGCACGACGGCCCAATTTTTGACTGCCCGATTGACTGCCCATATTTTGACTATTTGACATTTTGATAAATATTTCGCCTTCCCCCGGAAAGCCCAAGTCGTATTATGCACAGCTAACATGCAGTTCAAAGGCCTACTTGTTCGCAAAAGTGGCGACCGACGCGCAGCATCGAAGTTTCATTTGCGTTGATTTCAGTACATGCCCGCTTTAGTACACTCTGCGTTGGAATTTTAAGAATTATAAGGAACAAACCTGTGGCCAGAGCATCATTTAATCGCTCGGATCGCGTTGCCGCGTTACTGCGCCGCGAAGTCGCAACGCTAGTACATCAAGATGTGCGGGACGGCTTGGTGCCGGAAATGAGCGTTTCTGACGTGGAAATTTCACGCGATTTAGCGCACGCGACGGTGTTTGTAACCGCGCTTCGGCCGGAACAAAGCGCCGTTGGCATCGTCGCCTTGAACGGGCAATCCAAAGGTTATCGGCATTTTTTGGCGAAAACCTTAGCATTGCGGCAAATGCCAGCGCTACATTTTAAATACGACGATTCAGTTGATCGCGGTATGCGCATTGAAGAATTATTGCGGCAATGATTGAGTAAATCTAGATGAGCGTGCCTCTACACATTGTTGTGCTGGCTGCAGGCGGTGGCTCGCGCATGAAAAGCGCGCGCCCGAAAGTGCTGCAAAAATTGGCCGGGAAGTCGATGTTGGCGCATGTTTTGGCCGCCGCTGAATCGCTAAATCCTGCGCAAATCCACGTTGTTTACGGGCATTTAGGTGCGCAAGTACGCGCTGAGTTCGCCCAAACAGAGCATTCCACAAGCCCAGGCTTGACCAATACCGGTTCGACCATTACGAGTTCGACCATCAATTGGGTCGAGCAAGACATCCAGGCAGGCACCGGCGATGCGGTGCGGCGCGTCATGCCCCACATTCCGGACGGCGCGCGGGTGATGGTGCTGTATGGCGACTCGCCTGCATTATTACCGGAAACACTGGCAAAGCTTTTGCGGCAAGCTGGTTTAGCGGTGTTGATTAGCCATGTGGATGAACCAGCCGGGCTTGGGCGGGTCGCACTGGATGCAGAAAATCGTGTGCAAGCGATCATTGAAGCCAAAGATGCCACGCCCGAGCAGCTTGCGATCCGCTACGTCAATACCGGTGTTTTGGTTGCAGAAAGCGCCGAATTGCGCGCGTGGCTGCAGCGTTTAACGCCGAATAATCAGCAGCGCGAATACTATTTGACGCAAATTTTTGAGCTCGCAACAAGCGATGGGCGATCCGCGCAGTCGGTGCTTACTGCGGATGCGTTTGAAGGCTTCGGCGCGAATGACGCGTGGGAATTGGCCCAGCTTGAACGCTATCTGCAAAACCGCGAGCTGAAACATTTATGCCAAACGTTTGGCCTGCGTGTACACGACCCGGCGCGTGTCGATCTGCGCTGCAGCAGCATTGAACTCGGGCGCGATGTCGAATTGGACGTCAACGTGATCTTAGCGGGCAGCATTCGATTCGGGAATGACGTCAAAATTGGCCCATTTTGCCGCCTACAAAACTGTGATTTGGCGGCGGGCACCGAAGTTTTAGGGCACTGCGATTTAGACGGCGTGCATACCACCGGCGCTTGTCGCATTGGGCCATTTGCAAGGCTGCGCCCAGGCACGGTATTGGCTGAGGGCGCGCATATCGGTAATTTTGTCGAGACCAAGAAAGCCAATCTCGGCCGCGCGAGCAAGGCCAATCATCTGAGCTATTTGGGTGATGTCGATATCGGCTCGAACGTGAATATCGGTGCTGGCACCATCACCTGCAATTATGATGGCGTGAATAAGTCGATGACGCATATTGGCGACGGCGTTTTTATCGGCTCCAACAGCGCGCTGGTGGCGCCGGTCAGCATCGGTGCGAATGCTACGATCGGCGCGGGCTCAACCATTACTAAAGACGCGCCAATCGATGCATTAACATTGTCTCGAACCCGGCAATTTAGCGTCGCGAATTGGCAACGCCCCGGAAAACGCACGAAATAGTTCGGATCAGCCTAGGAACTAGCCGCGCGAATTCGCTACATTAAGCAGTGGCCAAACCCGTTCAATCCATCACCAATTTTTTGCTCGTGCTATTGCTGATCGGCGCGAGTGCTGCGGTCGGCATCTATCGCACCCAGCGCAGCGCGCAGGTATTTTCGAAACCCTTGTTTGAGCCGGTTGCGCCCACTGAGGTGATTACCGCAAGTGAAATAGCTAGCAGCAAAACAGATACGGAACCGCTGGTAAGCAAAGCACCGATTCGAGCCGCCGTTCCCGCCTCTGATATTGCCTTTCAACCCGACGTCTTAGCAGCAAGCATTAGCCAAACGCTGTTGGCACGACGCGCGTTTAGCCGCGATGCGCTGCGTCAGCTGCGGGCCTTGTTTACTCCTCAACCGACAGCGACGCTGGCCAGTAAACAAAGTGTAGCGGCGGCGCGCGACGTAGTGCTGACCGCCTTGCTTGAAGCAACACGCGGCCGCGTCGCTGATTTTTTATTGAATGACGCCGCTAGTTTTCTAGCCGCACTTGAAGATGTTCAAAGTCCTAAAGCGCGGCAGCTTAAGGCTCGTATCAACGACGCCCTGGCCCGCGACGACAAGCTTACGCGCGCGGAGCGCCTGCTGCGATCCGTGCCTTTCTCTCGCGGGCGTCTGGAATTAGCGGCCGCGAACTTGCAAGCGGTGATGAAAATCGATCCAGCAAATTCGCGTGTGGTAACTGGCCTGAACCTTTTAGAGCAAAACACCTGTTTAAGTGCGCGCGCTTTGGGCGAAAAATATGAATTCCAGGAAGGGTTCGAGCTACTGTTGATCGCGGAAAAGCATGCGCTAAGCGGCAGCGCGATCCGCGCCGAACGCGCCGCACTTTATATTGCGCAAGCCAATGCCGAGGCCGCCCTGCTGCAGGAGTTCTCCAACGCCTTAAATGTGAGAGATTCGACTTTTGCCGCTGAAACCTTGGCAAAACTGGCGCGCTTTTTGTCCAGCGAGCGTATCAATTCAATGCGCTCCCAGATTACCAATGCGGAGCTTTACGGCGGTTTTGAACGTGGGCAAGTCTTCAGTGATTTACTCAACCCTGGTTCGGCAGCTGCCGCAGCGGCCGGCGTTAGCCAAACCGGGCCGCAAGTTCGGGTGCTTCCAATCGGCAGTTTCGTTATGGGTTCCCCGGAAAACGAACCAGGCCGCATTGCCGCCGAAGGGCCGCAGCGGGAATTACGTCTAACGCGCGGGTTTGCGTTGTCGGTCAGCGAAATTAGCGTCGCGCAATTTGCCAGTTTTATTGCGGAAACCGCTTACGAAACGGACGCAGAGCGATTGGGCAGCTCGATCGTTTACGATGAAACCAATGGCCGCATGACGGTGTTGGAAAACATCAATTGGAAGTCAGACTATTTGGGCAAACGCGCCCTCGACAACATGCCAGTCACTCACGTTTCTTACAGTGACGCCGTTGAGTACGCGCTTTGGCTGAGCAGCGCTAGCGGCAAGCATTATCGCTTGCCCAGCGAGGCTGAATTTGAGTACGCCATGCGCGGTGGCACTGACACGCCCTATTGGTGGGGAAATGACTCGCCCAAAGTCATTGCCGAGAATTTGACGGGAAAGAATGACAGTTCTGATAGCGGCAGAAACTGGAGCGCCGGGTTCACCGGATACGCTGATTTATTTTGGGGGCCAGCGCCGGTGCAAAACTTTTTGCCGAACGGATTTGGTTTGCTCGATATCGCTGGAAATGTCAGTGAGTGGACTGCCGATTGTTGGCACGAGTCCTACGCGCGCGCGCCGCTGGATTTTAGTGCTTGGGAAAACCCAGGCTGTGCGCAGCGCGTGCTGCGCGGTGGCTCCTGGGGCAGCGCGCCGGATGAATCACGCTCAGCAAGTCGCGCGGCGTTTGGCGCCACGCATCGCAGTGCAAAAATCGGCTTTCGGGTGCTGCGCGAGCTTTAGTTCATTGGCTGCGTCAGCCGCGTTGCCCGAGTTTATAACGCCAATAAGCTGGATGCAGTCACCGAAACGTTGCGGCCCTGCCGCTTGGCGGCGTACATCGCGTCGTCGGCGGCCTTGAGCAAGTCCTTTGTGTTCCCCAAACTCATGGCATCAGCAACACCAAGGCTGATGGTGGTGTTTAAAGTCTCGGTACCATGCGCGATTTTCAAATTCGACACCGCGTTGCGAAAGCGCTCACCTAGTTCCAACGCCTGCACTTCGCTCATCGCAGGAACAATCACCGCAAACTCCTCCCCGCCTAGTCGGCCAACGAGTTCGCCAAACAAGCCGCGGGCGCAGGCGGCAATAGCTTGTAGTACGGCATCGCCAGCGCTGTGGCCATAGGCATCGTTTACGGATTTAAAATGGTCGATATCAAACAATAAAATCGAAAACGCACGGCCACGCTCAAAATGCGCGTTGAATTCAGTGCGCCAAGGTGCTCGGTTCAAGGTGCCGGTTAAGCTGTCAAAGCGTACCAATCGATGCAATTCGTTGGTCAGACGCTCCTTGCACATAATCGAAAATGCGAACGTTAGCAGCGCAAAACAGGCCGTTAAACCCGCCGAAATCAATTGCTGCGCCACGGTTTGTTGTAAAATTAGCGCAGGTGTTATCGCCATATTTGCCAGCAAATAGCTTGAGCGCAGCAATAAAATCAGGCCAAAAGCGGCCACCGCAATCATGGTCAGCTTAGTCGCCATGGGCGAAAACTCCAGCGTGCGGCGCGCTTCCACGAAAACGTAGCTCAGCATCGCAATCGCCAGCACATTAATAACCGCCGCGCGCAAGTCGCGATTGACGTCAAAGTGATATAGCAGTGCGGTGATCACTGCAAACATCAGTGACGCCGCTAGTGAGCGTCTCACTTCGGCTTTGCGGCCGGAGAACTGCTGTAGCGCTCGCGCATATTCGGCTAATCCAAAACCCAACACCGCATTGGCGGCAATCACCGAAAGTGCATTTGCGCCCATCGCGCGCAGCCCGAGCAAAAGCCAAGCCAACACCATGCAAAGCCCGGCGCCGGCCCACACTCTTTGCGACTTTCTCAGCATGGCTGGATATTCACGCGCAACAAAAAGCAGCGCCAGATTCAACACCAAGCCGAGCAATATATTGGTGACAAGCAGCACCGCTTGGTCGGACACTTTGCAACACCCCTGCGCAAGATTTCTGATTCTATTATGCCGACACACAGGCAGCCTGTATGCCCGGTAATGTGACGCTCTGTACGCATATTTGTATTTGCGCAGCAAGTCTCAGTTTCCCCACTTGCAATGCACCCGAAAAAAGATTTAAAATCCCAAGTTTATGGGTATCTATTGATCTATTTCGATACTTTGCCGCTGAACCTTGCTAATGCATACCCGGAAAACTATCAACAAAAGCGATTTTTAAATCCGGGAACGAACTGACAAATTGAATTTTAAAGTCCGGGAAGCTACTGACTTCCTGCCATTTGCCGCATTCACTGGGGAAACTGCTGACTTTTTGCACCTTCAAATCACTAAAGCTGCTGACAACTTCAACTTTAAAATCTGGAAACGATTCAACGACTTGGTACTTCCCCTGCAACAAAAATGTCTTGCCGTCGATGCTCAACGTACAGGCTTTGGCATCCAACACCGCGTCGCTGGCTTGAGCAAATTCGCTCAATGCGCAAATCGCTAGGCCAAACGCCAGGGATTTTGAGCTGTGTTTAAAAATCATTTGTGCGTTTTTCGAACCCAATCTAAGAACCGTTTAAAAACCAAAAAACCCGAGACTAGCTCGGGCTTTTAAGAAACCTAGATGCTTAAACTCAATGCCCGCCGCCCGAATCAATCGCCTTTAGCCCGGCCAATAGTTTCGAAGCCGCTTCCTGGCCATCGGCAAACAGCATCTTGGTGTTGTCCTGATAAAACAGCAGGTTTTCAATGCCGGCAAAACCCGTGCCTTTACCGCGTTTGACGACAATGGTTTGTTTTGCCAGCGACACATCCAAAATCGGCATGCCATAGATCGGGCTGGATTTATCGGTTTTCGCGGACGGATTCACCACATCGTTAGCGCCGATCACGATGGCAACATCGCAGGTCGGAAATTCACTGTTAATTTCCTCCATATCGCAAATCAGATCATACGGCACACCCGCTTCCGCCAGCAGCACGTTCATATGCCCTGGCATACGACCAGCGACCGGATGGATTGCAAACTTGACCGACTTTTCGCGTTTGATCAGCTCTTTGCAAAGCTCCCACAGCTTGTGCTGCGCTTGCGCAACCGCCAAACCGTAGCCCGGCACGATGATAATTTTATCGGCCATATACAAAAGTGAAGCCGCATCTGGCGCTTCAATGGCTTTTTGCGAGCCCTTGATTTCACCCTGCGCAGCGCCGCCGCCACCAAACTTGGTGAACAGCACGCCCGAAATCGGCCGGTTCATGGCTTTTGCCATTAATTGCGTTAGCAGCGTACCCGCAGCACCCACCACGGTGCCAGCCACAATCAACGCCGGGTTTTGCATCACATACCCTTCAAACGCGACCGCCAAACCGGTGAAGGCGTTGTAGAGGGAAATCACCACCGGCATATCCGCGCCGCCAATTGGCAATGTGACCAACACGCCCAAAATTAAGCAGACCACAAAGAACGCAATGATGATGTTCTGATCCAGCTGAAACACGATCGCAGCGCCTAAGCCGAGCGCACCAAAAAACATTAGGCCATTGATAAAGTTTTGCCCTGGAAGCGCAAAGCGTTTTTCGATCAAACCCTGCAACTTGGCATACGCAACCAAAGAGCCAGAAAAACTAACCGCGCCGATTAAGGCACCAATTACCGCCAAAGTCGCAACCACGGGGCCAAAATTAAGCGCCGACATTTCCATCGCAAATGCACCGGTTGCACCCGCATCACGCGCCTGCTGCGAGGCTTTAAACAATTCCACCGCACCAATGGCCGCCGCCGAACCGCCGCCCATACCGTTATAAAGCGCCACCATTTGCGGCATATCGGTCATTGCGACCTTTTTGCCGCTATACCAAGCGATTGCAGTACCGATCACAATGCCGGCAATCATCCAGCTCTGATTGTGTAAGCCGGGATAGAAAAATGTGGCTACGGTGGCAACCACCATGCCCCAACCCGCCCAGACGATGCCGCTTTTTGCGGTCACCGGTGAACTCATACGCTTTAATCCAAGAATAAAAAGCGCCGCTGCAGCGAAATAAGCCAATTGCACAAATAAAGTGATATTCATTACTTCGCCCCTTCAATCTTTGCCGCTGGCTTCTTGCTCGACTTAAACATATCCAGCATGCGCTCAGTCACCACATAGCCACCGGCCGCATTACCAGCGCCCAGCAACACACCGATAAATCCAACGATCCGTCCGAAGTCGGTAGTCGCATGGCCCAAAGCAATCATCGCCCCGACTAAGACAATCCCGTGCACGAAGTTTGATCCGCTCATCAGCGGGGTGTGCAAAATTACCGGCACTTTGCCAATAATTTCATGGCCGGTAAATGCCGACAGCATAAAGATAAACAAGGCGGCAAAGCCGTCAATCGGGCTCATGCCTGCCGAGTCGCCGGCAAGCGCATAGCTGCTGGCGCATAGGCACAGCAACATTATTATGGTTTTTTTCATCTTAAACTCCTTCGACAATTTTGCGGGTGGCTTCGTGCTTAATGGCACCGTCGAACGTTAGTGCCGTTCCTTGCACCAAATCATCTTCAAAGTTGGCCTTGTATTCCCCGCCTTTCGCTAGGCTGAGTACCAAAAAGTTATGCAGATTGCGCGCATACATTTCAGACGCGTGCAGCGGCGCCATCGACGGCAAATTCAGCGGCCCAGCAATCGTGACCCCGTTTAGCTCATAGGTTTCACCTGGGCGGGTCAGTTCGCAGTTACCGCCGCCTTCGGCCGCCAAATCCACCACCACGGTGCCCGCGCGCATGCCTTCAACCATTGCTTTAGTGATGATAATCGGCGCTTTGCGGCCCGGAACCGCCGCCGTCGTTACCACCGCGTCCACTTTGGTTAGGTATTCACCCAAACGCTTTTGCTGCTCGGCGCGTTCCTCAGCCGTTAGCTCGCGCGCATAGCCACCAGCGCCAGCCGCAGAAACGCCCAAATCCAGAAATTTTGCGCCTAAAGATTCAATTTGTTCTTTGGTTTCGGGCCGTACATCAAAACCCTCAACCGCCGCACCCAAACGCCGCGCGGTCGCAATCGCCTGCAACCCGGCCACACCTGCACCTACAATCAGCACCTTTGCCGGGCGAATCGTGCCAGCGGCAGTCGTCAACATCGGAAAAAACTTGACGCACAATTGTGCTGCGATCAAAACCGCTTTGTAACCGGCGACTCCAGCCTGAGAACTTAAGACGTCCATCGCCTGCGCGCGCGTGGTGCGCGGCAGTAATTCCATCGCGAACGCAGCAATTTTACGATCCCGCATCGCTTTCACGCGATCCGCCGACAAATGTGGCTGCATATAGCCGATTGCCGTGCTGCCTACACGCAGTGCAGCAATTTCCTCCAGCGTCGGCGGCTGCACTTTAAGCAGCACATCGGCCCGCGCCAACACGCTTGCGGCATCGGTAAACTCCACGCCAACGTAGGCTGCGTCTGGAATTTGCGCAGCCGCTGCTGCACCCGTTTCCATCAACACCACAGCGCCCAGCGCGAGATATTTTTTTGCAACTTCTGGAACCAGCGCAACACGCCGTTCGCCCGGAGCGGTTTCCCGCAAAACACCAATCGTGACTGCCATAACGTCCTGACCCACTTGTGAACAGAACCTGCATGCTAACGCAAGATTTCGTCACTTTGTTTGCACTTATGAAAATTTAGTTTAGCGAAATTAAATGTGACTAATTGTCTGCATGATTTTCGAGTCTTGCTGGGCGGAATTTTGTTCTTAAATAAGCTAGGATGAATCTGGATTATCAGGATGATTCCACCATGCCTATCAGCATTAAAGACCACGATACCGATGTAAAAATCCGTGACCTTGCAGCGTTAACGGGCGAATCGATCACCGTCGCCGTTCGCATCGCTATTGAACAGCGTCTACGTCGGGAATCTTCGCGCCGCCGTGCGGGCGTTGCGGCTCGACTAGTCGCGCTCGGGGTGACGCTTGCGAAACAGGGTAAACGCATCGACGAAGATGCAAACAGCGCCATCGGCTATGACGCTTTCGGCCTACCGTCATGATTATCGATACCTCCGCCATCATCGCAATTTTGGCAGGTGAATCAGACGCCGCATATTTCGCAAACTTGATTGAAGCCGATGCTTGTCCCAGGATCGGCACGCCTGCCTTGCTTGAAGCAACCCTGGTATTGACGCGTTGGTTTGGCGATGCCGCCAGCGCAGCGCTCGATGCATTCGTGCGTGAGTCAAATGCCGAAGTCGTGCCGTTCGATTTGCCGCAGCTGCGTTTGGCGCAAGCGGCCTATATGCGCTTTGGCAAAGGCCGACATCCGGCGAGTTTGAATTACGGCGACTGCATGAGTTATGCGTTAGCACAAGCGTGCAGTGAAGAACTGCTGTTTAAGGGCTTAGATTTTGTGCAAACCGATGTGTTACAGGTAGGAAATGGGCGGCAATGATCGGCGGTACAAGCTTTCGCAACTGAAATGTTTCGATCCCGTTGGGATGTCACTTTTTTAAAGTCACTTGATTTCAGCGCCATGCGCGCATCGCCTATTGCAAACGAAGATTCTGGCAGTTGCGTAGCTTTGCCCTGCTTGGGGTCAACTACCAGATTTTGGTTTAAAACTGTGTTTAGTCGCACCACAAAAATTGATCGCATCCCACGCACGCTTGGACATCACAAGAACTTATGACGCTATCATTCGCTCGGCCAAATGTTGGCTGAAATTTATTATTGCCACCTTTGGGTGGCGTGAACAGGTTAACGGTGCGCTATGACTTCGCTTGCAGGCTTTACTTCTAAAGACCCGGACATTATGAGCGGTACGCTGGTGTTTACCGGCACGCGAGTTCCAGTTCGATCACTCTTTGATTATCTAGAGGGTGGCGAGTCCATCGATGAGTATTTGCGCCAATTTCCCTCGGTGAAAAAAGCGCAAACCATTGCTGTGCTTGATGCTGCGTTTGAAAAAATGGATGCGAATGCGCATTCTTCTTGATGAAAATTTCCCAGTTGATTTTTCTAACCATTTCGATTTGCATGAAATTCATACCGTGCACAGCCTGGGCTGGTCTGGAATAAAAAACGGCGAGCTTCTTCGGCGCGCTCATGCGGTTTGCGATGTTTTTGTCACACTGGACCGAAATCTTGAGTTTCAGCAAAATATCAAGGCACTTCCATTCGGAATCGTCGTTGTCCGCGCCCTGTCCAATCGCATGGTGCACTTGATCCCGTTGAAGGCTGCTATCGTTGCGGCGGCAGCGAAAGTTGCTACTGGCAGCGTGGAACGTGTGGGCGGCTCAGGGTAAGCCATGCACATCCAATTTCAGACTGAATATTGTTATCAAACCCGCATCTACCATTAATGTCCGAAAACGGCGAGCCAAAAATCCTATTACACGCCTATGATGGCGCATGACCGACTTACTCCCCAGCCCCGAAATCTGTGACCGTGCGCGCGCCGCAAGGGATGCCCGCTTTGACGGGCTGTTTTTCACCGCAGTCAAAAGCACAGGCATTTACTGTCGGCCAATATGCCCAGCGCCCGCACCAAAGCCGGAAAACATTCGCTATTTTGCCAATGCCGCAGCCGCCAGCGCGGCGGGTTTTCGGCCGTGTCTGCGCTGCCGGCCTGAGCTTTCACCGAACGCCATGCAGCATCGCTATGCCGATGAATGGGTGAATCGCTCGCTCGCACTGATTGCTGAAGGGGAGTTTTTAGCAGGCTCAGCAGCCACGCTGGCAAAAAAGATTGGCCTGAGCACGCGCCAAATTAGCCGGTTATTTCAAAGTAATTTGGGTGCATCGCCGATTGCGGTGCACACTAACCGCCGTCTGCTTTTGGCAAAACAGCTGCTTACCGAAACCGCGATGCCGATGACAGAAATTGCATTGGCATCGGGTTTTAAAAGCATTCGCCGTTTCAACGCCGCCTTTATTGAGGGTTGCGCCCTGCCGCCGAGCGCGATTCGGCGTTTGCAAGCGCCGGTTAGCAGCGGGCGTTTGAGCCTGCGGCTAGCGTATCGCCCACCCTTTGATTTTGCCTTGATGCTGGCGTTTTTGGCAAAACGCGCCATTCCTGGCATTGAGCGGATCACCGCTTCGAGCTATGAACGCGTGACTGGGCCGGTAGATCATTCGTGCTGGATTCGCGTCAGCAGCGATGCAAAAAAGCCGGAGCTGCACTTGGAAATTGCCAATGCTGAGCCACGCATGATCCCGGACCTTGTGCAGCGCACGCGGCGTTTGTTTGATCTGGACGCAGATTTACAAGTCGTACATTCGGGCCTGCAATCTTCCGCGTTATTGGCCGCTGGTATTGCGCGCCGACCGGGATTACGCGTGCCGGGCAGTTGGGATGGCTTTGAGCTAGCGGTGCGCGCGGTGATTGGTCAGCAAATCAGTGTCGCAGGTGCTACGACCATTACGGCGCGCCTCGTTGCGCAGCTTGGTTCCAAACGGAGCGATACGAACAGTGATTTGGATCGCGCATTCCCGACGCCTGAGGTGTTCGCGCAGGCAACCTTAACTGGACTCGGACTGACGCAAACGCGCATGAAAACGCTGCGCGCGCTGGCGCAAGCGATTGTTGACGGTGCAATAAACTTTCATGCTGGCCAAAAAATTGACGAGTTTGAGCAAAAAATGTGTCGTATTCCTGGGATTGGCCCGTGGACGGCGCAATATGTGGCGATGCGAGCACTGCATCATCCCGACGCATTTCCGGCGGGGGATTTGATTTTACAGCAGGTATTGGGCGGAGATGTGCGTTTAAGCGAGCGCGAAACCGCTGCGCAGTCGCAAGCGTGGCGGCCCTGGCGTGCTTACGCGGTGATGCATTTGTGGCATTTGTCCAGTGACGTCGATTTGGAGAAAAAACATGTGGTTTGATGAGTTCAACACGCCGATTGGCAAGCTAATGATCGCGGCCGACGACAGCGGCTTACGTTTTGTCCTATTCGAGAACAACAAATACCTGCCAGAACGGCAATCTTGGCAGCGTGACCTAGGCCCGACCCGATTGGCGCGCGAGCAACTGCTGCAATATTTCGCGGGCGAGCGGCAAAGCTTTGATTTGCAACTAAGCCCGGTCGGCACCGAGTTTCAGCAAAAAACTTGGGCGACGTTGGCGCAGATTCCGTTCGGGGCGACCTGGAGCTATTCCGAACTTGCCGACAAAATTGGCGCTCCCAAAGCGGTTCGCGCCGTCGGTGCCGCGAATGGGCGCAATCCGCTTCCTATTATTTTGCCGTGCCACCGCGTGATTGGCCGCGATGGTAGCTTGACCGGTTTTGGCGGTGGCCTAGCGACGAAAAAGTGGCTGCTCGATCACGAAAGCGCGCCGGCTCAATGCATGATCGAATTTTCCCAGAAAAACCATTCGCCAGAGCGTTGATACATTTTGAACATGCTGCTGCCGCGCGCTTCAAAAACTTTGAAGGCGATGCGCACTTCGTTGGCATCTGCCGTTTGTTTTCCCGGCGTTGCGACGACGCTAGCCAGGAGCTTATCGATATCCAAATCATAGCTTTTGAAGATGCCTTTAACCGCTTGCAGCGCGAAATTCAGTTTCGCGACCCGTGCGTCGTCGCTCAGTTTGGCCCAGTCCGTGGCACTGCGCACATTGGCCGCGCGAAACGCACTGACCACGGCATTGATCGAGGCCTTAGCACGCTTTTCATCACTGAAATCAGTGCGCATCGCCCAAGCTTTAAAGGCTTGCAACACTTCTTGCGCGGCGGCAGCTTGCTCCGGCGTCAACTGCGAATCTACCGCAGAATCCGGGCCATTGCTGCCAAATTCTTGCAACAGCCCGTCCGCCATACCAGCAAAGCTATCGCGATACACATTCGCTAGCGCCAAGCTGGGCTGCACTTGCGCAAAAATGCGTGCCGAAGCGTCCGGTGCCAGCAAATCAGCAAAATCAGTGGCGAAACTGGCATTGGACTCAGGACTGTCGATGTAGTCGTTGCTCAAATCCTTACTCAGCTCGATATATTCTTCCGGCGTCGTGCCCAGCAACATCGCGGCTTTGACATCATTTCGTTTAAGCGCCGAAATCCAGGCATTGACGGTTTGTTCGGGCGTGAAGGCGAAGGCAACGTGACTAACGGCTAGGCAGCCGAGCAGCAAGGAACGCCATAAAATTGCAAGCAGCTTTCTTGGTTTGAGGCTAAACATGAAGGTTCTGTCCTGGGGTTATGTGCAGGGAATAGAGTAATCGCAATTACGTTGCGCTTCAGAGTTTTCGATACCGGTGCACAAAACGATCGGTTTTGCCTTTGATCGCATCATCAAACACGCTTTTGCTACGGTCGTCGTCGGCATTGCGCAAGACTTCTAGCGATGCCTCAAACACCAACCCGTGCGCGGCAAAATCGGCCTTTGCAAACGCCTCATCAATACGATGTAAGGCTTGTGTATTTTCCTTACCACTGCCATTTTTTGCCGCATGATCAACAATCAATAGCACCGCCCCCGGCTTTAGCGCCGCCGCAAGTTGGGCAAGAACTTGGGCAGCATCAAACTCGGGCCAGCCCAGGTTCACGTACAAATCATGATAGGCCATGACCATCAAAGCGCCATCAAAACTTGCGTCCTTAAGCGCCATATTTTCCAGCGGTAGAATCGTATAGTCGACGTTTTGCAAGTTGCCGCTGGCTAATCGCGGCGCCAGATCAGCCTTGGCATATTCGTGATACGGCGGGTTGTTGATCAGCTGCACGCGGCCAGATTTACCGACAACGCTTGACAGTATTTCACTGTAATAGCCGCCACCGCCGAAAACATCGGCAATCCGATCCCCCGTTTTAAATCCGGCAAAACTCAACACTGCCAGCGGCTGGTCGCGCAAATCACGCTCCCTGTCCGCGCCTGATCGGGCCGGGCTAGTCAAAATTTGAGTAAGCGCAGCCGTAGGCTTCGAAACTTCAGCGTCGGTTTTGAGTGCTGCCACCGCCGTCGAGTTGTGGTGCGCACAACCGGCAAAATTTAAAGCGGTTGCGACAGACAGCGCACTCGCACCTAACAAAGCTAGCAATCGCATGACTATTCCAAAGGCTGAAGGAGCCAGCACTATCATTCACCGCAACAATTAAAACGCGGCCCGGAAGTCACGAGCAGGGCCACCTAGACCTTCAGCGCAAAAATTACACCGTCCAAAATCATCTGCACCGAAAGCGCGACGAGCAACATACCCATTAAGCGCTCAAAAGCCGTCAACACGCTCGCGCCCAACAGCTTATAAAGTCCGGTTGAGCAAAACAAAATAACGCTGGTAGCGAACCACGCGGCAGTAAGAGCAATTGACCAATCCACCGTGCGTTCCGGGTGATCTTGCGCAAGTAGCATCAATGCCGCCATCGTCGATGGGCCAGCAACTGAAGGAATCGCGAGTGGCACAATAAATGGCTCACCACCCGGCGTTTCGCCAAAAACGCCGCCTTCGACCGGCGGGAAAATCATCCGCACACCAATTAAAAACAGCACGATTCCGCCTGCAATCGTCATGCTTTCTTGGCGCAAATGCAAAGCCGCCAGAATGTATTTGCCGGCAAACAAGAACACCATCAACACCGCCAGCGCGATCAGCATTTCGCGGATCAATATCAAATTACGCCGCTTTGGGCTTAAATCTTTCAACACGGACAAGAAAATCGGGATGTTCCCGAGCGGGTCCATAATCAAAAACAACAAAATTGCAGCGGAAAGAGTAGTCATAATTGTTCCTGATTAACGTTAATTCTCAGTATCCGCTAAGTCGAAGTTCCCGCGCGGGAGGGAATCCGCTGTGCCCCAACTTTAAGCCGCCCAGCTGCATCGACACTCGGCCAGTGAATGCCCTGTATGTCACCCATCAACTCGTAATTAGCACGCTCCGAGGCAAATGCGTTTGCAAGTCGTGGAAACCAGAGGATGGTCACTGATAGTCACCCGCCATAAGTTCAGGAGACGCGCAAATTGTCGTCCGAACAGACCGCTGCTATTGTGCGCGGTGCCGCTTTAGCTAACAAAGAATACATCGCAGACCTTCTGAATGCTCGGAATTCAATCTTGCTTCGAAGCAGGAACTTTTTCACGCAACGATAGTAAAATATTCAACATCAATTCTTTATCACGTTCGAACGCGGGCGTAGTCGTCGTTGCAACAAAATGGTAACAGTATGAGCGCCCCTCTATTGCCGCAACAATAGTAGTCGTACCTGACTTCCCAAACGCAAATTCCACTTCATGGTATAGGCACTCAAATCCCTGTATCGAACAAGTGAAGGGCCCAGACTTGGATTTAAATTCTTTTGTTTGTTCCAATCTTTCTATTAATTCCGATAAGTGCTGCTCCAAATCACCTGACTGCGCGGCTTCTACACCCACTATAACGCTCTTACCGCTAATTCGATCCACTACATTGATCGACAACTCAGGTCGATCTTTAGATTGCGTATCCCACGAATTAGGAACAGTAATTTCAATCAATCCATTTCGTCCTTGAATCTGCTTTGGCGGGGCACGAACCTGCTCCATAATTTGGAGCAACTGGCTGAAAAACAATAAACCAGCGACAAAATTGAAAGCATTAATAAAACTGTTGCGATTCCGATACTTTTTCTGCGCACAATAGATTGCCGCAAGAATAATCGGCGCCCCCAGGGCAAAACTCAGGGCGGTCGAAATCATTGCCCCTCGGTCGCCGCCAAAGCCTTTGGACGTCATTACTATTGCTACCGAATTTAAGCCAATAAGCATCAGAGCTAACGCGATTTTCACAGCAATCCAAATTTTGCTTCGGATAAGCGCACCCAATGATTAATTCAGCCTATCCGCCGGAAGACCGATGATAACCAGATGTGTACCAACACGAACAGCCCAGTCCGATTTAATTGTCATTAAACTTGAACTCTCAACTCCGAAGCCCTGAACATGACGGATCGTTAAGCTCATCGCTTCTACGTCAAGCTGCCCGCTTCATCAACAAAGCCAACAGCTGCGCCAATTTGTCGCGTATTTCCCGGCGGTCCATAATCATGTCGATATGGCCGTGTTCGAGTAGAAATTCGCTGCGTTGAAAGCCCGCAGGTAAAGTTTCACGCACGGTTTGTTCGATTACGCGGGGCCCGGCGAAGCCGATTAAGGCATTGGGCTCGGCGATATTCAAATCCCCCAGCATCGCCAAACTGGCGGAAACACCGCCCGTGGTTGGGTGCGTCATTACCGAAATATAGGGCAAACCGTTTTTTTGCAGCCGCGCTAACACGGCGGATGTTTTCGCCATTTGCATCAACGAAAACAATCCTTCTTGCATGCGAGCGCCGCCGGTGGCGGAAAAACACACGAGCGGGCAGCGCGCTGCTAAGGCTGCTTCCCCAGCAAGCGCGAAACGCTCGCCCACCACAGAACCCATGGAACCGCCCATAAAGGCAAATTCAAACGCACAAGCCACGAGTGACTGGCCTTTAAGCAAGCCTTTCATCGCGATTAGTGCGTCTTTTTCGCCGGTCGCGCGCTGGCTGGCGACGATCCGATCTTTGTATTTTTTCTGGTCTTTAAAACCGAGCACATCGACCGGCGATAGTTCCGCGCCAATTTCGACTAGATCACCGGCATCAAAAAACTGCTGCAGTCGCAATCGGGCCGGCATCGACAAATGGTGCGCGCAGTTGTTGCAGACCAATAAGTTGCGCTCCAACTCCGGTCGGTAAAGCGCAGCCGCACAGTTGGGGCATTGTTCCCACACGCCTTCCGGCACATTTTTCTTGGCCCCACCTTCGGTACGAATCCGGGAGGGCATTAATTTAGATAACCAGCTCATCGGCGAACGGTAGCTGTTTTTCACATATAAGTCATGCCCAGGCCGAGTATTCGCAGAAATACTTGTTTTGCCTTGGCAAAACATTCAGATCAAACTTGTCAGCGTGCGCATATGCGGGTAATGATGCGGCCAGATACTAAAAACACCACAATCGGCAGCCACTTTGACAACTAAAGCCCACGCCATCGGCCAGACTAGCTTGCGTTTTCTACAGCTTGACGTTTTTACCCAGCGCGTCGGTGGCGGCAATCCGCTCGGCGTGGTAATTGGTGCAAATACTTGGTCCGCCATTCAAATGCAGGCATTTGCGCGCTGGACCAATTTGGTGGAAACCACCTTTGTATTGCCGCCGAGCCTTCCCGGTGCTTCCTATCAGCTGCGCATTTTTAGCCCGAGTAAAGAAATCCCCTTTGCCGGCCATCCCACCATCGGCAGCGCGCATGCGGTGCTGGAAACTGGGTTTTCTGGGCTCAACAGTCGTGGCGAATTGGTACAGCAATGCGCCGCTGGCCTGTTAAATATCCGGGCGGACTACGTTAACGGCATGCGCGAACTATATGTCGCGGCGCCTGGCGCAAAAGTGTTAAAGACCGGCCTTGACGCGCACCCTACCCTCAACAACATTTTAAGCGGCGTGCAACTGGGTATTTTGCCACCCGCATTTGTTGATGGTGGCCGACGCTGGTGGCTGGCAGAGCTAGGCTCGGAAACCGAGCTGCGCGCTTGGAAACCGGACCACGCCAGTATTGGCGTATTGGCAAAATCCACGGAAAGCATGGGCCTATGCGCGTTTGCACGCAGCGATGCCAATCCTGACTACAAACTCGTCGTACGCGCCTTCCCGGCTGGCGTTGGCATTATTGAAGACCCGGCCAGTGGCGCTGCAAATGGGCTTTTGGCCGCCTTTATTCAAACGATGGAGCCGAATGGCGAGCTAAGCGGCGGTTATGACGTTAGTCAAGGCCGAGAAATGGGCCATGATGCGACGCTGAAAATTCGCTTTGAGAAATCGAGCGAGCCAGCAGTGGTGTGGGTCGGTGGACAAACACACACGGTGATTGATGGGCGCTTGTGTTGGCCGGTCTAGTCGAGCGATATGCGGAGGTGTGTGCGTGCCTAGACCAGCGCCTAATCTCAGCCTGACAAGTTTGATCGAAAGCTGGCGCGAAGGTCAGGATTCTGCGCGCAAGCAGTTGTTTGAAGCTGCTTATCTGCAATTAAAGGAGATCGCGACCAAACATCTGCGATTCGAGCACGGTTTGCTCTCGCCGACCGAGCTGCTGCACGAGGCAGCACTGTGTGTGCTTGATCGTGTGCCAGAATGGCACGACCGCGCGCACTTTTTCGCATCTATGTCGCTTTACATGCGCGGTGTGTTGATTGATCACGCACGTATGCGAGCATCAGAGCGACGTGGTCAGGGTGCTTTGCATGTCAGCTTGTCGCACGCGGAGCTGGGGGCGGAATCGCCGATTGCCGATCTGCTTGCACTGGATCAGGCATTGCAACTCCTTGAGCAGCGCGATACACGTTGCGCGGCGGTGCTGCACTTGTCGATTTTTGCTGGTTTGGGGCGCACGGAGATCGCCGGGTTGCTCGATGTATCAGTGCAAATCGTGGATCGCGAATTGCGATTCGCGCGCACTTGGCTTAGTGCCCAGTTAGGAACCCAACTATGAGCCTCAATACGCAGCAGTTTGCGCGGGTCAAGGCACTCTTCAATCGCCTAGTCGAGCTGCCGAGGGAGGCGCGCCACGCGCTTGATGAGGAGCACGATCCTGCGGTGGTCAGCGAAGTGCAACGCCTGCTGGCGCAAACGACCTCGGTTCTGGATAACGCACTGGCGTTTACTGCGCTAAATGTGACCACCTTGGCCCCTGGTAGCGGTACCGAGCTCGGCGCTTGGACATTGCTCGAGCAGATCGGCGCCGGCGGCATGGGAAAGGTATTTCGCGCACGCCGCAGCGATGGTCATTTTGAACAGATCGCAGCCGTCAAGCTACTTGCAGGGCTACCGCATCTATACGCGCTGCGCCACTTAGCGCGCGAACGCCAAATACTCGCTGATCTTGTGCATCCGAATATCGCGCGCCTACTTGATGGCGGAAGTACGCCGCATGGCCAGCCGTATTTGGTCATGGAGTTCATTGGCGGCTTGCCGATCCTGGAATACTGCCGGACGCGCGCGCTAGCACCAGCGGCGCGTCTAAAGTTGCTGCTGCCGGTGTGTTCGGCAGTGGCATTCGCGCATCAGCGCTTGGTGGTGCATTGCGACTTGAAGCCTGGCAATATTTTGGTGACCGAGAATGGCCAGCCGATGTTGCTCGACTTCGGTATTTCCAAGCTGTTGACGGATTCAGACAGCGCAATACCCCGCACTGAACATGCCGCCGCCGATAGCAGTAGTACCGGCGTTTCCTATACGCCACGCTATGCCAGCCCGGAGCAGGTTGCGCGCGATAGGATCGGTACGGCCAGCGATATTTTCAGCCTAGGTCTGGTACTTGCGGAATTGCTGGAAGTGCCCTGGCTGGACGGAGGGCAGCCTGCGCTGGCGACGCTGCCCGATGAGCTAGCAGCAATTGTTACCAAGGCTACGCGGACGGAGGTGGTACGCCGCTATGCGAATGTCGATCAACTAGCGGCCGATCTCAGACGCTATCTTGAGGGTGAAGTGGTGCTAGCGCGGACACCAACACCGGCCTACTTGCTGCAAAAATGGCTGCGTCGTAACTGGCTACGAGCCAGTGTAGCGGCGTTGTTTATTATGTTGCTGCTGGGTTTTTCGTGGCAAATGCGGCGCGAACGCGACAGTGCGCTGGCGGCGGAGCGCGCGACACGCGCGGTGAAGGACTACATCGTCGCGGTCTTTCAAGGTGCCAATCCTGAAAGTGCGGGTCAACTCGACCTGCCAGTGTCACGCTTTCTGGATGCTGGAGTTGAGCGTTTGGCTGCAGCGCTCAACGATCAGCCCAAGACCCAGGCTGAGCTCGCAATCATTTTAGGAGGCGTCTACCAAAGCATCGGGAAACGTCAACGTGCGCTTCAGCTGTTCGAGCGCGGCATTGAATTGGCGCGCCAGCAAGACTTACCGACGCTTTTGGCCGAAGGTTTGCAACGCCGCGCTTACACGCTGTATGACATGGGCGAGTTCGCCGCCGCACTGATTCCGGCGCGCGAGGCCTTGGCAGCCCATGCGCGTTTAGCGCCACGCAGCAGCGCGCACCTGGCGAGCATGCGCTTGTTAGGTTCAGTACTCGGTTACGCCGGAGAGCGGCAAGAAGCGCCTGGGCACTTAAGCCTAGCGTTGGAATTAGCGAAGACCACGTATGGCGCCGATAGCCTAGAGGCGGCGCTAGCACACCTGGATCTGGCGCGCTATTACGGTGGCGCGGGCGAGCATGCAGCGGCGGTGCAGGAGCATGCAGCGCTTGCGGAAGCGCTATTTGTGCGTGCCTATGGTGCCAACCATTTCCAAGTAGCAAACGCGATCGAGATGCGCGTGCTCGGGCTGGTA
Source organism: Rhodanobacteraceae bacterium (assembly GCA_031409855.1). Lineage (GTDB taxonomy): Bacteria > Pseudomonadota > Gammaproteobacteria > Xanthomonadales > SZUA-5 > JANNYA01. The sequence continues at coordinate 474 of JANNYA010000245.1, read as the reverse complement.
CAAGCGGGCTCGGTGGCGCCAGCGCTGCCTTTGGCCGAACAGCTGGTCGCGATGCGCACCCAGCTTTACGGCGAAATTAGCCACCCGCGTAGCTATGCGCTGCATGTCCAGGGCTCGGTGTTGCGCAGCGCGGATAAGCAGCTGCAAGCCATTCTAGCGTACGCGGCCAGCCTCGCCATTCATGATGTACTTGACGGCAAGGACGCTGTAGCGGGCCTAGAGCCGTTGTTTGGCTTGGCGCGCGCGCAAGAGGAAAGCGGTGCGCATGCTGATGCCGCGCACTCGTTTCGACGCTTTCTAGCGATTGTCGAGCAGCACTCAGCCATTGCCACGCGCTCAGTGCCGCAAATTCGCATTCATCTGGCGCGGAATCTGCGCTTCGCAGGCCAGCTCGTCGAAGCACAAACCGAGCTGGACGCGGCGCTGACCCAGTTGCCTGAGGCAACGGAATCGCTGGCGGCGGATCGTATCGAC
>JANNYA010000244.1:0-36086 GCA_031409855.1 Rhodanobacteraceae bacterium | reverse complement strand
CAGCGTTTTCACGTGCCCGCGCCACTAAACCGGCATCACCTTCAACCCCGGTAACCTTGGCACCTGAACGTGCAAGCGGCAGGGTAAAATTGCCCAAGCCGCAAAATAAATCCAGCACGCGTTCACCGGCGCTGGGTGCCAACAAACTGAGTGCTTGCTGCACCATTTTTCGATTCAGGCCAAAGTTGACCTGGGTGAAATCAAGCGGCTTATAGTTCACGCGTACAGCAAACTCGGGCAGCGTGTAGTGCAAGCCCGCACTTGCGTCATTGAGCGGGAAGATGCTGTCGTTGCCTTTAGGCTGCAGCCACATTTGAAAATCATATAGCGCGCCGAATGCGACTAGCTTTTCCGCGTCGCTAGGCGTCAGCGGGGCCAAGTTGCGAAACACCAGTGCTGCGGATGCTTCGGCAATCGCGACTTCGATCTGCGCGATTTGACGGCGCACGCTCAGGCTTTCGACTAAGCGTGCTAAATCGGCAATGCGGTCGCCTATTTTTGGATGCAGCGTTTCGCAGCGGCGCAAATCTGCAACAAAGCGCCCGTCTAACTCGCGAAAGCCAACCAGCACTTTGCCCTTTTTCGCGACGTCTTTGACGCTCAAGCGCGCTTTGCGCCGGTAGCCAAACTCGGCATCAAAAAGCGGCGCAAGCAAACGTTCTGGCTCGGTCCGGCCAATTTTCTTCAGGTCTTGCAGCAGCATATTTTGTTTGAATGTCAGTTGCCCAGCTTGGGAAAAATGCTGCAGGCTACAGCCCGCGCAACCGCCGAAATGCTCGCATTTAGGCTGCACCCGTTCCGGGCTGGCGCGCAAAATTTCAGTGGCCACGCCATGATCAAAGCTTTTCCCATGGTGTAAATGCTCGCCGCGCACCCGCTCGCCCGGCAGCGCGCCGCTAATAAACGCGACTTTATCGTTCAAACGCCCAACACCACGTGCATCGTGGCTTAAATCATCAATGTCTATTTCAAACGCTGGCAAGGCAAATCCTTAAGGTACGGCGACGTGGCAAAAATTTAAGCGCTGGAGTATGGCCTAAGTAGGTGCTTTTAGTCGAAACTGCGACGCTCAGGGGAGTCATTCAAACTGATGGGGATTCGTCATCCCCGAATGTTTTAGTCGGGGATCCAGCAGGCGCTTGCGCAAAGCACAACTCATTGCAATGCTGCAATGCCAAACAAGCCCGCTGGATTCCCGCCAAAAGCGCGCGGGAATGACGAACCCACTTTTGTTCGGCTCACCCATCACGCCTAACGGAGTTACCCATACAATGACCACCAGCCCAATTCGCCTACTCGCCGTAGATGATGTCCCGATGAATTTAACCCTGCTCAGCGAGCTATTGGGCGCGGCTGGCTTTGCTATTGATACCGCTTTGACTGCCAGCGCTGGGCTGGCGCTGGGGAGAGTAAACCGCTATGCGCTGCTACTTTTTGATATCCAATTGCCGGATTTTAATGGAGACGTGCTGTTGCAGCGGCTACGCGCAGATTCTGGCGCAGGCTCAAGGGCTAGCCCGGCATTTGCACTGACGGGCGAGTTGAGTGCTGCGCTACGCGCTAGCCTGTTGCAATCAGGTTTTACCCAGGTGTTTGCTAAGCCTTGGTCAGCTAGCGTGATTGTTAAAGCGGTGCAAGATGCTACTGGCGTTGGCGTTTTTGCAGCCGCCGCGCAGCAAGCGATTGCTTCAAGCGATGCGCTATTTGACCGCGCACTAGCGCTTAAAACCACCGGTGGCGATGAAAAGCTGATGCTCAAGCTGCGCGGGATGTTGGTTGCAGAGCTGAAAAGCAAAGGTGCCGCGCTAAGGGCCGCATTTGAGCAAAACGATTTAGTGGCTTTAAGCGAACAACGGCACAAACTTGCGGGCGCTGCAGGCTTTACGGGCGCCGTTGCCTTGGTCGCGGCGTTAGCGCAATTGAAGGCCGAGCCTTGTGACGCGGCAATTACCAAAGTAGAAGCTGAAATGTCAGCCATTATTGCTGCATCGAACTAAGCTTTTTTCGGAAACCAAGGGATTAGCGGGCTTGTTGTACGCTGATAATTGCGGTAATCCTCGCCGCGCGAGCGTAGCGATTGCGCCTCGACAAAGGGAATGCCAGTCACCCAGCAAAGCGTAACCAACATCGTGATTGGGCCAATCAGCGCCCAGGCGGCGCCAGCGGCACCGATCGCAAAGCAGCAATAGCTAAACCAGTGCAGCCATTCAAAAAAGTAATTCGGGTGACGCGAATAGCGCCAAAGACCACTGCGGCAGGTTTTACCGCGATTCGCGGAATCCTTACGGAAATTTGCCAGTTGCGCGTCACTTAAGGATTCACCGCCGATACTGATAACCCATACCGCGATGCCAGCCAGAATCCATGGAGTGAAGCCAGGGTTTGGGTTCTGGGCGGCAATGTGAAAAGGGATAGAAAACAGCAGTACCAACAAGACCTGACTTTGGAAGAACAGGAAAAACTTCCATTGCGAGCCACGCCAGTGGTTGCGCAAAAACGCATACCTGCCATCCTCCGGCTCACTCAATACGCGCGCAAGCAAATGGCTGGCCAGCCGAAAACCCCAAATCGCGCCGAGTAGGGCAACCAGCATGCGCGGCACGATCGCGCCACATCCCAATGCACCATAATACAGCGCCGCAAATGCCAAACAGCAGGCCCAGGTAATATCGACGATGCCAGCATTGAGCCTACGTCGCTGCCAATACCAGCTCAACATCATCGCGATACTGGTAAAACCAGCGACGACCGCGGCATCTTTAATCAACATGGCTAAGTCCACAGCGGTTCCTTTGACGAAATTTGTTCTCAACTTCGCAAGCTACCAGCCCGATGGCATGGCACCCAACGTAGCGGCGTTGCTAAGCCTAAATAGCTTTACGCTGCAAATTTAACCCAATCCTGAGTAACAGCGGCGTCATGATCGCCCAGACTAACGCCAACGCGCTGTAGACATGCAGCGGCGGTGCGGTGAAGACCGCAGCCTTCCAAACATTTGCGGCAACGTAATACGCCAGCGGCCCGCCTAAAAAACCAAAAAGCACAGCGGCGATTGGACGTGTTTGAAAAAACGACATCGAATGATTGAGCGTCAAGGCGAAACCGGCCCACAATGTCACAATCCAAATCGGCGCGAAATTGGCCCAAGGTATCGGCTGCTCAAAACGCAATAGTCCCAACTGCAGCAACACGCTATCAGCAATAAAACCCAAGACCACGCTGATAGCCAGCAGTTGCGCGTCGGCCTTACGGCAAGTCGAAACCGCGAAGTGATAGACCAGAAAAACGCTAAGTACCGGTAGGCCTAACCACCAATAGCCACGCCCAGCACCACCTACCGACGCTAACCAAAGCGCTTGAAAAAAAACAACATTCAACAAAGTTTTCAAATAACCCCCACGTCCATGTGCACTAGCGTTTGAAGCTGTGGTTACAACTGACAATTCAAATCAGGCAAATACTGCGTTCTAGTGTTGCGCGGCCGGGCAAAAAGCAACTGCACATCACCAATCGAGCGTTCGATAAAACCACCCTCGCAATAAGCAAGATAATAGTTCCACATGCGGATAAAGCGCGCATCAAATCCCAGTTCGCGCACCTTAGCAAGATGTGCATTGAAGCGCTCGCGCCATGCGCGCAAAGTTAATGCATAGCTCGGGCCTATGTCTTCCAAATGCACCAGTTTCATATCACTCGCGGCGGTGCACGCTCCGAGCATCGCAGTAATTGAGGGAATGAAGCTGCCAGGGAAAATATAGCGCTTAATAAAATCCACGTCTTTGAGCGCCTGCGCATAGCGGCAGTCTTCAATGGTAATGGCTTGCACCAGCGCCAAGCCGTCTGGCTTTAGTAAACTCGAAATTTTGCCGAAATAAGTGTTGAGATATTGATGCCCAATCGCTTCAATCATTTCAATCGACACTATTTTGTCAAAACTACCCGTCAATGCCCGGTAGTCTTGCTTGATCACATTAATCTGTTCGGTCAAACCCGCCTCAAGCACGCGCGCAGTGGCGAGCTGAAATTGCTCCTCGCTAATCGTGGTCGTGGTGATTTTGCAGCCGTAATTGCGCGCCGCGTGCACAGCAAAGCCGCCCCAGCCCGTGCCAATTTCCAACAAATGATCGCCGGGCTTAAGCGCAAGCTTTTGACAGATGCGATCCAGTTTGCGTACGGCAGCGACTTCTAAGGTGTCATCTATGCGCTCATAGACTGCGCAGGAATACATCATGGTTGGGTCGAGAAACGTCTTGAACAACGCATTCGATAAATCATAGTGCTCGGAAATATTGCGTTGGCTACCGGTATGGGTGTTACGGCGCTTCTGGTGCCACCAGCGCAGCAACCACTGGCCAAATTTCGCCAAGCCGCCTTCCATACGATCCAAAATATCGCGATTTCGCACGAAAATTTGCACCAGTGCGACGAGATCGTCGACCACCCAATGCCCATCCATAAAGCTTTCCGCCACCCCAACGCTGCCATTGGTGCCAACTGAAGTCCATATCTGCGGATTTAATATTCGAATGTGCGCGCGCAATACGTCGTTACCTGCGCCGTCGCCAAAGGTCATCGTTTCTGGGCCTTCGCTGATACTCAGCACGCATTCCTTAACCTGCACCAGCTTCTTGCATATCGCGCGCTTCAAGGCACTTTGTGATGCCACCTTGAGCTCGCAGCGTGCGGCCGCAAACTCGCTACCGGGCAAATCGAAGGGTTTAGCTAAACTAGATTCATTCATGGTTGGCATTTAAAAAATGGCTGCATTAAAAATAGATGGAACGTGCGGTTGAGGGGCTTACATTTTTAGGTTGCAAAGCCTTTTTACAGCCTACGTCTCGTTTTTACAAAAAATATTGTGAACTTACAAACAGTCACCGCCTTACACAGCGGACTTGTAACAGGATTTATGGCAATTTGGGGTGATCAAAAAAGGGATTGTTTTTCCAACGTATCAAAAGTGCATGACTATAGATTTTAACGAGCACGCCCAAAGTGATGAAAGGGAAACGCAACAATGCCCCGGCTAGATTCACCCCAGTCAATTCTTTTCGCCCTAAAACTAGGGTAGTGTCGAATTGCCTTAAAGCTTGGGTTTTTGTGTCTGTCGCTGACGTGTCCGCTGCTGGGGCAAGCACGTCCATATGCACACGCAGGTGCGCATTCGGATTTTGAAAACGCCAGTCATACCCTAAGCCCATCGGTAAAAACGGCGATACATGAAACTTCTTGTCGAACTCCCAGCGCCAGACACTGCCATGTGTCGCGGCGGTTTTCGCCGGCAACACATAAGCATGGCGTTCGCGCCAGGGTGTGTTGGTAATCTCAGCAACGATGCTATGCAGGGTTTCACCATCGGCAGCAAAACAATAGTAGAAACACACCGGATTAAAACTTAAGCCGAAATAGCGCAAATGCGCCAACAAACGCACCGGCCCATTCGGACGTTCGCCAGTTTCGGCTTCAACGCGATCTAATACAGCAGTCTTTAACGGCACATCCGCCGGGCCTAAAAAATCGCTACGTCGATACTCAACAAAGTTTCGCCGGTTGGTCGACCAAAACCAGCGGCCACGATAAATTTGATCCAACTCATCCAGATCTAGATAACTCATATAGATCGCGTACTTAAACCCATGCGGCACCGGAAAATAGCGTCGGTGACGAATCGTGCCTAGATAAATACACGAATTTAAGCGGCCTAAACCCGGCTTGCTGGCAGCTGCTAACACACGCTAAACCCAACCAGAATCAAGTAGCTCCGCAACCTCGACCGCCGAGCGCATGCCGTCCTCGTGAAAGCCGAAACCCCAATACGCGCCACAAAAAAAACTACGTCCTAAAGCACTTTGTGTCGTTGGCGAGTGCTGAGCGACGCCATTAATCTCTACTCGACGCTGCTGTGCCCGCACCGTTTCATGCGTGTATACCGGGTGCTCATAGCGCAGCCGCTTCAGTATTTTTGCGGGATCGATGCGGTCATTGCAATTCAAGCTAACTAGAAATTCGACCGGCGCGTCGATGCTTTGCAACAGATTCATCCAATACGTCACCGTACACTTTTGACGGTCATCGCCCGCGATATGCGCGTTCCAAGCTGCCCATGCCTTGCGCCGTTTGGGCATGATCGAAGTATCGGTGTGCAGCAGCACATCGTTTGATTGAAAACGTAGCGCGCCCAGCACTTCGCGCTCGGCATCAGACGGTTGCGCCAGCATTTTCAGCGCTTGATTACTGTGGCAGGCAAATACCACATGATCGAAGCGCTCCGTCGCCTGATTGAACTCGATGCTCACGCCGCTCGCATCGCGATGCACCCGATGCACCGGGCTGTTCAGGCGCACGGGCTGACGCAATTTTGCCAGCAATGCGCGCGTGTAACTTTGCGATCCGCCCTTGACCACGCGCCAGGGTGGACGCGTGCTGTCGGTGTTGAGCATGTGGTGATTAGCCATAAATTGCGCCAGATATTTCGCTGGAAATGCCTCAATGCCTAGGCCCGGCGACGACCAAAGCGCTGAGGCAATCGGGATCAAATGATCTTGCGCGAAGGTTTCGCTGTATCCCTCAGCTTGCAGGTACTCGCCAACTGTCGGGCCGGGATCGGCCAGCGCCAGTAAAGGGTGCGGGGTGCGATAAAACCGTTTTAGGTCCCGAATCAGCCGCCAAAAGCGCGGACTGAAAAAATTACTCCGCTGCGCAAAAAGCTGATTGACGGTCGTGGCGTTGTATTCCAAACCCGTGCGTGCGTTTTTTACGCCAAAACCCATGAGGGTAGGCTGATCTTGCACACCCAATTCGCTCAGCAGGCGCACGAAATGCGGGTAATGGTTCGGGTTAAACACGATAAAGCCGGTATCCACCTGATAGCTCTGTGCGCCTACGCTGATATTGTGCGTATGCGTATGACCGCCGGCGTAGTCATTCGCTTCAAATACCGAAACTTCGTGGCGGCGCTGCAATAAGTAGGCGCAGCCCAGCCCTGAAATGCCGCTACCAATAACCGCTATTTTTGCCATTCGAGCCGGTTAAATTGACGTGGATGAATTCGGCAACTTCGATTTTTCGAGCGCAGCAATATGCGCGTTTTTGAAGTTCTCAGGCACGGTCTTTAAGTCCCAAATCAGCCCTATCCAGCTCAGCATCTTCAGTCCATAAAACGTTAAATCGTATTCCCACCAGAAAAAGCCCTGGCGTACTGAACCTGGAAAGTGGTGGTGGTTGTTATGCCAGCCTTCGCCCAAGGTAATGATCGCTAGAAACCAGTTGTTGCGGGAATCATCGTTAGTTTTATAACGGCGTTTGCCCCACACGTGTGACAGGGAATTAATCGTCACCGTGCCATGGAACAACACCACCGTGGATACAAAAAAGCCCCAAATCAACATCTGCGGGCCATTCGTGCCCAGGCTAGGCGCGAATTTTTCCAGGAACATCCCCAAGCCCAGCATGAAGCCACCCAGCACGAACGGCATCACTAGATCGAAGCGATCGAGTAGTTTCAGTTCTGGGAATTTAACCAAATCAGGAATTTGCTTCTCGTTCGTATGAAAAGCACTTTTGCCCATGATCCAACCCATATGGCTCCACCAAAAGCCATGCTGCACAGGCGAGTGGAAATCTTGGGGTTGGTCCGAGGTTTTATGGTGATGCCGGTGATTCGCCGCCCACCACAATGGCCCGCGCTGCGCGCTAGAGGCGCCCCAAAGGCCCATAATAAATTGAAACGCACGCGAGGTCTTAAAGCTTTTGTGGGAAAAATAGCGGTGATAAAAGCCAGTAATGGCAAACATACGCAACACATAGAAGAGTGTGGCAATGCCAAGCGCGGTCCAACTAAAGCCGACAAAAAACACACCCAAGCACATTAAGTGCACGCCAATAAAGGGCAACGTGCGGATCAAATCGATCTTGTCCTCCGTGATTGATACCGGCACTTCAACAACGGCGGTATCCACCCAACGCTTGAGTGCGACACTTAAACTGCGGCGAACGGAACGCGTTTTATCGACGGTGTTGCTGAGGCTTTGCTTGGAATTAGTGGAGAGCTGCGCCATGCTGGCACCGATCTGCGTTTTCGCACTTGCCGCCCGACCACAGGCGCTATTAAAAGAATCGCCAACCATTTCCTTTGCCTGCGAAACCCCTTTTTCAACGGAGTGCACCGCATCTCGGGCGGCTTGTTGAACTTGCGCTTGCACATGCGCAAGCACCTGTTCCGGGGAAGGCACTGCCGAATTGCTTGCCATAGGATTAGTCGACATTAGTTTTCGCTTTGCTCGCGCGGCTGAATTTCTACGCTCGTTTTTACCGAGTTTGAGATGAAGCAAGCGCGATGCGCGCGTTCATGCAGCATCGCCAGCTGTTCACTATCTGGCACACCGGCTTCGGATTCCACTAGAAATTGCACGAGCGGGTGTAATACCACGCGTGTCATACAAACCTTGCCCTCAAGGTTTTTGTCCAAATAACCAACGGCGTTGTCAATGTAGCTTTTAACAACAAAGCCCCGAACTGCGCAAAGCGCAAGAAACGTCAACATATGACATGAGGACAGCGAGGCTGTGAATGTTGCCTCCGGGTCCAAATTTGCGGGGTTGCCGCCATACGCTGCGGCGGCCGAGCCTTCAATTTTAAGGCCGTTTGGGAATTCCACCCAGTGATCACGACTGTATTCTTTTTGTAGAAAATCGCCGCCGGTATAGTTCCAGCGGATAGTAGCTGCATGCTCTGACATGGTTTTTTTTAGGATTGCGTTAAGGTAAAACTTTGAGCCGTTTCCCGACCCGCACGAACGCACTAACCGCGCGCTCAAGTTGCGAAATCGAGTGCGCCGCAGAGATTTGCACGCGGATGCGCGCTTGCCCTTTGGCGACCACGGGAAAGAAAAAGCCGATGACATAAATCCCTTCTTTAAGAAGTTCGGCAGCAAATTGCTGCGCAAGTTTTGCGTCATACAGCATCACAGGGGTAATCGGATGCACGCCAGGCTTGAGATCAAAGCCTGCGGCGGTCATTGCGGCACGAAAATAGGCGGTATTTTCAGTGATACGCTGGCGTAGTTGCGCGCCATCGCGCAGTAGCTCAAAGACTTTTAGGCTGGCGGCGACGACCGCTGGCGGCAATGAATTTGAAAAAAGATAGGGTCGGGAGCGTTGTCGCAGCATATCGATGACGTTTTTTCGACCTGTGGTAAAACCACCGAGCGCACCGCCCAAGGCTTTGCCCAGGGTGCCGGTGAAAATATCAATTTGATCGTGCACGCCGTGAAATTCTGCGCTGCCGCGTCCGGTGGCGCCCAAAAACCCAGTCGCATGGCACTCATCGATATGTACGAGCGCATCGTATTTTTTGGACAGGCGCGTAATCTGATCCAATGGTGCGATTGAGCCATCCATGCTGAATGAGCCATCGGTGGTGATCAGCCTAGTACGACAGTCCTTGGCCGCAATCAGCTGCGCTTCTAGATCCGCCATGTCGCAATTGGCATAGCGAAAGCGCTGCGCCTTGCACAAACGCACGCCATCAATAATCGAAGCGTGGTTTAAGGCATCGGAAATGACCGCGTCTTGCTCGTTCAATAGCGGCTCATACAGGCCGCCATTGGCGTCAAAGCAGGCCGCATACAAAATCGTGTCTTCCGTGCCGAAAAAACTTGCGATGGCCTGTTCGAGCTGTTTATGCAAATCCTGGGTGCCGCAGATAAAGCGCACGGACGCTAAACCGAAGCCATGGCTATCAAGCGCGTCCTTTGCCGCCTGAATGACCTCAGCGTTGTCGCTTAAACCCAGATAGTTGTTCGCACAAAAATTCAAAACCTGCGCGCCATCAGCCAACACAATCTCTGTTGATTGGCTAGAAACAATGATTCGCTCACGTTTAAACAAGCCAGCGGCATCAATTTCAGCAAGCTCAGTATCAATACGATCAGAAAAATTCATTGGCTTGCCTTAGTCATCCGGCTAGTTTACCACGATCACTTGGTGGATCGGATGCACCGAATTGCGGCGGGTGCCATTCAAACTGAAGGGGAATCACGGTAATTTTCGCTGATTCGAATTTAATAAGGCGGCGGCGCTCTGAGTTCGTCATTCCCGCGTGCTTTTGGCGGGAATCCAGGGAGCTTGTTTTAGCGTTGCACCATTGCAATTAGCTGTACTTAGAACAAGTGCAGGCTGGATCCCCGACTAAAACATTCGGGGATGACGCTCTGTCAGTTTGAATGGCACCCAATTGCGGCATAAAATCTGCCGATTGCAAATCTCGCGCAATTCTACGCGACCGCCGCGTTGGCTAACCCGCCGCCGCCTTTTCAACGTGGGCATCAAATTCGGCCTGCGACATCGCGCCGTGTTTGATTGCACTAACCTTGCCCTCGCGGTCGAAAAACACCGAATAGGGGATCGTGTCTGGCACCGCCAACAAGCGGTTAATGCCATCCGCATCGGCCTCTAAAACCACCGTCAGCTTGAGTTTATTCGCGATTCTAAACTTGCGTACGTCGCTAGCATCATCGCTGGCAATCGCGATGACATGAATTTCGCCGCGCCGGTGCGCACGATCCAGCATCGGCATTTCTTCAATGCACGGCCCGCACCAAGTCGCCCAAAAATTAACGACCACGGGCTTGCCGCGAAACTTTGCAAGCTGAAACTCGGTGCCGCTGAGATCGCGCATCAGCGTGCTAGGCGCGGCGCTGCCGATCAGATCGTTCGAGTTAGAAAAAAGCGCACTGGACAGTAAAAAGCCGCCCAAACCAAATAGCGAGGCCAAAATCAGCACCAGCAGGTTGGGACGCTCCTCGAGCATTTTGTTGAAGCTGAGCATAAAGGTCTAGGGCAAATTATTGGTCGGTGTGCGCTTCGGATACATCACATAAAGCGGCACACCGACCGCACCAAAGCTCTTCAAATACTCCGTAATCGCGACATCGCCATTGGTGTAATCACCGACCATATAAACCATGCCCGCCTGCTGCATCGCTTGGCCTACCGCGTAGGTGTTGATGGCATTTTTTTCGTTCACTTTGCAGGTAATGCACCACGCTGCGGTCATATCAACAAATACCGGTGTGCCGGCTGCGCGCAACTCTGCCAGCGCAACTGCGCTGTAAGCCACCTGGCCTTTCGCCAACTCGGTATGCGCGTTATTTTTAAGTTTGGTGGCGCCAAATAAAATCGCGAGCGCACCAAACACCAGCGCAAACGCGAAGGCTTTGCCTAGAATGGTGCTGTCGGCGGTGGAATAGCGCTGTTTGTCCCACCACCAGAGGCCAGCACTCATTAGCACGGCACCGGCGAGCGCATAGCTCATGCCGTCAATGCCAATTTGGTTGCCCAGCACGCTCAATAGCCACACGGCGGTGAGATAAAGCGGAAACGCCAGCCAGGACTTCAAGGTATCCATCCACGCGCCGGGTTTAGGCAAGCGTTGCGCGAGTGCCGGGATAAAACCGATCAGCAAAAACGGCAGCGCTAGCCCTAAGCCCAGCGCCAATAGCACCAACATTGCGACGAAGTTTGACTGCGTGAAGCCATAGCCCAAGGCGGTGAACATGCCGGGGCCAGTGCACGGCGTGGCCACGATACAGGCCAAAACGCCATTGAAAAATGCGCTGCGCGCGGGGCTTTGCGCGCTAGAACTGGCAAGATTTGAACCTAAATTGCCAAAGCTGTGGCCAAAACTAACCACGCCCGACAGGTTTAAGCCCATCGCAATCAATAGAAACGCCAGCAAGCCAACGATCAAAGGGTTTTGTAGCTGAAAGCCCCAGCCCAGCGCGGCACCGGCGGATTTAAAGCTCAGTAAAATCACGCCCAGTATAAAAAATGAGGCCAGTACGCCTGCGGTGTACCAAATTGCTTGGGTCTTGGCCGTTTTTGCGGAAGCGCCGCTTTCCACCAAACCCAAAACTTTTAGCGACAACACCGGCAGCACACACGGCATCAAGTTCAACAAGGCACCACCGCCCAAAGCCAATAACAACGCCACGAGTAGCCCCACGTTGGCATCACTGGCGGGTGCTTTCTGCGGCGTATTTGATGCGCCCGTGGCGCGCGCAATGGCATCGAGCACGATGCCAGGCGTCAATAATTGTGGCAATACTTCCGCACCAGCTTCACGAGCCGCTGGGGCCGTGCTTAATGTCTGGACCGCAGCGATGGGTGGCGCGGCCAGCGGCGTGATCGTGGGTGTAGCCATGTCAGCAGAACTGCTGGTTGCCGAGGGCAGCGCGACAGCAATGGATCGGCGCATCACCGGGTAGCAAACGCTGTCTTTTTTGCAGCCCTGGAATTCCAGCTCTAGCGTCGCATTTGCTGGTGCCGCCGAGGTGCGCGTTAGCCTCAGTGGAATATCGACACCGCCGAAATAGACTTCGACGTCGCCAAAGTGTTCATCTTTTATTCGCTGCGAGGCGGGAAACTGCGGTGTTAGTGATACGCCATCACTGCGTAGTACAAACTTAAATTGATCGCGATATAAATAATAATCACTGGGGGCTGATATGCGAAGCAAGAGCGTTTGGCCATCGGTGGCTAATGCCTCGGCGCGAAATGCTTGCTCTTGCGGCAAGGCATCCGCCTGCGCAATTAAGCCAGGGCCACTGCTGCTAGGCGTCAGACCGAGTGGATCTGCAAGTGTGCCCGGTGCGGCATCCAACATCGGCGGCATTTGCGGTGTTGCACTCGCCGGGTCGGTAATGCCCGAAATCATGCCTGGTGCAGCTACGTCAGCGTTTTCGCTTGTCCCCAATACGTTAGCAACGTCCCGGTTACCAAGATCCATCGCAAACGTTCGAGTTTGCGGCGGATAACACACGCCTATATCTGCACAACCTTGATATTTTAGCCGAAATGCCACCAAAACCGGGCGCGCATTGGGAAACGTCAGTTTCGACGTGCCGGTGAAATCCTGATGGAATACATGCATTTTGCCGAAAAATTCATCGGTTTTTTCTTCCCCGGCGGGCATCTCCAATGGCCCCATCACCACTTCCGCAGGCCGCGCCGCCTCTAATGAGGTGCGTTCTTTGTACAAATAATAGCCTGGAGCAATTTTGAAATTGAGCGTTGCTACATCGTCCAGGACAGTAACCGTTGGAATGTAAGCTTCTTCTACCGGCAGTAATTCATCTTCTTCGATCGCATAGGCTTGGCCGAATACGAAAAGCAAAGGCAAAATCAACAGTTTGGAACGCATCAGCACGTGCTGAAGTAAATAAGGCATGGAAATACACCAGAAGTAGCGGTAGTTTGGATCACAGTGATCTAGCTGTGCCGGAGAATACAGCCCGGTGACTACACATCACGTGATTTAGTTTCATGCGCTGGGTTTTCAGACATAGAACACGCGCCAACGGGGGCGACTAGTGCGCTCAGTTCGAATCACAGCCGACCTGGGTGTCGCCATTTGACTAGAGTGTTTTCACAAGGAACGAGAATATTAAGAGGCAGATTGACCGCTGATTCATATGAAAAAATGGCAGCGTACTGATCCGCTCTTTGAGCGTTAAGCCGCTGGGAGGCGGTCGTCAACTTTCGATATAGCGCAACAAGTCCTGCGTCAGCTGCACTTTGTGCGTTGCGAACAAACTGTGCGGCGCGAAGCTAGACGACAGAAACCACCAAACAGCGTTGGCGCTAACTAGCGCCACAGCGGTAATCAATGCAACTTTCTTTTGTTTCACAGAGAGTAACCGCCTTTTGCACGCCTATTTCGTCGTCGGCACTTCTGCAGAATTGTAGTGATTCGCAATCTCTACCGCTGTCTGGAATATCCGCGGTGTCGTGCGCGCCCGTCGAATATCAAATAGGCTTTGCTCGGGCTTACAGTTTTTCAAGCTCTGACATGCCTGCATAGTCATAAACCCCATTGGGCCACAGGCCGGGCCATTGCGACAGGCGGCGAGTTCGGCGGCCAAGGGGCCCGCCGCGACGACTTCGTTTGAGCTGAGTTCGTCGATCAAGCTAACGAATCTCAAGTGTTTGCGATACCCGGTGCTTTCTAAGCGTATAAATACTTCAGACATAGCTTGACGTAGACAATAGCTTTGCTGGAATGCATTCGCGAACATGGCTTGCGCTTGCCGCTCTTGAATCGGCGTTTCGGCTGAAATAGACAACAATTCAGTTAATGACGAATCGAATGGCTCCCGCACTAAAGGCTGAGAGCGTTGATCAAAGTCAAGATCCTTAAGATACCGCGCGTTAATTTTTGGGTGCGAGCTGCAGTAGGTTTTCGCGAAACGAAGCACCGTTTCATGGTGTATGCGCTGGGTATTAGTCAGCTTAAGTGGGTCAGCTAGAGCACGTTGCGAGGCACCTGCAGACTGACAAAAACTCCAGGCATCTGCGCGAGCACACATGCGCCGATGCCCATTTGGATGCCAGCTTTCGCTGTAATCGTAAATTTCATCGGCACTTTTAGCACTTTGAATAAGAACATCAGCACTCAAATTCTGAATTTCATCGACGGTTAATGTCGACAACGCAGGGTTATTGTAAACGGTGGCTTGCATGGGCGTAATGGTAGGTATCACCGCAGTAGCGGATGCAGCACCGACTTGCGCCGTGTTTTGGACCAATTCTTTGGGCAAGTTCGCACTGACAATCTCGGGTTTTTCTGTATGGAAGGCGGGCGAAAAAAACCACCAAGCAGCAGTGGCGCTAATCAGCGCCACTGTTGAAACTAATGCAGCCTTCGTTTGCTTCACGGTATATAGCCACCGCCACCGCCACCAGAACTAGTTACCCCACAGCTACCTGTGGTCGCTACGAATTGCGTCCCGACAACGTCAAAGATTTGATAGCTATTTTGAGAGTCTGAGGCATCAGAAATTACGCGAATTCTGTCGCCACTTACCGGAGCACGACCGAGTGCGGCGGCGGCACCGTCACGCGCAGCTTGCCGAATTACGCTAATTGGTGCAGAGCAACTTGTACTTGTGTGTACTGTTCCAGTTGAACCAGGCGGTAGTGCGGCGACGGGTGTCGTGCCGCCGGAACCCCCGGTTCCTCCAGTGGCACCCACGGGAGGTGCGGGATTCGTTGGTGTTACCCAATTATTAGAATTGCCAGGGCCATACACATACCAGCAATGGGTGTTAGCGCCAACTACCGCGCCTCCAGGCAATGTATAAGTCGAAGAACCAGTGGCACATTGCGTGTACCCCGAATGCGAATAATAATACTGCGCTGATGCGAATTTAGGCGCTATCAGCGAAAAAAGCGCAATTAGCGCGAGAAGCGAGAAGCGAGAAGCGAGAAGCGAGAAGCGAGAAGCGAGAAGCGAGATTCATTTAAACCTTCCGTTTTTGGGATGAGAATTCAATAAATTTATCATTTACACAATGATTATTTGCATTTGACTGGCAGATAGTCTCTGTTCGCGCCGTTTGAGTCAAGGTGCTTTTATCTTGAAGTTGTATTAGTGCATTCACGCTCAACTAAATCTTGGGAAGCTCGCTAGTCGATTTACGCTAGCATCCAGCGCCGCCCGTTGCAGGAAAAGTATTGAAGACCACCCGAATTTTAGGCATAGATCCCGGTTCAAGGCGCACGGGTGTGGGCATTATTGATGTGCGCACGTCGAGTTTTAAGCACATCCATCACGAGGTCGTCAGCACCTTCGATGAAGATTTCCCGACACGTTTGAAGGACATTTTCGATGGCATCACCGCTGTGATTCAGCGCTTTGCGCCGGAAGAATGCGGCATAGAATCGGTGTTTTTGAGCAAAAACCCGTCATCAGCGTTAAAACTAGGCCAGGCGCGCGGGGCGGCAATTTGTGCAGCGGTGAACGCGGGTTTGCCGGTGCAGCAATATGCGCCGCGCGAAATCAAGAAGGCCGTGGTGGGCGGCGGCGGCGCGGATAAAACCCAGGTGCAATACATGGTGGGCGTGCTGCTTAATATCAGTGGCCAAATTGCACCCGATGCCGCCGATGCGCTGGCGGTTGCGATTACGCACGGGCAGGTACGCGAAACCGCCGGGCGTTTAGGCTTGCCAGTGCGGATGTTTCGCTAGCTGTCGCCGTCATTCCCGCATGCTTTTGGCGGGAATCCAGCGGGTTTTGTGCCGGGTGTTTTATTGGATCCCCGACTAAACCATTCGGGGATGACGGCGTGAATGGGATGACGGCGTGGCAGCCTTCAATCAATCTGGTGCTTGAAAATACGCCGCACGCTGCGCCGCTGTCATTGCCAACAGGCGTTTGCGTAAATCATCACGCTGCTTTGGTGGCAAGCTCATAAAATGCGAACGCACGATGGCACGCTGCTCGGGCGTCAAACTGCGCATAAAGGCAATGGTCGCATCGCGTTCGGCGGCGGGCAAGTCGCGCAGGCGGTTGCCGACATTGCGCGGTGCAAACGGGGTGTTGCGACGATTCAAGCCGCCGTTACGTCGCTCAAATTCGCGCCTGAGCTGATTTCGCTGTGCCGGCGGCAGCGCGCGAAATTCGCGCAAGGTTTGCAGCATGCGTTCGCGCTGCTCGGGCGGTAGTGCTTTAAAATTGCGCATCTTCAACTGCGCCTGCGCGCGTTGCTCAGGGCTCATTGCTTGCCATTGCGCCGCACGCTCGGCCGCTGCAGCACGTTGCTCGGGCGTCAAAGTTAACCAGCGCGCCGCGCCGATGCGCAGTTTGCTTTGCGTATCACTGCTTAAACTCGCCCATTCTTTTTGATACGGCGCTAATACGCGCTGCTCATCTTTACTTAGCGCCTCAAATGCCGTCAGCGCCTGTGCGGCTGGCGCAGCCGGCCTTTGTTCAGGTGTCGTTTGCGCATTCGACGCGACGCAAATAAATAAGCCAACAAGGCCAGCGTACAGGCTACTTCGGTTCATGCGCGTTCGCCTCTGCCGAAGTTTTGGCATCCGTCTTTTCTGCCAGCGCGTCATTCATTTGACTGATCTCGACTGGGTCTAGCTCTGGGTCAAACTCCCCGAGATACAGCAGCAGCTCGCGTTCACTGAGTGCGGGCACGGTAGTTTCGCCCGCTGCGGCTACCTCAGCAACGCTAAGCGGCGTATTCATGAGCGCAGCGCTAAGCAACATTAGCTGCCCGAACCTGCGGGCACGCGTGTCGCGTGGGTACTCTCGCTTAGCCATGCGTAAAACTCCAAATCATTCGCGAGCACCGTTTCATCTAGCCCAGTTTCGTCTAGCGCAGTTTCGTCCAGCCCAGTTTCGTCCAGCGCTGTCGCGCCGAAGTCGGCCTCGAATAAAGCTTGTTCCGCGCCAAAAGTCGCGTCAAATAGCGCCATTGCTTCAATTTCAGCGGGTGTGGGCTGACTAGGTGTTTGGGTCAACACGACAAATGCGACTGCCGCCGAGAACGCAAACGCAGTACCAAGCATCGAGTGGCTGCGCCAAAACGGCACTTTTGCGCGCGTCGCCGCGATGGCGCGCGCACGCGCGTCATTGAGTCGCATTTGCGTGCTGACACTATATTGCTCAACTTGCGTATCTAGGGTGCGCAATATCACCTGCATTCCTGCGTCCGCGCCATTTATGGTGTTTTCAGTTTTCATATTAACGGCTTCAACAGCGTGCGCAGGCGTTCCAGCGCACGGGAAAGATGGGTTTTGACGCTGCCTTGTGAGCAACGCATGACTTCTGCAGTTTGCGCGACATCAAAGCCTTGCCAAACGCGCAGCAAAAACGCTTGTCGCTGGCGTTCTGGCAAAATATGCAGCGCGTTATTGATGGCGGGCGCCGATTCAGCGCTCATCGCGATGCGATCCGGCTCGGCGGTTTGAGTATCCGCAACATTGCGGGTGTAGTCTTCATCCCCGCTGTTCCCTGCGCTGCCCGCATCAGCCGAACTGCGGCCAGAGAAAAACACGCGAAAGCGATTGCGTACTGATTGGCGCCGGTGCCAATCGGTCAAGCGCGAGTCGAGCACGGTAAAAAATAATTTCGCCCAATCGGCCCTAGGTGCCGCTTTTGCTGCATTCAGTGCGTAGCTTTTCACGAAACCAAACATGGCGTCCTGCACCAAATCCATCGCCTCTTCACGATGGCGTGTGCCCAGCTCCGCCATGCGCAGCGCGCGGCGCTCGTGCTCACGCAAAAACTGATCCAGCGCGCGCTCGTGCGTTGTCGCAACAACAGCAGATGTCGTAACAGAGTTTTTCGAATCATTAAGGTTTTGAGGTGAAATAGCGCTTAATCCAAGACTGTGCTGGAAGCCTGTAGGCACGGCAAGCGTAGCGCTTAATCGCGAGTGTTGGCGAAGCGACATTGGGCTCAGTGGGCGTATTTGGGTAAACATACCGGCTTACAACGCATAGGCTTCACTCTGGTTGACCTAAGGCCTGCAAGTGGCTGTTAAAAAAGGGTTTTGCACATTTGGCCGGGGCTGTCTTTGAGTCGTCATAAATATTTCGCAGCATTGTCAAGAGCAGGTTCCGAACAATAATAAAATCCTTAAAAATCAATTAGATATTAATTTGATTAACTTTTCGTCAGCGGCGGAAATTGGGGCTTGACAGGCCCGCTAGGCGGCACTTTTAAGGACGTTTGCCGTGCTTATCCACATAGTTATCCACATTTCCTGTGGAAAACTCATTTTATTGATATAAAACATAACGTTATAAGATATTTCTATAATTTACCTTAAACTTTTGACGTAACTTAAATGGAACTATTTTTTCAATGATTTCGGCAAAGACGATGCGCGTTCGAGCATTGCGCGCTAAGGCATTGAATTGCTTGCCTTAGGGTTAACTCAGGGCGACACTAATGCGCTATGAGTGAGCAAATTTTAATCGGTAAAAGCCGCGCCAGGGCATTTTTGTTCAGCTTCGCCGGTTTATTGTGAACGCGAATGAACGCCCCGGAGCAGGCGCTCTCGCGCAAGTCGTGCTGCAAGTTGCGCTGCCGACGCCATTGCCCAGGCTATTTGATTACTACGCGCCGCTCGATGGCGTGCCTAGAGTTGGCATGCGCGTACGCGTGCCGTTTGGGCCTCGGCAATTGGTCGGCTTTATTGCGGGCATAAGCCGCCGCAGTGATTTCACCAGCCCGTTGAAAACCGCCTACAAACTGATTGATACGCAGCCACTATTGCCGCCCGAGCTATGGGACACGCTTAATTTTGCCGCGCGCTATTACCACCACAGCCTAGGCGAGGTGCTCAATGCCGCCGTGCCGACCGCGCTGCGCGATGGCGCCGTCACGAAAACGCGCGGTGTGCCGATGCTGCGTGCGATGGCGGGTGCCGAGTTGACCACGTTACGCGGCCCGGCGCAGCGCGCACTGTTAGCGTTGTTATTGGCCGGCGAGCGCAGCGATACCGAGATCAATCTGGCGATACCGGGCTGGCGCGCGGCGTTTACTGCGCTCAAACGCAAAGGTTTGGCCGAACTTTGGCTGGCGGAAAGCTTTATTCCTCCTGGCATCAAGCTGGCTGGGCCACAGCTGAATGCCGAACAGGCGGCAGCAGTCAGCGCGATTCAGGCGGGGCTAGGTGCGTTTTCGCCGTTTCTACTGGACGGCGTGACCGGCAGCGGTAAGACTGAAGTGTATTTGCAGGCCGCCGCACACGTATTGGCGCGCGGCGAAACGGTGTTGGTATTGGTGCCGGAAATTGGCCTAACGCCACAAACGCTAAAACGCTTTGCGCAACGCCTGGCGGTGCCGCAGGTGGTGCTGCATTCGCAGCTTTCCGATACCGAGCGCGCCTATGGCTGGAACCAAGCGCGCGCCGGTGCCGCGCGTTTGGTGCTGGGCACGCGTTCGGCGGTGTTTGCGCCACTGCCGAATTTGGGCTTGATTGTGCTGGATGAAGAGCACGATGGTTCCTACAAGCAGTTTGATGGCTTTCGCTACCACGCCCGCGATTTAGCGCTGAAACGCGCGCACAGCTTAAAAATACCGATTGTATTGGGCTCAGCCACGCCGTCACTAGAGACATTAAAAGCCGCGCACGAGGGGCGCATCAGCACACTGTATTTACGTCAACGCGCCGCCGCTAGCCGTCTGCCCGAGCAGTTTGTGCTGGATATTCGTGGGCAAAATTTAGACGAAGGTTTGGCTACGGCGAGTGTGCAAGCAATACGCCAATGTTTGCTCAGCGGCGGGCAAGCGCTGGTGCTGCGCAACCGACGCGGCTTTGCCGCGCAACTGGAATGCGTGACCTGCGGCCATGTCGAACACTGCCCGCATTGTGATCGCCCCATGACACTGCACCGCGCCGCTGGCGCATTACGCTGCCACTATTGTGATTTGCGCCAAGCTTTGCGGATGGCCTGCAGCGCCTGCGGCAGTACTGAATTGACGGCGCTGGGCGTGGGCACGGAGCGTGTGGAGTTAGCACTGGCGCGACTGTTTCCCGAGTGGCCGATTTTGCGGGTTGATCGCGATACCGTCAGCACTAAGGGCGCGATGGAAGCCAAACTCAAGCAGCTAGAAAGCGGCGCGCCGTGTATTTTGATTGGCACGCAAATGCTGGCAAAAGGCCACGATTTACCGGATATCGCGCTGGTGGTGGTGTTGGGTGCCGACGATGGCCTACACGCGCAAGATTTTCGCGCTGGTGAACGCTTGGCGCAGCTGTTGCTGCAAGTGTCTGGTCGTGCCGGGCGTGCTAGCCGCGCCGGTAAAGTGCTGATCCAAACCCACGAGCCTGAGCATCCATTGTTACAAGCGGTGATCACTGGGCAATATGCACCCGTCAGCGAACTGCTGATGGCCGAACGCCGCGCCACCGAGCTACCGCCGTTCGCCCGCGCCGCACTGTTGCGCGCCGATGCGATTAAGCAGGACGCGTTGGAGAGCTATTTACAAAGCGCGCGCCAGCAATTTCATGAACTCAACCCGGACACAGGCGTGCAAATTTTTGGCCCGATGCCCGCAGGCTTAGCGAAACGTGCCGGCCGCTACCGCGCGCAATTGGTGTTGATGTGTGCCCAACGCGCCGAGCTGCATCAAGCGATTTCCCCGTGGATTGCGGCGCTGCACGCGGGCAAAAAGCCCGGCAATGTGCATTTTAGTTTGGACATTGATCCGTATGAGTTCGGTTGATACCCAAGTGACCCAAATCCCAACGCCGGCGCCAGCACTCTCGCCGCTGGCACTGCGTTGGCTGCAGCATTTGCAGCACGAACGCCGTTTGAGCAAGCTGACCGTGGCGCGCTATTCGGCGCATTGGCTCCGGCTTGCCGCATTGGATGCAAGACCAAACAACGATGCAACGGCCAGCGATCCCTTGCTGGCACTTGACGCGCTGGCGCTACGCAGCCGCATCGCAAAACTGCATCGCGGCGGCTTGGAAGCCAAAACGCTGGCGCAAGTGCTCGCCGCAATCCGCAGTTTCTACCGTTTCGCCGAGCGCGAAGGTGCGTTAACTAACAACCCAACCAGCGGCCTAAAGCCACCCAAAGGCAAAAAGAAACTACCCGCGACTTTGGATGTGGATCAAACCAAACAATGGGTAGAAGTAGACACCGACGCCGAACTAGGCGTGCGCGATGCCGCAATGCTGGAGCTATTTTATTCCTGCGGCCTACGCTTGAGCGAGCTATGCAATCTGCGCTGGCAAGACATCCACTTTCAATCCAGCGAATTACGCGCGCTAGGCAAAGGCCAAAAAACCCGGCTGTTACCGATTGGCGCATTGGCGCTAGCGGCGTGTCAGCGCTGGCAAATTGAGTTGTTAGCAACAGGAGCAACACTAGATTTCGTCTTCCCCGGCCGCGCCAGCGGCAGCGCGATCAGCCCACGCGCTGTGCAAATGCGCGTCAAATTATTGGCACAACGCCAGGGCCTGTGGCAGCGCACCTACCCGCATTTGTTGCGCCACTCCTTCGCTAGCCACCTGCTGGAATCCTCCGGCGATCTGCGCGCAGTGCAGGAACTACTCGGCCACGCTGATATCCGTACCACCCAGGTCTACACGCATTTAAATTTTCAACACCTAGCCCACGTCTACGACCAAGCGCACCCGAGGGCGCGTAAAAAGCCATGAACCTCTTATTCGTCTGCAGCAAAAATCAATGGCGTAGCCCCACCGCCGAAGCAATCTATCGCAACCGCGCCGATCTAAACGTGCGCTCCGCCGGTACCAGCGCCACTGCTAGACGCACGGTCAATGCCGGTGATATCCGTTGGGCTGAGCATATTTTGGTGATGGAGCACAAACACAAAGACCGCCTGAAAGAGAAATTCGCGTTAGAACTCGGGCGCAAGAAAATCCACGTTTTGGATATCCCGGATGATTTTCAGTTTATGGACCCTGATTTGGTGGCGCTGATTGAGTTGCGGGTCGGGGTGGTTTTGGCAGGCGAGCGCAATGATTGGGGAACGCCAAACCCGATTTGCCATTAATCGCTGGTGGCCCACTTTCATTCGCATGGCCTTCGGTTTAGACTGATTTGAGGAAACTGCTCGGCTACACCACATGCTGCTGAAAAACATTACGAAAAAGTTATTGCTCAGGGGCATACTCAGAATGCCGATCGCCGACCAGGCGTGGCGCCAAAAAATTTATCTGGAGAACACCCTAAAGGGAGACGCTGGGGCCGTCTCTTACGATCTTGGGTCAGGAGTAACGCCTCAAAATCCGTTCTTGTGCGAAGAATATTTCGGAATCGATCTCCATAGCGGTTCGAAAGTGATAGAGGCAGATATGAGCTCAGGGAAGCTTCCCTTATTGGATGAGTCTGCAGCAGCTTTCACTGCTTTTGATTTCCTTGAGCATGTTCCGCGCGTGCTTTCGAAGTCTGGGCCGATTGATGGAATTCGATTTCCATTTGTGGATCTGATGAGTGAAATTTATCGTTGTTTGCGTCCGGGTGGCCTTTTCTTTTCGTCAACCCCGTGTTACCCATCGTATAGTGCTTTTGTCGATCCTACGCATGTAAATATTATGACCGAGCACACAATGATAAATTATTTCTGTGGCAAAAACCCCCAAGCACGTTGCTACGGATTCAAGGGAGGATTCGAAATGAAGACTGCGGCATGGATTCACCCTCACTTTAATATTTTGCTTGTCAAGCCGTATTCGATCTAAATCCTGGGGCTTTGGGCAACGCCGGGCATCGAACAATTGGCCAGGGATGATTTTTACCTTCACCCCACCCAAAAATATGGGTTCCAAGCACCGTTCGTCAAAGCACCATGATCCCCAGCCCAAAGCTTGCTCGTATGTCTGATCACAACCCGCGATGCCCAAGCAGAACAGCTGATTACCGTTGACAATGCGATGCAAAAGCTGAGCTTGCTGGATGAGCGTCTGGTTCGGGTTGTCGAATTGCGATTTTTTGCAGGTCTTGAGGTCGCCGACATTGCCGAGCTGCAAAATGCGCGTCTCAAGCCAAGATTTTCGGTGCTCGCCGCTACTGCAGGCGGTATGCTTAAGCGCGCTTGACCGCGCGCCATTTTGGCCGAACTTCAAATTTTTCAGATGGGCTTAAAATTGCAAAAACACGACGAAAAACGCGACGATGACACGCAAGAGCAAGCCGAAATCCAGCAATTAAAGCTGACGATCTGGGCCTTGCGCGGCCAATTGGAGGCCGCCAAGGCGCAGTACGACGACGAGATACAGGAAGTTCGTGATGCCTTGGAGGCGCAAATTAACGATTTCAACGCCACGATTCGGGTCATGCGTAGCGAATTAGAGCAGGCCCAGCATCGCTTGCAACAGGGCGACGTTGAGGCCACCACAGCGGCTGATTTGGCGCTGCATCAGCTGCGCAGCACGGTCGCGACGATGCGTATGGAGCTAGAGCTAGCGCAAAGTGAGCGCGAGGAGGCATTGCTGGCTTCTGGGCGCACCGCACGCGATGAGAGCGCCGATCTACACGAGACAATTCGCGCATTGCGCGGCAAGTTGGAGCAAGCAAATGGCAGCATCGGTTAAGGGCAAGGCCCGCAAACGCCGGACGCAAGATGATTATCGGCGCCGTTTTGAAATTCTATTCAGTACCACCCGCCGAGTATCTGGTGGGGAATCTTTGGACGAGATCCTGGACGCGCTGGTCGAGTTAACCTCGCACGAGCTGCACTGCGAACGCTCGAGCTTTCTGCTCAACGACCCCGAGAGCGCCGAGCTATTTTCGCGTGCCGCCCAGGGTATGGTTCGACGCGAGCTGCGTTTTGGCAATAAAGAGGGGATCGCCGGCAACGTGTTCACCAACGGTGAAAGCATCACCGTGCACGACGCCTACGCAGACTCCCGCTTTAATCGGACGATCGATCAGTCCACCGGCTTTGTAACCCGCAATCTAATGTGTGTGCCCCTGCGCACGGTGAAGGGTGAGATTGTCGGCGTCGCGCAGTGCCTGAACAAAATCGGCGGCAACTTCACGCGTGAGGATCAAGAGCTGCTGGAGGAAATCAGTGTGCCGGCGGTGCCAGCGCTGGTTGGCTCGCAGTTCGCCGAACGCATGGCGCGGGTTCGCGCGCAGGAGATGGACTTCCTCAATATCGTCGCCGACATCACTTCCGAGCTTGATCTGGGCGCATTGCTGCAGCGCGTGATGGGCGAGGCGACGCGCATGTTGGACGCTGAGCGCTCGACCTTGTTTTTAAACGACGAAGCCAGCAATAGTTTGTTCTCGCGGGTCGCCCAAGGTGCACGCCTGGGCGAAATCCGGCTGCCAAACCACGTGGGGATCGCGGGCGCGGTGTTTACCACCGGGCGCACGATCAACATTCCGCACGCTTACGCCGACCTGCGGTTTAATCCCAGTTTTGACCGACAGACCGGGTTTTTCACGCGCTCGATCCTGTGCACGCCGGTGGTGAACAAACTGGGCAAGACCATCGGCGTCACCCAGGTGCTGAATAAGCGCTCCGGCCCGTTTACCCCGCAGGACGAATCGCGCTTGAAGGCGTTTACTGGCCAGGTCGCGATTGCGCTTGAAAACGCCAAGCTGTTCGACGACGTACAAAAGATGAAAAACTACAACGACAGCATGCTGCAAAGCATGTCGAACGGCGTAGTCACGCTCGACGGCAGCGGGCGCATCGTCACCTGCAACGCTTCTGGCTGTCGCATCATTAAGCTGCCAAGCACGGAGATCATTGGGCATGGCGCGGGCGAATTCTTTGTCGGCAAGAACGCCTGGGTGATGGAGCGTATCGAGCACGTTACTACCAGCCAAGAAGTGGCGGTGACGATGGACGCGGAATTTGAGTTTGCCGGTGCACTGGTGTCTGCGAATCTGACGGTGCTACCGCTCAAGGCGGGTGATGACAAAAGCCTCGGCACGATGCTGATGATCGAGGATATCTCCACCGAGAAGCGCGTAAAAGCAACGATGTCGCGCTATATGGACCCGGCGATAGCCGCGCAAATGCTGGAGAGCGGCACCGATTTGCTCGGTGGCGCGAGTACCCGCGCCACCGTGTTGTTTTCTGACATTCGCGGCTTTACCACCTTGACTGAAGAGCTGGGCGCGCAGGGCACGGTGGCGTTCCTCAATGAATATTTCACGATCATGGTCGAATGCATCAACCATGAAGGCGGCATGCTCGATAAGTTCATTGGTGATGCCATCATGGCGGCCTTTGGGCTGCCGATTGCGCACGACGATGACGAAGACCGCGCGGTTCGTGCGGCGATTGAGATGATTCGGGGCTGCCGCAAGTACAGTGAGGAACGCGTAAAGCGCGGACAAAAGCCGGTGTCGATGGGCATCGGGCTAAATACCGACATGGTGGTATCCGGAAACATTGGTTCGACCCGGCGCATGGATTACACCATCATCGGCGACGGTGTGAATCTGGCGTCGCGCCTGGAAAGTGCCTGCAAAGCCTACTCAGCCGAAATCTTGATCAGCGAAAGCACGCACCGGCGGCTGCGCGGTACTTACCGAATGCGCGAAATCGACCGCGTGGTCGTGAAAGGCAAGACTGAGCCGGTCGGCGTGTACGAGGTGCTGGATTTCCATACCGAGGCGAGCTTTCCGAACATGATGGACGTGTTCGGTTATTTCGCCGAAGGGCTCAGGCGTTATCGGGCGGCCGATTTCAAGGCCGCGATCACGCAGTTCGAGCGCGCGTTGACGAAAAATCCAATGGACAAGCTGTCGCAAACCTACATTGGACGTTGCCGTCATTTGATGGAATTCCCACCGGCGGATTGGGCGGGGGTTTGGGTAATGACGGAGAAGTAAGGCCGCAACGCTCAGGAATTTCGCCTCGCCACTAAGCCCATTCGAATCCAATACACCGCGACCAACACCCCCAGCGCCAGCAAAATCGAGAGCCATTCGTTGCGCTTTAGCGTGGAGAGCACCATCAGCATCGCCGCCACGCTAATCGCAGGAATCAGCCAGCTGCCGCCGGGCATTGTAAACGGTGCTTTTTCCAGCGTCACCGCACGCCGCTGCAGTTGCCACGCGGCGCAGGCGACACCCACATAAATCAGGCAGTTTGCGCCGCCACTGACCAGCACCAAAAACTCAAAATTTCCGGCACACGCCAAGGTGCAAGCGATCACGGCGTGCGCAACGATTGCCCAATGCGGCACGCCACGGCTGGAAATTGCGCCAATGGCGCTGGGTAAAAAGCCGTCCCGGCCCAGCGCATAAGCCACGCGCGCTGAGCCCAATAAATTGCCCATCATAAAGCCGGTCATGGAAATCGCGGCGGTGATTAGGATAAGCGTCTTTCCTGGGCCCCAAAGCGTACCGGCGGCGCTGGCCACGGCGGTTTTATCGGTTGCCAATGCGCTGCCCAAACTCGCCTGACACACGACTTGGATCGCCAAATACAAAATAATCACGATTAAAGTTGCCGCTAGCGCCGCGCGCGGTACATCACGCGCGGGATCGCGCACTTCGCCGCTCGGAATCAGCGCGGTTTCAATGCCGGAATAGGCAAAAATTACCGCCACCATTGAGGTGCCAAGTGCGGCAAAGGAGGGAATCGCAAACCACTGGATTTGCCCCAGATCAACAATAGTCAGCCCTAAGGCCGCCATGATGATCAGCGGCGTCAACTTCAGCGCAGCAAAAGCCACCAAGACCCGCCCGCCCATCGCTACGCCAAATAAATTTAAGAACGCCAAAACGCTGTACAGCACAAGAAATGCTGCGATGCGCATACCGCCACCGGCAACGCTGGGATAAACCAAGGCCAGCAAGTCCATCAACGCGGCTGCAATCCCAGCGCTGGACGCCAAATTGCAAATCCACATCAATGCACCTGCGATAAAGCCGGGCTGCGCACCAAACGCAGCGTTCAAATAGCTATACGGCCCGCCGGTCGATGCCACGCGCGACCCTGCGGCGGCAAAGCACAGCGTAATTGGCAGCATCAGCAGCGCACCCAACAAAAACGCGGTAGGCGATGCTGCGCCTAAGCTGTCAGAAAGCTGCGCTGGCAGGCGAAATATGCCGCCGCCGACAATCACATTGACCACCGCCGCCGTTAGCATCACCGGCCCCAGCGCTTTGACGAAGCGCTGATCCTGCTGTGCGTTAAGCATTAGCGATAAATCCCGCCGCCGCCCACCGTTTTCCAGCGCGGATCGCTGCCGGTGCTGACTTTGCCTGCTTTTTTATCCCACAGCACAACTTGCATATTGCCCCAAGTGCGCTCATTCGGTGAAACCACGAAACCGCGCTTTTGTAGCGCGGTAATTTCAGCTTCGCTGAGTGCACCGGGTTCGGCCGAAATAGTGTCGGGTAGATATTGGTGATGGATGCGCGGTACGGCGGTAGCCGCTTGTGCGTCCGCGCCGCCGATCAGCTCTAACGCGCCCAATAGCACCATCGTGATAATGCGGCTGCCGCCGGGCGAGCCAAGTACCGCCACGCGATCCGCGCCAATCATAAAGGTGGGCGTCATCGACGATAGCGGGCGCTTGCCCGGCTCAATCGCGTTCGCGTCATCACCTACCAAACCAAAGGCGTTCGGCACGCCCGGCTTGACGGAAAAATCGTCCATCTCGTTGTTCAACAAAAAGCCAGTGCCGGGTGCGACAAAGGCGTTACCGAATGGCAAATTCACCGTTTGCGTCCAGGCCACCATTTGCCCATCTTTGTCGATAATGGAAAAATGCGTGGTGTCGGTGCCCTGTGCGGCCATGGTGATGCCCGGCAACATATCGCTCGGCGTGGCTTTGTCCGGATTGATTGACGCGCGCAAACCAGCGGCGTAGACCTTGCTCATCAGCAAGCGCACCGGCACCTCGGTAAAATCCGGGTCCCCCAGATAAATCGCGCGGTCCCGATACGAGCGGCGCATTGATTCCACCAACAAATGCGTGCGCTGTACCTTGTCCAGCTTGGCAAAATCAAAGCCCGCTAAGATATTGAAAATACTGGCTAAAGCGGTGCCACCAGACGATGGCGGTGGTGCGGTGATGAATTGGTAGTTGCCATAGTCAAACTGCAGCGGCGCGCGCTCAACCACTTGATAATTTGCCAAATCTTGCACGCTCCAAATGCCGCCCGCCGCGCGCACGCCAGCGACTAGTTTTTCGGCGAATGGCCCGTTGTAAAACTTCGCAGCATTGCTCATCGCGATCAAGCGCAGCGTGCGCGCTAGCTCCGGCTGCTTAAAGGTAGTGCCCAGGGCAATCGCTTTGCCGCCGCGCAAAAATTGACTTGCGGAGGCCGGATATTTCGCCAAGGTTTCGACGCGATAGCCCTGCATGGCAAAGTTTTTATCGCCCCAAACGTAGCCTTTTTCCGCCAAGCGAATCGCCGGTGCCAAGGTTTGCTTCAAGCTCAAACGCCCATAACGGCTTTGTACATGCGCCAATGCCGCCGCCAAGCCCGGAATCGCCGCCGCCATCGGGCCATTGATGCTCAAGTCCCGATTCGGCTCGCCTTTGGCGTCCAAATACATATCCCGCGTTGCGGCCAGCGGCGCTTTTTCGCGCGCGTCGACAAATACCGCGCGTTTGTCCTCGGGCTTGTCTGGGAAATACAGCAGCGCAAACGCGCCACCGCCCAAACCTGAGCTTTCCGGCTCGACCACGCTGAGTGCTGCGGAAACCGCGACCGCCGCATCAAAGGCATTGCCGCCCGCTTTTAGTACTTCCAAACCGGCGGCGGTAGCGAGCTTATTGGCGCTAGCAATCGCCGCTTCGGGCGGTTTGGCGGCTGCGGCAAGTGCGGATGTTGCGATGAAAAAACAGCCCGTGGCAAACAAAGTTCGAATCATTTAATTTTCCAGTGGCAAAGCGCCAAGTTGGCCGCCAAACTAAGCGCGCTTAAGCGTTGTGTCAATGGCAGGCTTATGGGGATCGCCGCTGCCTTGCAGCATCGCCGCCATCTTTTGATGGATCAGATTGATCGCCTTCAGCGGCCGAATAAGCACTTTAAAATCAATGATCTTTCCCCCGTCGTCCCATTTGATCATGTCGACGCCGTTGACGGTGATGCCATCAATCTCCACTTCAAACTCAAGCACTGCATCCGATTCACCGGCGATTTCCCGCACGTACTTGAACGAGGTGTTGAAAAAGACTTGGAAAGCGGCGGCTAGGTATTGTGTGGTGACTAGGCGGCCCAGCTGCGGTGTATGCACCACCGGCGAGTGGAACACGACATCATCAGCCAGCAGCGCCTTGAGGCCGCGCGCGTTTCTTGATTCAACTAGTGCATGCCAGGCGGCGAGTGTCGGGTGGGTCATCTTGGTGGGCTCCTTTGTGGCTTCTTTATGGGCTTCTTTGTGGGCTTCTGGGGTTTAAAAATTCGCCCGCAAATCCATCCCGGTGTACAAGTTCGCAACTTGACGCGCATAGCCATTAAACAGCAGCGTTTCTACGCGTTTGCTGCGAAACAATGAAAAGCCCGAGCCGGTCAATTTGCGCTCAGTCGCCTGCGACCAGCGCGGGTGGTCAACTTTTGGATTGACGTTCGCATAAAAGCCGTACTCATCCGGGCCGGCATCATTCCAGCTGGTGAACGGCTGGCGTTCTACAAATTCAATTTTGACGATGCCCTTGATGCCCTTGAAGCCATACTTCCACGGCGTAATCAGGCGCAGTGGTGCGCCGTTTTGATTCGGCATCACCCGCCCATACAGCCCAGTGGCCAGCAGGCTCAAGGGATGCATCGCTTCGTCAATGCGCAAACCCTCGCGATAGGGCCAAGCTAGGCTAGAATAATTTTGCCCCGGCATGCGGCTACGGTCATTGAGCGCGGTAAAGGCGACATATTTTGCTTTTGAGGTGGGTTTGAAACGCTTGAGTACACTCGCCAGCGGCACCCCGGCCCAGGGCAACACCATTGACCACGCTTCGACGCAGCGGTGTCGATACACGCGTTCTTCAACGGCAACACCCTTGATCAGCTCAGCAAAACTAAATGCACCTTTCAGCTCGCATTCGCCAGCAATTTCTACCTGCCAGGGGAACGGCGCAAAGTCTTTGGCCTGTTCCTGAGGCGCGGCTTTGTCGAGGCCAAATTCGTAGTAATTATTATAAGAAGTTGCGTCGTTCCAAGTCGTTAACTCTTCAGCGCTGACAAAGTTTGGGTTTTTTACCAAATTTTGAATCGGCGGGCTGAGATTTCGGCTGCCTGCAGCGAATGCCGACGCTGTTGCAGCACCCGCTAACGCCGCAGCGGCTTGCAGAAAACCACGTCGACTAAAGCATTGAAACCGGTCGTAGTCGGCTTCAGTGGTGATTTCGGAGCGCACAATGTCGCGCCCATCAGTTGCCGAATCCGCACGCATAAAGCTCACCCGTAAAAACAACGAGGCCGCAGCAGGTGCTGCGGCCGGGTGCAAAGTTTACGCCGTCTGGGTATCGATGCTAAGTCAATATAACGCGCCGTAAACGCAGTTAGTCTTCAATCGCCGTCACTGCAACCGCGACGCGTATCGTGCTGCCGGGTTGATTGCGCGTGGTGGTTTCGCCAATTTGACCTTTGTAGTCGTAGCGGACGCTGTAGCCGACCAGCTGGCGCTCGGTGCGCACGCGGGGCTGATAGCTGCACACGCGCTCGGTGCTAACGATCGAGCGTTGGTAATTACCGCGATAGCGATCCTGGCGCTGACTATCATTGGCAATTGCCGAACCCAACGCCACGCCCGCAACGGTAGCGGCAGCGCGACCACGACCGTGGCCGAATTGGTTACCAATCACGCCACCGATAATCGCACCAAAAATCGAGGCCGATTCCGAGCGCGGGCGGTCGTAGTGCTGCGAGTATTGCGGTGTGCGCACTTGCTCGTTGTGGCAAACCTCGCGGCCGTCGTCAATTTCAACGGTTTCATATATCGGCTGACTGTTGATCACGCGGGCAAAGTCAAAACTTTGTCCTTGCCCTTGGTTTGGCCCCTGATAGCTTCGGTTTTGTGCGGACGCTGCAAACGCACTCAAAGCAAGAGCGGCAATCAGTGTGGAGCGCATAAAAGTGGACATGGTGAATGCTCAAGAGCGTTCGCAAATCGGAACTTGGCAAACGCTACGCCTGCCAGCTTAATCACTTATGAACTTTCCACAATTGTCCGTCACCTTTAAGCTGGGATTTAGTCAGCTTAGTGCCCGCATCGAGTGTATCGCTATTGGCCCAGACGGGTGCAGTTCAAGCTGAAGGGGAATCTCGGTAGTTTTCGCTGATTCGAATTTAATGGGGCGACGGCGCACTAAGTTCGTCATTCCCGCGTGCTTTTGGCGGGAATCCAGAGAGCATGTTCTGGCGTTGCACAATTGCAATTCGCTGTACTTTGCGCAAGTGCAGGCTGGATCCCCGACTAAAACATTCGGGGATGACGACCCTTCAGTTTGAATGGCGCCCGGCCCAGACTATCGTTCAAAACATTCAAAGCAAACTTGTTAGACTTCCGACGCTGAACACATTTCAAAGACGTTGGAACCGCCCATGCTGCCGAATTACTTGTCCGCGCTACCGCATTTTCTAAGCTATTTTTCGATGGCAGCGCTGTTGCTGTGTGTGTTTTGGTCGATTTATACCTATCTAACACCGCACGACGAATTGGCGCTGATTCGTGCAGGCAATACCAGCGCCGCTGTCGCGCTGGTCGGTGCGTTGATTGGTTTTGCGCTGCCGGTGGCTGCCGCTATTTTGCATAGCGTTAGCACCATGGCGCTCATTCAGTGGAGTTTGGTTGCGATGGCCTTGCAGCTGGCCGTCTATGCGCTGCTGCGGCTCGTAATGCCGCAACTCGGTGCCAGCATTAGCGAGGATCGCCCGGCAGGTGCGATTCTTTTGGCCGGCATTAGTGTGGTGTGCGGCATCTTAAATGCGGCAGCGATGAGCTACTAACGCCGCTGTAAATCAATTTGCAAAACAAAATCGGTGGTTCGCATGGCAGTGGTTTATCTGGAACGTGATGGTCAACAATTTGGCCCATTCAGCATTGAGGAAGCAAAGGGCTACATCCTTGAGGGCCGCTTTGGTGCGCAAGATTTAGGCTGGATTGATGGTATGCAAGAATGGCTGTTACTGGCGCAAATTCCGCAGCTGATGGAGGGCCAGGCAATTCCAATAAATCTGGTGAAACCAGCACCCGCGCCAACTATGCCGCCAGCGCCTACCGTGCCCTCCTACCCACCTTACGCCGCGCCCAGCTATCCTGGCCCGACAAGTTATCCTGGCCCACAGCACCCTGCTGCTGCTGCACCGCAAGATTTTAGCCAGTCCGACTATGCTGGATTTTGGCGGCGTGCGGCGGCGCTGACAATCGACACTGTCGTCGTCACGATCGTGGTGTATTTTTTGATGTTTGTACTCATGCTGATTTTCGGTCTAGGCATGGGTGTGACCGGGATGACTGGGCTTGGCTCCAGCGACACCACAACCAACGCAATCGCGATTGCCACGATTGTGTTTCCAGCACTGCTCACGATTAGTTATTACGCGTTTTGGCATGCCAGTGCCAGTATGGCCACGCCGGGGAAAATGGCGGCGGGCTTAGTCGTAGTCAACAGCTCAGCGCAACGCATTACTGTGGCTCAGGCGTTCCTGCGCGAATTTGTCAAACTCATCGGCACTTGGTTTTTCTGCCTCACCTTTGTCACGCAACCAATCAGCGCGCGCCGCCAAGCGATCCATGATTTTGCCAGCGCGACGGTAGTGCTAAGGCAACGTCCAGATGCCGGTATGCCCTCGGCGGTGGTTTGGTTGATCAATTTAAGTTGGGGCGCATTGATCTTTATCGCCATGGCCGTTTTGGTAGCGTTTGCGTATTAGCACGATGCACGCGGCTGCCACAGAAAACTCCTTTGAGGCAAAAACCACTTTTTTAGCGCTGCTGGCAGTACAACTGCACGAAGCGGGCACGACCGCCGCGCGGTTAGAAAATGCCTTGGATACCGTCGGGCGTAAATTGGGCCTGGATGCGGATGTTTGGTCCAGCCCCACCGCAATCATTTTGAGCTTGACCGAGTTTACAAAGGCCGGCGCGGTGCCACCGCAAAATCTGGTGCGCGTGTTGCGTTTGACGCCGGGTGATATCAATCTGCGCACGCTGTGCGCGGTGGATGACATCGCCGAGCGTGTGATTTCGGGGGAATTGAACGCACAAAGTGGTGCTCGGGCGCTGACCCTAGCCAGTGCGCCGGTAGCGCCTGAGCGATTTTGGCTGGAAACCTTGCTGGGCTTTACTTTAGCGAGCGCTGGCGTCGCCGCGCTATTGCGCGCGGCTTGGATTGAAATTGTATTAGCTGCCACGATTGGCGCGGTGTTGGCGCTGCTGCACTTGACGCTGGGTGTTCGACGCCGCTTCGCCAGTGGCCTGGATGCGATTTGCGCCATTGTCGCTGCGTTTTTAGTCACCTGCGCCGCGCACTATTTTGTCATCGATTATCGCCGCGCCCTGCTGGCCAGTGTGATTGTGTTGATTCCCGGTTTGGGCATCACCGGTGCAGCGGCGGAAATCGCAACCCAGCACCTAGTCAGTGGTACGGCACGTATGGCCGGTGCACTAGCAACTTTGTTAAAGCTCGCCTTTGGTGCGCTGGTAGGAGCAGAGGTTGCCAAAATTTTAGGCATGATCGCGCTCGTAGGCGTGCCGCAGCCCACCCCCGAATGGATCGCGTGGACCGGTTTGCTGGTGTCTGCCACGTCCTTTGCGCTGTTGTTTAAAGCTTTGCTGAAAGACTATCCGCTCGCCATCGGTGCCGCGATTTTGGGCTATGCCAGCACCCGCGTCGGTGGTGATTTATACGGCGCAGAATTTGGCGTGTTTTTCGCTGGCTTAATTGTTGCGTTGACCGCAAATATCTACGCGCGGCTCAGCCGACGGCCAGGGGCGCTGATTCGCTTGCCCGGAATCATCCTACTGGTGCCGGGTTCGGTCGGCTTTAAGAGCCTGTTCTTTGTCTTTCAAAAAGATGTTTTTTTAGGTCTTGATACCGCGATTTCTATGCTGCTATTGGTTATTTCCTTGGTCGCTGGATTGCTTTTGGCAAGCACCATGGTTGCGCCACGGCATTCGCTTTGATGGGCTGGACAACAAGCGACCTACAATTCAGCATTCGCTGATTCTGATTTACACTTAGGCTTCCAGGCTGCATCGCAGCTAACTCGAACGGTGGTACATCAGTGCACATGGCCCACCCTTCAGCACGTTCGCTGTTCGCTTGCGCGCTTCTGTCATTCACCCTTTTTGGAGTGTTGCTTTACTCATGGACTTCGTTTGACGGAATTCCTGCCCGTAGCACACTTCGTTCGATTACGGGGACTGTAGAGTGGGTTGCAAGTAAGAAATACGACGTCAAATTTAAGCTACGTGAATCAACGTCGCAATTTAGTTACGCTTCTATTGGTAAGGCCACGGGGCTTGTTTACGACGCCCTCGCTCAGGCTGGCAAGCCAACAGTTTCAGTGCTGTACGACTCGAGCACACCGAGCGGGCCGATTTTTTCAGATAGTGAATATTTCAGTGTTTACGAAGTATCAGTCAATCAAGTCGTTGTTAGGAGTCACTCTGATGTTGCAGCT
Organism: Rhodanobacteraceae bacterium; assembly: GCA_031409855.1. GTDB lineage: Bacteria > Pseudomonadota > Gammaproteobacteria > Xanthomonadales > SZUA-5 > JANNYA01. The sequence continues at coordinate 1,203 of JANNYA010000244.1, read as the reverse complement.
GGCCACCAGTCAAACGCTGCCCTAGGGCCGTGGATCGCTTCAGCTTTTCTTGCCATCGGCATATATCTAGGTGCATATGGCCGTAAAATTCAATCACTTTCAACATCGACTAGATCGAGGCTAAACATCTAATCTGGCGCCAGTATTTGATATATCTGCGCAGCCCGCACTGCGGTATTCTCAGCGCTCCTAATTTAACCAAATTGAAGCCACATGAGCATTGAGCAATTAGAAGAAATCGCGCTACAGCTGGTTGCGCCCGGCAAAGGCATTATCGCGATTGACGAGTCCAACGCCACCATCAAGAAGCGTTTTGACGCGCTCAAAATCGAATGTAGTGAAGACAATCGCCGCGCGTATCGCGAACTTTTGCTAACCACCCCGAAACTCAATGAATATATCTCCGGTGCGATTTTGTTTGACGAAACGCTGCGTCAATCGACCAAAGACGGCCGCCGTTTTACCGATGTCATGCTTAAAAACGGGATTTTGCCCGGCATTAAAGTCGACAAAGGCACGGTTGCGTTGGCCGGTTACCCAGGTGAAGTCGTGACCGAAGGTTTAGATGGTTTACGCGCGCGGCTAGAGGAATATGCCAAGCTGGGCGCCAAGTTTGCCAAATGGCGCGCGGTGATCAATATCTCGGAAGACGCGCCATCCGGTGCCGCGATCTCGGCGAATTGCCACGCGCTGGCACGCTACGCGGCACTGTGCCAAGAAGCTGGCATTGTGCCGATGGTAGAACCGGAAGTGATGATCGATGGTGATCACGATATCGACGTCTGTTATGACGTGACGGAGTCCACGCTGCGCTCGCTCTACGATGAAATGTATAGCCAAAACGTGCTTTTGGAAGGCACGATTTTGAAAGCGAGCATGGTTATTTCTGGCAAAGATAATAGCGACCGCGCGAGTGTCGATGAAGTCGCGGAGATGACGCTGCGTTGTCTGAAATCCACGGTGCCAGCGACGGTGCCCGGCATTGTGTTTTTATCCGGTGGGCAAAGTGATGAAGAAGCCACCGCGCATTTGAATGCATTGAATAAACTTAGTCATAAGCCATGGCCGTTGAGCTTTAGCTATGGCCGTGCGATGCAGTCTGCTGCGCTGCAAATGTGGTCAAAAGATTTGGTGAAAAACTACGCGCAAGCGCAAGCCATCGTCTATGCCCGCGCCAAAGAAAATGGCTTGGCGGCACTAGGC